>JAOTXX010000106.1 GCA_029862185.1 Myxococcales bacterium
CTCGATGAGGCCGCGCCGATCTTGGCGACCCTACGCAGGGAGCAGATCGACCACGCCGAGCGCGAGCTCGATGAACGACTCCAAGAGACGCGAGATGAGCTCAATGCGCCCGAGCACGAGCGACTTCAAAGCCGGCAAGAGAAGTTCGTGGAGGCGATCGAAGAATGGTCAGGTCGGTTGAGCGATTCGCAAGAGAATGAGATCCGCTCATTCGTGGCATCCATGCCCGATGAGGCGGCCGACAGACTTCGAGCGGACGAGGAACGCCTCGTCGAGATTGCCAAACGGATGCGCGAACACCCCGATGCGCCGGCGATTCGAGACCTCCTGTGGACTGCTTGGACACAACGCGAAGACTGGGGCCCCGGCACCCGCTCCGCCGAAAAGCGCCGAGCCGACGGCCGCAAGACGCTCCTCTTCGTATTCGACTTGCTCGATGCGAAGCAGCGGGACCACATCAGCGAGCGCCTTCATGACATGCACGACATGGTGAAGCGCGTCCTGGGGACGAAAGGAGCATAGCGATGGCAGGAGGCTCTTCAGGCGCTATTCCCAGCATCTACACGCTCCCCGAGCTCGTCAGAGACCTCGGGTCGGTCCTCACACGGGTGCCTGCGCTCTGGGCGATTTGGATGGCGGGTCGCTTGCCTCCAGCATTGCGAGAGAAGATCATCGTCGCGGTCGCGCAGGTCAACGCGTGCACGATGTGCGAGCACGCGCATACCCGAATGGCCCTCGAAGCCGGGGTCTCGGATGCGGAGCTCGCGGCGCTCGAGAACATGGACGAGAGCGCATTCGATCGGCGCACTTGGTTGGCGATCGCCCATGCGCGCGAACGAACCAAGGCCAACTTCGCACAAGTCGACGAAGATGCATCCCAAGACGGGGTCATTGACGCCCTGGGGGCGCAAACTCGGCGTGACGTGGAAGACGTTGCACGCGTGATGACCGTCGCCAATCGCATCGCCAACACGCTCAACGCCCTTCCAGATCGCTGGCGTGGCCAACCGGTGCCCGAAAGCCGTCTTTTCGACGAGCTCGTCATCAACTTCCTGTTTCTCCCAGGCGCTTGGCTGGGCACGCTCATCGCTGCCACGCGCCAGCGGAAGTCGCCGTTCTCGGTATGGCGACAGGCTCGCGGTCGTTAGATCCGTATCACAGCGAGCCGAGCGGCATACGCTCCGTAACGATCCCGGTGACACGTTGTACACGAGAAGATGGGTGTGGTTGCTCAGAATTCGAACTAGACGGCCGTCGTGCTCTCCGGCGGGGGCGCGCGTGGGGCCTACGAGGCCGGTGTCATTGCCGGGATCGTCGAGATCCTCCGCGGCGAGCGGCTGCGGCGAACGGCCGCCTATCCGAGCCCCTTCTTCATCCTGGGCAAGGTTCTCAATGCCTTGCTGCTCGACCCGATCAACTACGACCTCGGTGTGATGCGCCGCTTCAATCGGCTCTGGGGGGTGCTCGAGGCGACGCTCACCGACGAGGAGATGCATCGCGTGACAGCGGTGCTCGAGGAAACCCGAGGTGCGTCCTATCGTCGTCTCGAGGCGTTGGTCTTCCATCCGTCGCAGGACATCGGCGACATCACGACGCGGCACGCCAAGCGATTGGGTGCGAGGTCTCTGCCCGGCGCATTCGTGGCACTCTCTGCCTTGGCCCGAGCTTGGCTTCTCTCCCGAGCCCTAACCGACACCGTTGCTCTGGACATGCGGGCCTCGCGGACTCAAGACTCCTGCCTGGAAAGATGCACACTCCCGGGCAAGCTCCGCAAGCGGCGTACAGCAAGCAATTGCGACGTGCCACCTATGCGTCGGTGCTCACCGCTGCTGTCTTGATTGCGGTCAAGCTGCTCGCCTGGCTCTGGACGGGATCGGTCAGCATGCTCGCCTCCCTCGTCGATTCCTTGATGGACAGCATTGCGTCGGCGATCAATCTGGTCGCCGTCCGCTATTCGCTCGTGCCAGCCGATGCCGAGCACCGTTTCGGCCACGGCAAGGCGGAGCCGCTTGCGGGCCTAGCTCAGGCTGGCTTCGTATGCGGTTCCGCGGTGTTCTTACTATTTCATGCGATCGATCGCCTGCGCTTCCCGCGGCCTTTGCGCGACATCGAGGTCGGCATCGCCGTGATGGTATTCTCGATCGTGGTGACGGCGGGGCTTCTGACACTTCAACGCAGTGTCATCCGACAGACCGAGTCCACGGCGATTCGAGCGGACGCCCTGCACTATGCGACCGACCTCCTCACAAACCTGGCCGTCATCGCTGGGCTCGGATTGTCTTCGCTTGGCTGGGCCTGGGCGGACTCCGTCTTCGCCATCGGAATCGCGGCTTACATCTTCTACAGCGCTGTCCGCATCGGATCGGAAGCGTTCCAACAGCTCATGGACCGCGAGCTGGAGCCGGAAGTTCAGCAAAAGATTCTCGCGATCGCGAGAGCGCATCCAACTGTGGTCGGGGTTCACGATCTTCGCACGCGTCGATCAGGCCGACTCCGATTCGTTCAGCTTCATCTCGAGCTCGATGACGGCCTTCCGCTCACTCGGGCGCACGCGGTCGCCGATGAGGTCGAGGAACGCATCCTAGCCCTCCTGCCCCATGCCGAGGTCATCATTCATCAAGATCCCGTGACGGTGTCCGAGGAGACCTGAGCTCTAGCTCCTGAATGTTCCATCCGACTGGGCCTTCGGCGAGAGGCGTACCCGTCGGGCAGTGCAAAATTCGAACCCATTTGCGGGTTCTTGCTGTGCTCGAGTCAGGCACTTGATCGCGTGTATTCGCGCGGCTACGGGGATGTTACGCCGCGCCAGCGTCTCGGGGTCGCGTCGTCGGATGAAACATCGCCCCGGCCCGCGCATAGGGAAGGTCATGAATAGAAGGAAACAGTCCATGAAGTATGCGGTTCGCAACGTGCTCGGAGCATCGCTCGGAGCTCTCTTGGTCAGCTCGACGGCGCTTGCTGCCTTTTCGCCCCTCAAACTGGACACGGTCCACAGCAAAGTGAGCTTTACCGCGGCCACGGTGCTGTTCGATGTCGACGGCGAGTTCGAGAAATTTAGCGTGAGTATCGATGGCGACGCGAGCAAGCCCGAGACGGTCAAAGTGGAGGCGAACATCGATGTGGCCTCGCTCAACACGAACAACGTCAAGCGGGACAACCACCTAAAGAGCCCGGATTTTTTCAACGCCGCGAAGTATCCCATGATTCGATTCGCTTCGACCGGCGTGAAGATGCAAGGAAGCCAATTGGTCGTGACAGGCAACCTGACGATGCACGGCGTGTCGAAGTTGGTCAGCATTCCGTTCAAGGTCGCCAAAGGAAAGAACGGCGCTGGCGTCGATACGACGGCCTACAAGGGCAAGCTCACGATCGATCGCAACGACTATGGCATCGGCACAGACAGCATCGCCGCGAAGATCAGCCTCGAAGATGAAGTCGAAATCAAGCTTCTCATCGTCACCTTCCAGTAAGGCGGTTCAGAACGCGTCGACGCCCAGGCCCGCGAAGCCGGAAAAATGCGGGTTGTCGAGCAGCCAGCTCGTCGGGAATGCCCATCCGAGTCGCGCGTAGACCTGCCAGCGGCCCCAGCGAAGATCGGTGAAGAGCGCGAGACCCCCGATCCCGCTGAAGTCGTTGAGAAGCCCTTGACGGCGCGGGTCGTTGATGGTGCCGCCCGCAACGAGCAGGCCGAGCTCTTGCGGCTTGCCCTTCTTGGGTCGGACGTGACCGCTGAGCTGCGCGAGCGCGAGGCGCTCCGAGATATTGGCCGACCAAGGCAAGCCGGGAACGACGACCACGTAGGGGTTCAAGCCCCCGACCCGCAGGCGGGTGAGGTCATCTTGAAACCAGCCCCAGTTGAAGGTTTCCTGAAGCTCCAGCCGGAAGAAGTCCCCTGTCTGCCAGCCCGCGCGCAGCCATTGGTTCAGGGTCCAGATCGCCTTGTTCGGATCGTTTCGATCGGGCTGAGCAGTCACGAATCCCCACGGGCGCACCTCGGAGCGCACGTCGACGCCGACGGATGCGCCGACGGCGACGCCCTGAATCCGCGGGAAGAGCTTGGACGCGCGGTACTCCTCACCGGGCGAATCGATATTCCAGTAGATGTAACCAAGCCTTGGCTCGAAGACCACGGTGTTGGCGGGCAGGAGATAGCTGGGGTCGGTCTTGTTGCTGCCGAAGAACCAGTAGCGAACGTTGGTGAGCACCTCGAGCGTGTGGTGGTCCGCGAAGTGCCACTGAATCTTCGGCAAGAGGACTACGTAGCTGGCGTTGAATCCCAGGTTCGAGCGGCGAAGGCCTTGCTCGTAGTAGTACCGGAGCAGTCCCGCGAAGAACGCCTCGCCTCGAAGAGCAACCGAGAGCTCGAAACTCTTGCCTAGCGGTATGCGTTCGATCTCCAGATGGATGGTATCGGTGTTGTACAGAAGCCGAACGTCACCCTTGCCGACTTTGTCTTCACCGGTCGCCTCAAAGAGCACGAAGCCAAAGCCAGTCACTTCGGGGACCAAAGCAAAGTCGGCACCGGCAGCTGCAGAGCCATGCCAACCCTCCGCGTGAGCGGTGGAGGCGAATAGCGTCAATGCGAGGACGGCCGATGCGAGTCGCATGAGCGGACCTTACTTCAATCGCCACGGCATGCCACGCCTGGTCTGAAGAGCGGACCAAGAGCGCCCCACGAGCTCGTAGTCGAGCTAGAACATGTAGCCCATGCCGACGTTCCACCGATTTGCGATCGCGCCGCTTGAGGGCCGCTCGTACTGGTAGTCGAACTTGAAGACCACCTGCGGAATGGGGCGGTAGCTCAATCCGATGGTGGGCACCAAGAAGGCCGGCAAGTTGAAGTCCGCATCCGATTCTTGGAACGTCGTGTCGTAGTAGTCGACGCGCACGAACGGCACCAGCGCCATCTCGGTATCGACGGAGTAGAGGACGTTGTAGCCGAGCTCTCCGTACACGCCGAAGAGGTCCGAGCCGACGGTGCTCGTCGGGTCCGTTTCGCCGGGCTGAATCACGCGGAGGGCCTCGGTGTCGCTGACGTGGAAATACGCGATCAGAAATCGAGACTCGAAGCCCTTTCTCAAGATTCGCCAATCGCCCGACACGCCTCCGACCTTCACGTTCACGTCGGGCAGCTCCCTGGGACCTGCCAAACCGAAGTACGGCGACACGCCGAGCACCATGCCGAGGATGGGCTCCCATTCCGCACGGCCAACGAAAGCCGGCCCGTTGAGCTCCGCCTGGGTGATTTTGAGCCGGCCACCGCGAAGGCCGCTCCTGCCGGAGAAGCCGCTCGCGTCGAGGCCGCTCAGCACATAGAGCTCGTAGCGAAACTTGTCGTTCGGTTGGCCCCAGATACCGATGCCGCCCTCTCGCCAGGTCGTCGGGATGATCACGCGGTCGACCGTTGGGCGCTCGACACCGTTGAAGATCGGCGGCTCGTGCCATTGGTTGACGATGCCCATCGGCACCAGGATCGCACCCGTTCGCAAGTACAGCGCCTCACTCGAGCCCTTGAGCAGGCGCCAGTCGATGAAGGCCTGCTCGATCTGTACCGATCCAGGAATCGCCACGCCACCGCTTTCCGCGACGAAGGCATGTTCGAGCTCGACTTCGGAGTAGAACTGGAAGCGATCGTTGAAGCGGTGCGCGAAGAAGATCACGAAGCGATGAAAGTCCAAGATGGAGCTGAGGCTGTCGTCCTCGGGCTTGACCATGTTTAGGTGAAGCTCGCCGTAGCCGCCGATCGTAGTCTTCTGCTCGCGCCGCATGCGCCCTTGCTGCATGCCGCGCAGGGGGTCGATCTCGACGCGGTATTGCCCAGCATCGGACTGCTCGTTGTCGACCTCACCAGGAGCCAGAATCAATTCAGGGCCGTCGGTCTCAGTGCCAGCGCCAGGGTCAGTGCCAGCGCCAGCGTCAGTGCCAGCGTCAAGGTCAGTGTCAGCGTCAGTGCCAGTGCCGGTGTCAGCGCCAGCGCCAGCGTCGGTTTCGGGGGAGGGTGGGGCGTCCTGCGCGCCGGCAAGTCCGGGGTCCCAGCCAATCAGCCCGATCGCAAGCCACCCGGCCACCACCCATTCCCTGCGTCGATAAGTCATTTTCGCCATCTCCCTCTTGCAAATGAAAATGATTTTCAGCTTCATTAGCAGGTCACAACGGGGGTGCAAGGCTGATCCGAATGGCACAGGCTGGCCCAGTGCTTAACATGAAATTGCTTGGGTTTTCGCCAGGCACGCTGCTTGCTTAGGATAGAACCCAGCTAGGAGGAAGAGGATGCGCAAGTTTACCGGAATACTTTGCTTGGTGCTGATCGGGGGCTCGGCCGGCTGCACGACCACGCCCGAGGTGAGCCAGTACGAGGCCGCCCTCAGGCAGGCGACGACCTGCGAAGACGTGCTCGATGCCGTTCAAGAGGACGCGATCGCCAAGGTTGAGCTCGAGCTCGAGTCGTTCGTCAACCAGGAGTATTACACCCGCTGGGGCGGTCCGGTCGCATTCGACGATGTGCTCGAAGGCGGTTCGGGCGGCGCCGCTGGTTCGGCACCGCCAACGGCAGACGGGGCCGGAGCTCCTACGGGTTTCTCGGATACCAACCGGCAAGTCGGCGATGTCGACGAGGCCGACATCGTCAAGGTCGGCGCTGACGGTCTCAAGCTTTACGTGATCCGTGGCAACGGTTTCCACGAGTTTGATTCCTGGCCGGCATCCCAATTGTCCAAAGTCGCCGACCTCGAGATCGAAGGCGGCGCCATCGAAATGTTCGTCGAAGGCGACCGCGCCGTCGTGTTCTCCAATGCCTATGGCGTCGAAGCCTTGGACGACGGCGACCTGTGCCAAGGCTACTACGGCGGTGGCCCCGAGCCTGCGCTGGCCGACATCGACGGCTATTATTTCTGCGGCCGATCCTTCGTGAAGATCACGGTCATCGACCTGAGCGGCGAAACGCCCGTGGCAGTGCGCGAGGTTTACGTCGACGGTTGGTACACCTCTTCGCGCCGGCATGGCAGCATCGTTCGCGCGGTAGTGCAAAGCAGCATGCAGCGACCCGGCACCGTGCCCTACCTCTACGACTTCGTCTACAACGGAGAGGCCTACCCGGAGACCCGTGAGGCTGAGATTCTTCTCGCGCGCGCCTGGGCCGTGAAAGCCACAGAGGCGATTCGCGCGACCGCGCTGAAGGACTGGGTGCCGGTCTGGGGCGAGCGTGTGGATGGCGAGATTCAAGAGCAGCCCGTGCAGTGCTCCGACTTCTATTCACCCGCGCCGGGCCTCACGAACTACGGGCTCACACAAATCGTCGGTCTCGACATCGAGAGCGACAGCGACACCCAAATCACATCGATTCTGGGCCAGGCGAGCCAGGTCTACGCCAATGGCCAGGCGATGGTGCTCACTCAGCCGGATTGGACGTTCTTCGAACGCGGCGTCAATAGTGACCGCACCGCGGTGCATCGCTTCGCGGTTTCGTTCGATCAGCAACGGACGCCCTATCAAGGTTCGGGTTTCGTCCAGGGCATCGTCAACGATCAGTTCTCGATCGACGAGCGCGGGGGCATCATCCGGATCGCGACGACGCGGACCACCTGGCCCGACCGCGACACCAGCGGGGTGGCTCCGGACGTCTGGATTCCGCCGACGACCGACAATCTCGTCAGTACTTTGAGGCTCGCTGGCAACGCACTCGAGCTCGCTGGCTCGACGCCGCCGCTTGCAGAAGGCGAGCGAATTTTCTCGGCGAGGTTCATCGGAGACCTTGCGTACATCGTGACCTTCCGGCAGGTCGACCCACTGTTCGCGATCGACCTCAGCAATCCTGAAAGCCCCAAGGTTCTCGGCGAGCTCAAGATTCCGGGCTTCAGCGACTACATGCACCCGCTTGGCGACGACCATCTATTGACGATCGGTCGCGACGTCGACGAACAGACGCAAAGAGACAATGGCACCGCTCTTCAGATCTTCGACGTGTCGGATCCGGTGAATCCGATGCTGGCGCACAAGGCGCTCGTCGGCGAGGGCTATTCCGAGGCCAATCACAACCACAAGGCGTTCAACTTCTACGCTGACACGGAAATCGCTGGCGACGGCCTGCTCGCATTCCCGTTCGTCTCCTACGAGGGGAACTTCTCGAGCACGCTCGAGCTCTGGGACGTGAGCGCCAAGGACGGCTTCGCTCCCCGCGGCGCCGTCGACCACTCGGACCTGCTCCTCGATGACTGCGGGGGAATTGGGTATCCGGTCGACGAGTTCTACTACCAGTGCGGCTACCAACCGCAGATCACCCGTGGCGTCTTCATCAGCGGCGACGACCAAGATTTCATCTACTCGATCAGCCACGGCGGCGTCAGAGTCCACGACGTAGACGACCTGACGACCCCGGTTGCCACGGCGACCTACTAACGAGGACACCCTAGGCAGGGTCAGCCGAGCCGGCTGAGCTCGTCCATCTTCGAGGCGAGCTTCATGTCGAGCTCGGTAAGCCCGCCTGCGTCGTGCGTGCTGAGCTCGACCTCGACCGTCGCCCAGACGTTTCGCCACTCGGGGTGGTGATTCATCGCCTCGGCCACGATGGCGATGCTGCTCATCCAGCCGAACGCTTCGACGAAGTCTTTGAAGCGAAACACGCGACGGATGCGATCCGTCCCACGCTCCCAGTTTGGGAGAGCCTTCATGTGCTCGGCGATTTCGGCGTCGGTCAGCTTCTTCATACTCAACCCTCCATGGATTTCAGCTCCCCTCGGAGCTGTTCGAGCCTCTCGTTCGATTCGGTCCATTCTTCGAACGAGCGTTCCAGCTCGCGTTGCGCGGTTCGCGCCTCGTCCAGTAGCCTATCGCGTCGCTCCGGGTCGTCGTACACCTCGGGCTTGCTCAGCTCCTCGTTGTGCTCGGCGATCGTTTGTTCAAGCCTCGCAATCGATCGTTCGAGCTCCCCGACGCGTTTCTCCAGCGGCTTCACGCCCTGATTCTGCTTGGAACGAAGCTCAGCTTCCTTCCGGCGCTGCTCCTTTCGGGCCTGCCGGCTTCTCTTTTGAGCCACTGGCTTGATCGCGGCCTCCGTCGCCGGGGCGACATCCCGCTGCTGGCAAGACCAGAGGTAGTCGTCGAGGGTGCCCGGATAGTTTTCAACGCCGCGGTCGTGCACGACCCAGAGCTTGGTCGCGAGGCGGCGGATGAAAGCTCGGTTGTGGCTGACGAAGAGCAAGGTGCCGTCGTAGGTGGCAAGCGCATCGGTGAGGGATTCGGTGGTCTGAAGGTCGAGGTGGTTCGTCGGCTCGTCCATCAACAAGACATTGCCGGGGCGAACGAGGATTTTGGCGAGGGCGACCCGCGCCCGTTCACCGCCCGAGAGAACGGAGATTCGTTTGTCGATCGCTCGCTCACCAAAGAGCATGGCACCGAGCACCTTGCGGACGCTCTCCACGCTCGTGCCATCGCTGGCATAGGCAACCTCTTGGAGCACCGTGCGTTGCAGGTCGAGGGCCTCCGCATGGTGCTGGGCGAAATACCGGACGTTCGATTGCCCGGGCAGATGCACTCGCCCCGCCGAGGCCTCGATTTCCCCGGCCAAGATCTTCAGTAGCGTCGTCTTGCCTGCGCCGTTGGGTCCTACGATCGCGATGCGGTCGCCGCGTTCCACCGCCAGTGTCACGCGGTCGAACACCACGTGCTTGCCAAACGACTTGCAGAGGTCATCCACGCGCATCGGGGTGCGCGCGCCTCGATCGGTTGCCGGAAACGAGAAACGAACTTCGCGCGCAGAGGCGTGGAGCTCCACCGACTCCATCTTCTCGAGCTTGCGAACGCGGCTTTGAACCTGAGCCGCCTTGCTCGCTTTGGCCCGGAAACGCCGCACGAATTGCTCGAGGTGTTCCTTTTCCTTTTCCAGGTTCTTCGCGCGGTTCTCGAGAAGCTGCCGCTCTTCCTCGCGCTGCAAGAGATACCGCTCATAGTTCCCTCGAAACGTCCGAACGCCTTCGGGCTCGAAGCTGACGACTCGGTTCACCTGCTCGTTCAGAAATTCCCTATCGTGGGAGACGAGGAAGAGGGCCTGGTCGTAGCTGCTCAAGAACTTCGAAAACCATGCGACCGACGGCATGTCCAGGTGGTTGGTGGGCTCGTCGAGGAGCAGTAGCCCGGGTCTTTGAAACAAGAGTGACGCCAATACGGCGCGCATTTTCCAGCCGCCGCTCAGCTCCGACAAGAGGCGCTGGTGGTCGGCCTGAGTGAAGCCGAGCCCGTGCAGGATCTTTTTTGAGTCATGCTCCGAGAACTGAGCATCGAGCAGGGCGATTTGTTCGTGAAGCTCCGCCACGGAGCTCGCCACGGTGACCAGCTCATCGTGGTTGGCGTGGCTGTCGTGCTCGAGCTCGGCCAATCGAGCTTCGTGCCGCTCGAGCTCCGCGCGAAGCTCGGGCCGGCCGGGCACACTGTCGTACACGAAGGTCAGCACTTCCTCGTTCGGAAACGAAGTGATCTCCTGGGGCAAAAAGCCAACCCGCACGCCTGGGAGCGTGTTCACGGTGCCTCCGTCGGGTTCGATCTTGCCAGCGAGCAAACGGAACAGGCTTGATTTCCCCGATCCGTTCGGGCCCACCAGACCGATGTGATCACCCTGGTGCACCTGGAGCGACAGCCCATCAAAGAGCGTGTCTCCCCCAAGTGCGAGCGAAACGTTGTTCACCGAGGCGAGTGTCGTCAAGCGAGCTCCGAGCGGATCTTGATTTCGCTGAGCAGGGTTCGATGCACCGGGCAGCGCGCCGATATCGCGAGGAGGCGCTCACGTTGTTCCTCGGTGAGGTCGCCCTCCAGCTCGAGCTTCTTCTCAATCACATCGATCATCCCGGTGTCTTTGTCGCAGTCTTCACAGTCTTTTGCATGAACGTGATTGTGACGTAGGGTGACCCGTACCGCTTCGAGAGGCCACTCCTTGCGCCCCGCGTACATCTTCAAGGTCATCGAGGTGCATGCGCCGAGGCCAGCGAGCAGCAGCTCGTAAGGATTGGGGCCGAGATCGCTACCGCCCTTGTCGACCGGTTCGTCGGCTGCAAACGTGAGATGGCGTGCCTGAATTCGCTGTAAGAAGCTGCTCGTCTTCCCTTCGACGATGACCTCGCCCTCGGGAGAATCCTCTGGGATCTCTTCAGCAGGCTGCGTGGGCAAATAGCGCCCTGCCCAGGCCGCCAGAACCTCCGCGACGTAACGCGCATCGCTGCGCCGGCCGAGCAGGTGATCGGCCCCGTCCAAAGAGACGAAGCTCTTCGGGTGCCGGGCGGCTTCGTAAATCAAGCGTGCGTTGTCGATCCCCACGACATTGTCCTGCGGGGAGTGAAAGACGACCAATGCCTTCCGCATGCTGCTGATTTGCTCGCCATGCTCGGCTTCGAAGGGCGCACCAATGGTCGCCACACCGGCCACTCCCGAGATCCGTCCCGCTGCGGCGAGCGTTGCCGCGCCGCCGAGGCTATGCCGAACGAGCAGCACCGGTACGGGGTAGAGCGTCTGCAACGCGCCCGCAGCAGCAACGATGTCGTTTGCATCGTGAGCGATCGTCGTGCTGTCGAACTCGCCTTCGCTCTCACCCAGCCCCGCGAAGTCGAATCGCAGGGTCGCGATGCCCTTCTCCGCAAGAGCCGCTGCGACGTACCTTGCAGCTCTGCTGTCCTTGGAGCAGGTGAAGCAATGAGCGAAGACAGCGCAGGCGATTGGGCTCACCGCCGGCAAGTGAAGTCGACCCGAGAGGGTCTGGCCATCGCTGCCGGGAAAATCGAGTCTTTCGACGTCGGTCGTCATACATCCTCCAAGTGTGGAATGTACATTG
>JAOTXX010000033.1 GCA_029862185.1 Myxococcales bacterium
CTGGGTTGGCGGTGCAACGGCCCTGGTGACGGGATACGTCTGCCTTGTTATCCTCCGCCAGATCATTCTCGTCGGACGGATGTGGACGTTCGCGATATACCTCGTGCCTCTGGGAGTATTCCTGATCGCGCGCTGAGGCAGGGACTGGCTCTTGAAAAACAGCGAAAAAGCATACGCGGTGATCATGGCGGGAGGCTCCGGTACTCGCTTCTGGCCGCTTTCGCGACGCGACCGGCCCAAGCAGTTCCTCGCGCTCGGCCCAGATGACCGTTCCTTGCTTCGCGCGACCGCTGAGCGCGTTTGGGACATGCTCCCCACGGAACGTACGTTCGTCGTCACGTCAGAGCAGCTTCGCAGCCAAGTGGAACGAGAGCTTCCCGAGCTGCAAGCTGAGCAGATCCTCGCGGAGCCCGTGGGACGCAACACCGCTCCTTGTATCGGATGGGCAGCAACCCACGTGAAGCGGCTCGACGAAGATGCGATCATGGCGGTCCTTCCCGCCGATCACTACATCCGTGAAACCGAGGCCTATGTCGACACGCTGCGTCGCGGGCTCGAAGCTGCGACACACGGCGACTACGTCACGATCGGAATTCGCCCTTCGCGGGCGGAAACCGGCTACGGCTACATCGAGGTCGGCTCGGAGCTCGACCCAGGGGTCTTTCGAGCCCGACGCTTCGTCGAAAAGCCGAACCGCCGACGCGCCGAACAGTTCGTCGCGAACGGGAACTTCCTTTGGAACAGTGGGATGTTCTTCTTCCTCGCGTCTCGAATCCTCGAAGCGATCGACCAGCATCTTCCGGGTCTGGGTCAGGAGCTGCAGCGGTACGATGAGGCCGCGAGAGCGGGCAACGAAGAAGCCCTGGTTCAGGAAACTTACGGAGGGCTGCCCGCCGTCAGCATCGACCACGGCATCATGGAAAAGGTCAGCGCCGTCAGCGTGGTGCCCGGCTCATTCGAATGGTCCGACCTCGGGAGCTGGACTTCGGCATGGGAGCTCGCGCCCCAAGACGAGCAGGCCAACGTCCTGCCCGAAGGCGCCATCGCGGTCGACGCCAGCGGAAACTTCGTCGCGGCGCCCGATGGCAAGCTGATTGCCCTGATCGGCGTGCGTGACCTGGTCGTGGTGGACGCCGGCGATGCGCTTCTAATCGTCCCAAGGGAACGCGCGCAAGACGTTCGGGAAGTCGTCGCCGCCCTTCGTGAACGAGACGACGACAGGCGCTGATCCTATGAATCCACACGTTTTTCGGGAGTACGACATTCGTGGACACGCCGAGCGCGATTTCGGCGACGGCTTCGTGCGAGCGCTGGGGCTGAGCCTCGGCACCTTCTTCACGAAGCGAGGGTTGCGGCGAATCGGCGTCGGACGCGACTGCCGTCTGAGCTCGCCGCGCCTGCACGAAGCCCTTTGCGCCGGGCTGATCGAAACTGGCATGCAACTGGTAGACATCGGCGTCGGCCCCACCCCGCTCTTGTACTTCGCGGTGCATGAGCTCGACCTCGACGGCGGCGTTCAAATCACAGGAAGCCACAACCCTCCGGACGAGAACGGCTTCAAGATGATGGTGGGCAAGGGCTCGCTCTACGGCATCGATATCGAAGAGCTCCGCACCGTCATGGAGAACGAAAGCTGCCACCGCGCTCCGGGCGGCACGGTGGAGACCGTCGACCCGACGCCGGCCTATGTGAAGAAGGCACAGGAAGACATCCAGCTCGGGCGACGTGACATCCGATTCGCAATCGATGCAGGAAACGGCGCGGGCGGCCCCCTTGCCCTCGAAACGACCAGGGCGCTCGGGCTCAACCCCGTCGCGATGCTTTGCGATATGGACGGCACGTTTCCCGTTCACCATGCCGATCCGACGGAGCCAGAGACACTCGAGATGCTCATCGATCGTGTCGTCAAAGATAAGCTCGAGCTCGGCTTCGCCTATGACGGCGATGCCGACCGCGTCGGAGTGGTCGACGCGCGCGGCGAGGTCATCTGGGGCGACAAGCTCATGATCGTCCTATCGCGCGCGCTGCTCAAAGAACACCCCGGCGCGACGATCATCGGCGAGGTGAAGTGCTCTCAAACGATGTACGACGACATCGAAGCGCATGGCGGGCGCGGCGTGCTTTGGAAGACGGGCCACTCGCTGATCAAGACCAAGATGAAAGAAGAGAAAGCCCTCCTGGCCGGAGAAATGAGCGGGCACATCTTCTTTGCGGACCGCTACTACGGCTTCGACGACGCGATCTATGCAACGCTCCGAGTTCTCGAAATCGTTTCACGGAGCGATGTGCCGCTCCACGAGATGCTGGCCGACGTGCGCCAGACATTCGCCACCCCGGAGATTCGCGTCGATTGCGACGACGCCCGTAAGTTCGAGCTGGTTCAGCAGATTGTCGATCATTACCGGCCCACGCACGCGCTGATCGACATCGACGGCGCGCGCATCCAATTCGAAGGTGGTTGGGCACTGGTTCGCGCCTCCAATACGCAGCCGGTCTTGGTCCTTCGCTTCGAAGCGGACACCGAGTCAGGGCTCGAGTCGATTCGGAGCGAAGTCGAGTCAGTCCTCGGGCGTTTCCGGGGCAGCTGACGTCGGGAGCCCCGGCAGCTCGATTTGCAAGGTGGCGCTCCAAATCGTCTGGCCCTCCGCCAGTTGCCAGTCGCTGGGCCCGATCACCGCGCGGCGGGTCTCGTGCTCCGAATGAAAGGCTAGAATCTCCTGGCCTTCGTGAATGGAAGCCGCGGGGATACGTACGCTTGGACCGGTGCCTACGTAGCGATACACCTTCGCGCCGGGCGGGTTGGTCACGATTCGGACCCTAGCCCTCTCTCCGGTGTCGATGGAAGACGGCTTGGTCTTCGCACCGCCGAAATCGAGCTCGTCCGATGGATCGGCGACCGCCCTGGCTTGAATCGCCAGCTCGTAGACCAAGCCGTCTTCCGTCGTCGTCCAGCTTGCACCACGGGGAACGAGAGCCCTCGATGGGCGGAGCCCACGGTCGAAGACGATGAATTCGTGGTCGGCATCGACCGCTAGTCCTTCAGCAATTGCGGGACCGCGTCCAACGAACACAAAGACCTGCCCATCACTGGGGATGACCGTGACGTCGATGACGCCAGGCGTGGCCGACGCCGCAGGCGCCGCGGCCGGCCGAAGCAGTGTGTCCAATGCCCCCGTGCTGATGAGTGCATAGAGGCCGAGGCCCATGACCCCGGCAACGAGCAAGACCCCCAAGCCGCCACGGCGCTTCGGCGGCTGCGAAACGGCGAACGAAGGCCTGTCATACGCGGGCTCTGGCGCCGCCGCGGACTCCCGCGCGGGCAACGGCGCAGGGATGGACTCGGCGTGGGACACGGACCCGGCGCCGAACACGGACTCAGTCGGGGTCTCCAAGAGGGCTGCGGATCCGGTCGCGGTCCCGGTCCCAGTCACTGACGCTGGCACCGACACTGGCGCTGACACTGGCGCTGGCGCTGACACTGGCACTGGCGCTGACCCTGGCTCTGACTCTGGCTCTGACTCTGACACTGACTCTGGCGCCGCCGCGGACTCCCTCTCCTCGTCACGGGACCATTTTCGGATCGTCGCCGTGATGGGCTCGGGCCCCGGCTGAGGCGGTTGCTCCGGAAGCGCTGCAACCGCAGCGCGCGAGTCCGAAGCCGATGGCGCCCTGAGCTCCGGGACGGACGCGGAGCTTCGCGCGACCGCGGGTCGCGAAGGCGGAACCGGCACCGTCTCCGGTTGAGCATCGAGGTCAACGTCGCGAGTCAAGGCCCCCGGGACACGGATCTGCTCCGTGATCGGCTCTTCTGCGTTCCATTCTTCCAATCGCGAGCCGGCCTGCGCTGGCTCCAGGGTCCTGGTTGCAGGATCGCGCAACAATTCCTCGAGCTCCGTGTCGAGCTCGCGTGGATCGACCCGGACGGGCTCAGGTGCCGGCGGCCGGTCGCTGTCGCGAACGAGGCGAGCGAGAACGCGTCGGGATGCGCCGCGGTTGATTGGGATGAGCGACGCCTCGATGGCGTCGTGCAGATGCCGAAGGTCGCGGGGGTTCTGCCCGGTCGTGCCGTCCTTGACGAGCTGCAGGAGATGCGGTGGGACGCCGGGTCCCGCTGCGACGAGCAGCCGGGCGAGTACAGAAACCAGAGAGCGGGCAGCCTCGTCCGGCTCCGCTCGCTCGGCCTCATCGGATACGACCACCGACCCTTCCAAGGTCACCCGGACATCATCCGGGTCGATCTTCACAGACTCCAGGAGGAGACCCTCGCAAGCTTCGAGAGCGACAAAGGCACCGATCTCGAACGGGAGCCGATCACCGCGCCGCTCCAGCTCCTGCACCAGTTCGCCCACGCCGACGTCTCTGCCCATCGCTACCCCTCAATCCCGCTCAGGCGGGCGCACACATACCCCATGGTCGAGCAGGTACTCCTTGACCTCGGCCACAGTGTAGTGACCGTCGTGAAAGATAGAAGCCGCAAGCGCCGCATCGGCTCCTCCGGCTGCCAGGCCTTCATGCACGTGCCCAAGAGTCCCCACGCCCCCGGAAGCTACAACTGGAATCGAGATTGCGTCCACAACCGCGCGAGTTAACAGCAGATCATAGCCGTCCTGAGTCCCGTCTCGGTCCATGCTGGTCAAGAGGATTTCGCCGGCGCCATAGTCGGCCATTTGCCGGGCCCAGGCGATCGCATCGAGGCCCGTGTCCCGCCTTCCCCCGTGTGTGTAGACCGTCCACTTCTCGGCCTCGCCCGGAACCCGCTTTGCATCGATCGCTACCACGATCGCCTGCGAACCGTATGCCTCGGCCATCTCTTTGACGAAGTCCGGGTTCGATACAGCGGCGCTGTTGATCGAGACCTTGTCGGCCCCAGCATGTAAGAGCTCACTCACATCACGCCGCTCTCGCACCCCCCCACCCACCGTGAGTGGAACCGCGACGGTCGACGCCGTCCGGTCGACCAGATCGAAGAGGGTTCGACGGTTTTCGTGCGATGCCGTGATGTCGAGAAAAGTGATCTCGTCCGCCCCGCCGGCGCTGTACCGCTGCGCCGACTCGACCGGATCGCCCGCATCCCGAAGTCCAACGAAGTTGATGCCCTTGACGACGCGCCCTTCTTTGACGTCGAGACACGGGATGATTCGTTTGGCCAGCATCAGGACTCCTCGAGCGCGGCGAAGGCTTCGGAGAGGTTGAAGGCACCCGAGTAGAGCGCGCGCCCGCAAACCGACGAGCGAACGCCCGCCGCGCTGAGCGCGCGAAGGTCTTCGAGCGAGCCAATACCGCCCGAGGCGATTACGGTCGTCTCGACCAGCGACTGCAAGCCGGCAGTGCCTTCGACGTCCGGCCCCTCGCGTGTGCCATCCTTGTGAATGTTGGTGAATAGGATCGCGCCGATGTTCCAGCCATCGACTTCCTTGGCGAGCTCCGTGACGTCTTGCGCGCTCTGCTCTTGCCAGCCCTCGACGGCGATCTTCCCGTCGCGGGCATCGAGCGCCAACACGACGCCTCTCGGATAGCAGTTGCAAATCGCCCGGGCGACATCGGGCTCCTTCACGACCACGGTGCCGAGCACGACGCGAGCTGCGCCAGCATCCATCCATTGCGCCGCAACATCTTCGTTGCGAACGCCCCCACCGATTTGAACCTGGAGCTTCGTGTCACGAAGGATGCTTCGTATGATCGGAACGTGCGCGGGCTCACCTCGGCGCGCGCCTTCGAGGTCGACCACGTGGAGCCGTTGGGCGCCCTGATCCTCGAACCGCTTTGCCATGGCGACAGGATCGTCATCGTAGACCGTAACCTGATCGTACTTACCCTGGTGCAGCCGTACGACCTTACCGTCGAGCAAATCGATTGCTGGAATCAATTCCACGCCACATCTCCGAGGAAGTGTCCGATCAAGCGGGCACCGGCGTGCTGGCTTTTTTCCGGGTGGAACTGGCATGCCAGGACGTTGTCCCGAGCGATCGCCGAACAAAATGGCCCGCCGTAGTCGGTCGTGGCGACCACGAGGCTCTCGTCGTCCGGGACGCAGTAGTAGCTGTGAACGAAATAGTACCATTCTTCGTTCTCGAACACCGGGTGTCGGCTTTCGATCTGGTTCCACCCGATGTGCGGCACCTTGAGCTTGCGCCCCTCCGCATCGCGCAAGTTGGTCCCAAAGCGCTTGACGGAACCGGGGAAGATGCCGAGCCCCTTTTCCCCCGGCGCCTCTTCGCTCTCTTCGAACAAGGCTTGCATCCCAAGGCAAATTCCGAGGTAGGGGCGACCAGTGTCGATCCAGGCGCGCACGGCCTCGCCGACCTCTCCTGCAAGCGCATGCGCGCACTCCTTGAAGGCACCCTGCCCCGGCATCACCAGGCGATCGGCCCGCTGTAGGACATCCGGATCGGCGCTCAGCTCGGCTTTCGCGCCCGCACGCTCGAATGCCTTGGCCACGCTGTGCAAATTACCGAGGCCCAGATCAACAATCGCTACCCGGCCTGTAGTCATTCAGTCAACGTGCCCTTCGTCGAAGGCACACCCACGACCCGAGGGTCGATTTCGGTCGCCTCCCGAAGCGCGCGAGCAAAGGCCTTGAAGCTGATTTCGATGACGTGGTGGAGATTCTCGCCCGCGTGCTGGCGCATGTGCAGGTTGCATTGGCTCCCACGCGCGAAGCCCTCGAAAAACACCTCGGCGAGCTCGGCATCGAAGTCACCAATCTTTGCCTTTGGAAGCGTGACGGCCCAAACGAAGTAGGGGCGACCGGACAAATCCAGCGCGCAGGTGACGCAGGCTTCGTCCATCGGCAAGGTGGTAGAACCGAAACGTCGAATGCCGGCCTTTTCGCCTAGGGCGATGGCAAACGCCTGCCCGAGCGCGATGGCCAGGTCCTCGGTCGTGTGGTGCCCGTCGATGTGCGTATCGCCGAGAGCGCGTACCTCCAGGTCGAACAGCCCGTGCTTGGCGAGCTGTTCCACCATGTGCGTGAGAAATCCAATCGGAGTCTCCACCTGGTATTGGCCGCTGCCGTCGAGATCGAGCACCACGCGGATGTCCGTCTCCTTGGTTCGACGTTCTATCGTCGCTGTTCGTCCCATGACGCCGGTACCATAGCCCGGAAATCGTTCCAGGCTACCAAACTAGCCCGACTTCATCCGTTCGAGAACTTCTTCGAGCTTGGACTTGAGGTCGTCGTTGTCGGGCTCGTTCTGAATCGCCATTTTGAGGTTGAGCTTTGCTTGAGCCCAGTCCTCGGACTTGATCGCTCGATGCGCTTGCGAGAAAAAGGCCCGTGCCTTGCCGGAACGCAACGTCACTCCGCCCGGCGCTCTGATCGTCCGGCGCTTCTCCTCGGCGCGATCCTCGGAATAGCGAAGCACACCTTTCGCGAGACCCTCGTTGTAAAGCTTGCGCTTCATGGGATCGAGGAGGATGCGGTACGCCTCGCTTCCCAGCCGGTAACGCTCCGTGTGCCGCGCCGCTTCTTCGGGCGAGCCCACGAAGTTGTCCGGATGATGCTCGCGCGCAAAACGATGAAAGGCGGCTCGAACCTCGTCCGAGCTAGCGACGGGGGTAATCTCCAGGACCTGGTAATAGTCGAAACGATCTGCCGGGTCCGACATGGCTCAGCCTCCGAGCTTCGCCTCGTGGCGTTCACGAAGCTGCTCGATTTGGTCTTCGGGCAGCTCCCCGATGAGCTTGATGGCGATCTGTTGTTGCTGGCCGGTTCCAACGTCTTGCGCCCTGACCTGGAGCGTGCCGTCGGCATCGATCATGAAGCGAACCGCGATTTGAACCTTGCCGCGAGCTGCCGGACGCAGCCCGTCGAGCACGACCTCACCGAGAAGCTGGTTCTCAGACACCCTGCGGTCCTCGCCTTGGCAGATGCGGACGACGACGGTCTCTTGTCGATCGCGCGCCGTAGTGAACATCTTGGTTTGGCCGGCGGGAATCGCCGAGTTGCGACGGATGATTCGCTCGCAGTAGCCATCGACGGTTTCGACCCCGAGCGAGAGTGGCGTGACGTCGAGGAGCAGCGGCGCCTGCGGAGCCGTCTCAGCCGGCGCGACCGCGGCTATCGCACCAGTGACTGTATCGACCTCTTCGTCGAGCGCCGCACGGAGCATCGCCGGGGCCTGGCTTCCAAGGTCGACTGGGACATCGGCGTGCGAGACCTCTTCCATAGGCACCGAGTCGCGCCCAAAGGCATCGTCTCCAAGCTCCACTATGAGCGACGAGCGCTCTTCATCCGGCGTTTCGAAGCCGTCCTCGGCGTCTAGCCCGATCTGCATCAGGAGACCGGAGGCGTCCTCGGTGGTCGATGGATTGAAATCGAGCGTGCCGACCCGCGTGGGCTGCTCCGCGTAACTCGGCTCACGAGCACGGGTCGGTGCGTCGAGCAGATCGTCGTCGGCGAGCGAATCCGCCATTGAATCGAGCGCCACGGGAGGAGGCGGAGGCGGCGCCTGACCAGGCAGGGTCGCCTTGCGCGCTGCTCGCGCGACGGGCGGCGGCGGAAGTGGTGGGAGCGGCGGGCGATCTCCGACGTTTGTGATCTCTTCGTCGAGGTCCGCACCGCCCGCAATGCCGAGCGCGTCGCCGGTCGATTGGGCAACTTTCTTGAGCGAGACCTTGGCAAACGGGGCTTTGCGAGCTGGGACGGAGAGCGACTGCGCGTGAAGCGCAGCGCCCTGCGCGACGACCAAGTCGGGATCGATGTCCACCCTCGGCTCGCGCCCGAAGTACTCGGCGACCATTCGTTGCAACAGCGGAATGCGCGTCGAGCCGCCAACCAGAATGACATTGTCCAGCTGAGTGGGACGCAAGCCCGCTGCCTTCATGGCATCTTCACAAACGTCGAAGGTCCGGGCGACCAGGGGCTGGCACATGTGCTCGAGCTGCTTGCGCGTCAGCGCGTAGTCCAAGTTGAGCGCCGCACCTCCATCGCCGTAGGCCAGCTCCTCGACGCAGAGCTGAATATCGGGCTTGTTCGAAAGTTGGATCTTCGCCCACTCCGCAGCCGCCCTGAGCCGCTCGTAGGCTTGGACGTCCTGCCGCACATCGTAGCGATGAGCCTCGAGGAAACGCTCGATCATATGGTCTGCGATCGCTGTGTCGAGGTCATCGCCGCCGAGGAACGTGTCTCCGGCCGTTGCGAGCACTTCGAACACGTCTCCGGCAAGCTGAAGGATGGTGATGTCGAACGTGCCGCCGCCCAGATCATAGACAGCGACCCGCTCCGTCGAGGTCTTGTTGTATCCGTATGCGAGGGCCGCTGCGGTTGGTTCGTTGACGATGCGAAGCACGTCGAGACCGGCCACGCGTCCAGCGGCTTTGGTCGCGCTTCGTTGTAGCTCGTTGAAGTTGGCGGGCACGGTGACGACCGCCCTGCCGCACTCTTGGCCCAGCCCTTGTTCGGCTACCTTTCGAACGTGCCGGAGCACGAATGCGCTGATCTCACTGAGCGTGTAAGTCTCGCCGCGCGCTGCGACCAGCACACCTCCGCTAGGGCCTTCCGAGAGCTCGAACGCAAACCGCTCTTGCGCGTGTTTGACCTCATAGCTGCTGAATGGGCGACCGATCAGCCTCTTGACGGAGTAAACGGTGTTCTTTGCATCGAGCAGGCGCCGCTCCTTCGCGGGCGCGCCCACCAACACATCGCCACTTGGATGAAATGAAACGACCGACGGGGTCAACGTAACCCCATCGCTGTCCGCCAGAACCCGCGCTCCGCGCTGGTCTGCAACGGCAACTACAGAGTTGGTCGTACCTAGGTCGATCCCGATGACGGGTCCGCTACTCACACTCCCCTACCCCTCGCAAAACACTCCCCAAAAAGGCTCCCACAAGGATAGCGTGTTGTTCTCGGGATTACACATTTCCAGTCCCGCTTGGGCTAATTTCCTTGGGGTTCTTGGGGATCTTCCGCGTCCACCAACTCGTCGACCTCCTCGTCGACCTCTTCGCCTTCAGCCACAGGCTCGACGTCGACGACTTGCTCGCCATCCCGTAGTCGGATCACGCGAACGCCCTGAGTGTTGCGGCCGGTTTCGCGAATCTCGCTCACCCGGGTTCGGATGACCTGTCCGCCGTTTGTAATCACCATCAGCTGGTCCTCCGGAGACACGAGGCGGAGCTTCACCAGAGCGCCGTTTCGCTCGGAGGTGTCCATCGCGATGATGCCTTTGCCGCCGCGGTTCTGGGTGCGCCACTCCACAACCCGGGTCCGTTTGCCGTAGCCGTTTGCGCTGACGGTGAGAACCTGCTGCTCGCTCTCATCCTCGATGACGTCCATGCCAATGACGAGGTCACCCTCCCGAAGGTCGACACCCTTGACACCCATCGAGTCGCGTCCCATCGGCCTCACGTCTTCAATGGCGAAACGAATGCTCATGCCGTCAGAGGTGCCGATGAGGACGTGCTGCGCCGGGGTGACGATTCGGGCGGCCAGCAACGCATCGCCCTCGCCGATGGCGACGCCGATGATCCCCGTTTGACGAATGTTTTCGTACGCGCTCAGACTGGTTCGCTTCACCCGGCCCCGTCGCGTGCACGTCAGGAGATACCCTTCATCGACGAACTCGCGAATCGGGAGAATGGCGGCGACCCGTTCATCCGGCTCCATGCCGACGAGATTCACGACGGCTCGCCCTCTTGCGGCGCGGCCGGTTTCGGGAATCTGATAGACCTTCTTCAGGTACGCCTTGCCCTTGTCGCTCAGGAACAGGACGTTTGCGTGAGCGTTGACGACGAAAACCCAGCTCACGAAGTCCTGATCGCGGGTATCCATCGCCCGAAGGCCCTTGCCGCCGCGCCCCTGGGCTCGGTATTCGCTCAGCGGGACGCGCTTGACGTAGCCCGCGTGCGAGACCGTGACGACCACTTCCTCGTCCGGCACGAGGTCCTCGATCGAAATGTCTCCTTCGGCTTCGACGATTTCGGTCCGCCGCGCGTCGCCGAAGCGCTCGCGGATTTCATCGAGCTCCTTGACGATGACCTCGTCCAGCAGCGTCTTGCTCGCAAGGATGGCCTCGAGCTCGCCGATCAAATTGCAGAGGCTCCCGTATTCCGTGGCGAGCTTCTCTCGCTCGAGACCGGTCAAACGAGAGAGCCGCATCTCGAGGATGGCCTTCGCCTGCCGCTCGGAGAGCAAGTATTCGCCTCGCTCCTTGGCCGCTTGGATCTCCGCGTCGGGGCGGCCCGCCCGCTTCACGAACTCTTCGAGGCCCGTGAGGGGCAACGTCATCAGTCGCGCGCGCGCCTCGTCGGGATCCTTGGAGGAGCGAATCGTACTGACCACCAGATCGATGTCGGTGATCGCCATCCCGAGGCCTTCGATGAGCTCTCTCTGCGCCTTGGCCTGGCGGAGGTCGTACCGCGTCCGGCGTACGACGACCTCGCGCCGGTGGTCGATGAAACGAAGAAGCGCAGTGCGCAGATCGAGGACCTCGGGTCGCTGTCCCACGATCGCCAGGCAGTTGTAACCGAAGGTGCTCTGAAGCGCCGTCATCTGGTAGAGCTTGTTCAGAACTATTTCGCCGTGGGCGTCGCGCTTGAGCTCGATGACCACTCGCATGCCGTCGCGGTCCGACTCGTCGCGGATATCGCTGATTCCCTCGAGCCGCTTGTCGCGAACCAGGTCGGCCACCTTCTTCAGAAGCTCGGCCTTGTTGACCTGGTATGGGATTTCGCTGATCACGATCATCTCGCGGTCAACCTTGCCGGGAAGCTGTTCGATGTTCGCGCGGGCCCGCATCACGATGCGCCCCCGCCCTGTCCGGTACCCAAGATGGATGCCTGCGCGCCCGTAGATGTAACCCGCGGTTGGGAAATCCGGGCCCTTCACCCCAAGCCGCCCTGTCTCGTCGTCGTCGTGCATCAGGTCATCGACCGTCAGCTCGGGGTCCTTCATGAGTCGCACCGTGGCATCGACGACTTCTCGAAGATTGTGGGGGGGGATGTTGGTGGCCATCCCAACCGCGATGCCGCCCGAGCCGTTGATCAGCAGATTCGGGATTCGGCTCGGTAGAACCAGCGGCTCACTTTCGGAGTCGTCGAAGTTAGGGCCGAAGTCTACGGTTTCTTTTTCTATATCGGCGAGCAGCTCGGACGCGAGCCGGTGCATTCGAACTTCGGTGTAGCGCATCGCCGCGGCGGGATCGCCATCGATGGACCCGAAGTTCCCCTGCCCGTCGACCAGCGGGTAACGCATGGAGAAATCCTGCGCCATGCGAACGAGCGCGTCGTAGACCGCGCTATCCCCGTGAGGGTGATACTTGCCGAGCACGTCACCGACGATGCGGGCGCTCTTCCGGTACGAGCCGTTCCAATGCACCTTTTGCTCGTGCATCGAGTAGAGAATGCGTCGGTGGACCGGTTTCAGGCCGTCCCGGACGTCCGGAATCGCTCGTCCGATGATCACGCTCATCGCGTAATCGAGGTACGAGCGCCTCATCTCGTCTTCGAGGGTGACCGGATGCTTCTGTGGAGATTCCGCCATGAACTACTGCTCCCACGCGCCGTTCCCCAGAGCTTCGACGCCGGCGCGAAGCTACCACGTGTGCAACCCGGCTGCACGCCCTCTGAGGGCGTCTGAACTGCGGTTTTTTGGCTGCTTCGGAGGAAGTTTCGTAAACCCAACAGCAGGCCCGGAGCGGAACAAAATATGGACACGGCAATGCGCGATCTGGATCGGATCGAAGAACGATCGTCGAGCGAAGGGCGAGGCGTTTTGGCGCTGTCTGGCGTCGGCCTAGTGGCGGCGATTGCCGTCGTTGTCGCCGTGGTGGCCGCCCTACCGGATGACGGCAAATCCGAGGCCCAAGACCCCCTGCAGATGTTGGTCATCGCGGAGGAAGCCGACGCGGAAGCCAAAGAGGCTGCGAAGGAGCCCGTCGCCGAACCTGCGATCGACCCCGAGACCCTGAGCTTCCCAACGACTCTGGTCAGCGAGACACGGCCGGAGGTCGCTGCTGCCATGGCGGCTGCGGCCGCCGAGCTTGCACACCTCGATCCGCTGACCAAGCCGCCACCGCGGTCCGACATCGCAGCCGGCTTGCCAGCATCGGTCACCGCAGGTCCCGATCGAAAGGTCGTTGAGATGGCCGCCGTACGCGACCCGCTGGTCGCCGCGACGGTTCCTGTGAACACGATCTCCGCGCCGGCCGGGCACGAAGGCCGCTACACGTTGCAAGTCATCAGCTACCGGGACGCCAACGAAGCCCATGTGTTCGCCAGCGCGCTGCGCAAGCGCGGACACGCAGCCTACGTCACCACCGGCACCGTCGAAGGCCGCGGCACCCACTGGCGCGTCCGCATCGGCCCGTTTGCATCGCGACAAGAAGCGCAGGCCTATCGGACGACATTCGAACGAGAAGAAGGCATGAACACCTTCATCGTGCGGAAGAGGGACTAAGCGAGCAAGATCGGGTCGCAAGGGAACGCGACGCGGGGTTCCGTCGAACGGGGCGCGCTGCCGCGGATGTTAGGGGGGCGGGTTTTGGATGGGTCGCCTGGTACGGCTTGTTGACACCGCCCCGCCCACCCCCACCCGTAATCCTCCCTGGCGCGGCATTCGCTTCGCTTTGCCTTGCCGGCGCATTCGCGCCGGGCTTCGCCCTTCGGGCTCGCGCTGCCGCCTGCCGGTTGGGAACGTTGTGGGTCCTGTCTCCGTATGGAGGGGCGCGGAAAAATGCGCGATATGGGGTGGAGTCGACGTCGCAAGTGACAATCGGCAAGACAGCAAGCCGCCCCGATTGGCGCGCGCGCCGAGGCGAGGCTTGCGTGGTCCCGGCCCTCAAGTGCATCCGACCACATCTGCAAGCCGAGCCGTTCGACGGAACCCCGTGTCGCGCTTTTTTCCGCGCCCCGGCTCTCGCGTTTACGGCAGCTCTTCGAGCCAGCTCGGGTCTTCGAACCACTTGGCGCGAAGCGCCGAGAGAATGCCTGTGGCTTCGATCGCTTCGATGTAGTTGTCGATTAGATTGTAGAACCGCATGTCTTTTGCGGACACGGCGATTCCCATCGGCTCGACCGAAAGCGGCTCTTCCAGGGTAACGAGGCCGGCGTCGGGATTGCGGAGGACGGCCAAGGCGCAGGCGGGCATGTCTGCGATCATGGCGCTCGCCTTCCCCTTGATGACCATGGCCACGCCCTTCTCGTAGTCGTCCACGGCAACGAGCTTCGCCTTGGGGATGTGCTTCTTGACAAAGGCGTGGCTGGTCGAGTTCTTCAACGCAACGAAGGTCACATCGCGCCGGTTGATATCGTCCACCGTATCTGCGCCCGCCAGGGCCTTGGAGGTGGTCACCAATGACTTCCCCGACAAGAGATAGGGGCCGACGAACAGGAAGTCTTTGGTCCGAGCGGCAGTGATATCGACGCCAGACATCACCATGTCGACCTGCCCCTTCTTGAGCGCGCCGAGAAGCTCACCGAATGGCTTCTGCACGATCTCGAGCTCGAGCCCAAGCGCGTAGGCAAGCCCGTTCGCGAGGTCGACCTCCAAGCCGATCATGTGGCCGTTCTTGCTCTTCACGTTGAGCGGGGGCTGATTGGCAGACATCCCGACCCGAAGCGTGTCGGTCTTGAGGACACGGTTGAGCACCGGCGCCTGTGCGGTCACCGCGGACGAAGCGAGCAGCGAGAGGGCGGTCAGCGCAGTGAACGCCAGAAGTCGAATGCTACGGGACATGGGGCCTGCCTTTCGTGGTAGTGACGCGGGCCGCAGCCTAACCGAGCCGTCGGGCCGCGCAACACCTCATGACTCGGAATTGCCCCCGAGCTACCGCAGCAAGTAGTTCCGCAGTGCTTCCTTCGCGACGTAGCTCGCTTTGATGCGCCAGGTGGGCTCATTGACGACGAGCGCGGCGATCGCGATTTGCGGATCGTCGACGGGCGCGTAGCCGACCCACCAGTTGTACGTGCGGTGCGGATTGTAGCGGCTGAGGGTGCCCGTCTTGCCGGCGACACGGACGCCAGGAAGGAAGGGGCGCCCCTTTGCATCCCAAAACGCCTTCTTGGAGGTTCCCTTCGTGACCGTCCGCGTCATCATCTCGCCCGTGAGACGCGCCGTTTGCCGCGGCACGACCTGTCGAAAATTGCGTGGAGAGTGCTGGTAGAGGGTCTCGCCGGAGCCGCTTTCGATTCGGTCGACGATGGCCGCATACGGCATCTGACCGTCATTCGCGATGGTCGAAGCGAGCAATGCGCCGTGCAGAGGGGACAGCTGGCTGTGCCAGAACCCGGCCGCCATTCGCGCGCGCTCGAGGCGGCTGCCGGGCACGTCCACCGGGCTTGGCGACACGGGAAGATCGAAAGGCAGGCGCTGTCCAAAACCGAAGGCCGAAACGTATTGCGTCATCCGAGCCTCGTCGATGTGTCGGTCGGCAAGCTTCGCGAACACCGCGTTGATCGAATAACCGAGCGCGTCTGCCATCGTTGCGCACCAACGATCGCGTTTGGGGCTATCGACCAAATCGGCCGCCACCAGTCCGCGCATCCCTCCGCCGTAGCAAACCGACGTCGAGCTCTTGACGCCCGCGTCGAGCAGAGCCGACGCCGTGATGATCTTGAACACCGACGCAGCCGGTGGCCCGGGATCGGTCGCCACGCCTGCACTGTCCCCCTTCCCCGCTTCGTACCCGACGAAGGCAAGGACCTGTCCGGTCTTGGGATCGATCGCGACCAGGCCGCCCGCCGGAACGTCGTATCGACGGAACAGGCTTCGAACATGGGACTGAAGGTCGTGGTCGACCGTGAGCACCGCGCGGGTTCCATCGCGGCGCGGAACCACCCAGCCATCGCTCCCTGGCTTCGCCTTCGAGATATCGACATCCGTGAACGGGGGCGTCACCACCCGAGCGACGCTCGTGGAGGCGCGCTGCGCAGTGGGTGGGCTTGCCGTCAGAGCCAGCGGCGTACCAAGAGCCAGGGCGAGGCTCGCCAGCCCCCACAGCCAGGAGTGAGAAATTACGTCACGCACGCCTTCACGCTATTGAACGGCGTTCTGGGCGTCAACAAAGCCATCAGTCCGCTGTGGCTGCAATCCCCTGTCGCTCATTTTAACGCTGGGCCTCGTACGCTGTATATTGAAGGCGTGCCCTTCAAGGACCAGACGACCAGCGCCAGTCAGACCGTCCTCACGGAGGTCGGGGAAGCTCGGGCGCCGCGGCCGTCAAACCAGAACGGCTGTCTGATCGTCATTTACGGACATGAGATGGGCCGGCGTGTGCAGGTCGGCACTGAACCTTTGACCATCGGGCGTTCACCCAACTGCCAAATCCCCATCGACCAAGAGAGCGTCTCGCGCAAACACTGCCGGATTCAGTTCGAGGACGGAGAGTTCCTGGTTCGCGACCTCGGCTCGACGAACGGGACCTACGTGAACGACGACCTGGTGGAACCGCAAGGTCGGCTTCGACACGGCGATCAGCTCAAGGTTGGGCGCACCATTTTGAAGTTCATCGTCGGAGACGACGTGGAAGTCCAGTATCACGAAGAGATCTACCGGCTGATGACGACCGATGGTCTCACGCAGCTCAACAACAAGCGATACTTCGACGAGATGCTCGACCGGGAGGTCGCGCGCGCAAAACGATACAAGCGGACCTTTTCTCTGCTGGTCTTCGACCTCGATCACTTCAAGAGCGTCAACGACCGCTTCGGTCACTTGGCAGGCGATGCCATCCTGCGGCAGCTCGGCGCGATCCTGCTCGGCAGGCTTCGCGTCAACGATGTGCTGGCCCGAATCGGTGGCGAGGAGTTTGCCTTGATCACCCCCGAGGTCAGCCTCGATGGTGCCACAGAGCTCGCAGGCAAAATCAATCGCTTGATCGGAGACGCCCGTTTCGAGTTCGAGGGTTTGGCGGTCAACATCACGGTGAGCGTCGGTGTGGCCGAGTGGAAAGAGGACTACGAAGACGCCTGGGACCTGTTCAAGGCCGCAGACGACAAGATGTACGAAGCCAAACGAGCCGGCCGAAACCAAGTCTGCTCCTAACTGTACGCACGGAGAAGGCCGTCGTCAGGACGCGCGGCGACGCCAACAGCTCTCCGGGGATGCTGCCGGGAACCGGCGGCGGGATCATGCTCGCTGGGGCGCGGGATCGAGGGTGAAAGCTCGGCCAGGTCAAATTGTCGATCGCTATCGGACCGAGCCCAATTTCAGGGACCCCCTGATTTCAATCGAGCATGTACGCCTACAATCCTTGACGTGCTGGGCCAGCGCCACAAGTGAGACCCTTGCCAGGAAATTGGTGCGTGGCTATGTTCGCCCCAGTATTGGAAAAACTTGGGTTCCGTCCGAGTTGGAGTAGAACACCACCATGAGCGACGAAGAGGAAACAATTACATCGATCCCGCCGCCCGATACGGGGGAAATCGAGTTCGGTAGCGAGCTTCCGGTTCTGCCGATTCGCAACGCCGTGCTCTTCCCCGCGGCAGTCGCGCCCTTCGATGTGGGCCGAGAGAAATCGGTTGCGCTCGTCGAGGACATCGAGAACCTCGATCAGCCCATCATTGCGATCGTGGCTCAGCGGGACCCTTCGACCGACGATCCCGACCAGAACGACCTCTACCCGGTGGGCGTGGCGGCACGCGTCCTGAAAGCGCTCAAACACAGCTCGGGCAACTACAGCCTAATTCTTCAGGGTCTGGTGCGAATTCGACTCGAACAGGTGGTGACCTCCGAGCCCTACATCCGCGCTAGGGTGTCGCGCCTCGAAGAGCCGGCCGCCGAGGATGTCGAGAGCGAAGCGCTCGCGATGAGTCTCCGCGACATCGCCAAGCAAGTCATCCAACTGATGCCTGAGCTGCCTCGCGAGGCCGGCTCTCTCATCGACTCGATTCAAGAGCACGGGCAGCTCGCCGACTTGGTGGCCGCGAATCTCGACGCACCGGTCGAAGAAAAGTCCCAATTGCTCGAAACACTCGACGCGAAGGAGCGCATTCGCAAGGTCCTACGCCTGCTGACGCGTCAACTCGAGATCCTCAAGATGCGGGAGCGCATCAACTCCCAAATCAAGGAGGAGATGGGCAAGAACCAGCGCGAGTACGTCCTGCGCCAACAGCTCAAGGCCATCAAAGAGGAGCTGGGCGAAGAAGAAGGCGATCAGGGCGACCTCGATGTCCTCGAGGAGCGCCTCGCGAAGGCAAACCTGCCTGGCGAGGCTGACACGGTGGCGCACAAGCAGCTCAAGCGACTTCGGCAGATGCAGGTCGGCTCGGCGGAGTACACTGTCGTGCGCACCTACATCGACTGGATACTCGATATCCCGTGGAGCAAGCAGACCGCGGACAACATGGACATCGCGGCCGTTCGTAAGGTGCTCGACGAAGACCACTCCGGCCTCGAGAAGGTCAAAAAGCGCATCGTCGAATACCTCGCGGTTCGCAAGCTGAAGAAAGACAAGAAGGGCCCGATCCTCTGTCTCATCGGGCCTCCTGGTGTTGGTAAGACCTCGCTCGGCCGTTCGGTCGCGCGCGCGCTGGGGCGCAAGTTCCATCGCATCAGCCTTGGCGGCGTCCACGACGAAGCCGCCATTCGCGGCCACCGGCGCACCTACGTCGGCGCCCTCCCCGGCCAGGTCATCCAAGGGATGAAGAAAGCCAGCACTATCAACCCAGTCTTCATGCTCGACGAGATCGACAAGATTGGTCACGACTTTCGCGGTGACCCGGCCGCGGCGTTGCTCGAGGTCCTCGACCCGGAGCAAAACGACACGTTCAGCGACCACTACCTGGAGATCCCCTACGACCTGTCGAAGGTGATGTTCATCGCAACCGGCAACGTGGGCGATACGATCCCGGCGCCGCTTCGGGACCGCATGGAGATCATCGAGATCCCGAGCTACACCCGTCGAGAGAAGTCCGATATCGCACGCGTGCACCTCGTGCCAAAGCAACTCGAAGAGCACGGCATCAAGCCGGAGCAGGTCACCCTGCAGGACGGCGCCATCGAGTCGATCATCGATCACTACACCCGCGAAGCCGGCGTGCGTAACCTCGAGCGCCAAATCGCGAGCGTCATTCGTGGCGTTGCGGTCAAGGTGGCAGAGGGCGAACAGGGCCCGTGGATCATCTCCGATGAGGAGTCGCTGCGGCCTTACCTCGGTGCGCCTCGTTTCAGCTCCGAAGTCGCGGAGCGCACCGCAGAAACGGGCGTTGCGACCGGCCTAGCCTGGACCTCGGTTGGCGGCGAAATCCTATTCATCGAATGCACCAGGATGCACGGCACCGGCAAGCTTCAGCTCACCGGACAGCTCGGTGACGTCATGAAGGAGTCCGCGCAAACGGCGATGAGCTACGTGCGGACGCGCGCCAAGGCGTTTGGCATTCCCGAGGATTTCCTCGAGACGAGCGACATCCACATTCACATCCCGGCCGGGGCCATGCCGAAGGACGGGCCGAGTGCAGGCGTCACCATGATGACGGCGATCGTTTCACTGCTGACCGGCATCCACGTGAGGCATGACGTTGCCATGACGGGCGAGATCACCCTGCGCGGCCGCGTGCTTCCCGTCGGCGGCGTCAAAGAGAAAGTTCTCGCTGCGCACCGTGCGGGCATCAAGCGCGTGATTCTCCCGGAGCGCAATGCAGCAGACCTCGATGAGGTTCCGGAGGAAGTTCGCGAGACGCTCGAGTTCGTGCCGGTATCGAAGATGGACGCCGTCCTGGCGAACGCTCTGCTCGACCCCGATCGGCTCACGCTGGACCTCAGCGACCCGCGCCCTGACAAGGGCGAGGTAGTTCAGCCGTCTGCCCCGTAGGATGCGGGCCGGGCTCCTCTAATGGAAGGCGGACGCTTTCGGCTCTGGTACCTCATCCTGGTTCCCGCGATCCTGGTCGCCGCCGGCATTCTGGGTTTCTACACGTTCCGCTCTTCGCGTGAGTACACGCAGCTCGGTGACGAAACGATAGCGCAGTCGCTGTTGAGTGTGGCCCAGCAGCGCGTAGAGCGGATCGAGCGTTACATCGTCATCGCCGACGGCACGGTGTTTCGCCTCGTCGATCCGAACGATTCGAGCACCATCGACTCGGTCTGGCTTCCGCAGGCCGAATCGCAAACTCCGAGTGTCAGGTCGGTGCTCTTGCTCGACCCCGATGGTGACGTCATTCAGTGGGCGAGTAGGGAAGACAAGAGGACGCGGCGGGCCTTTCTGCGAACGTTTCGCCAACAAATGCTGGGGACCCTCGACCTCGACTCCTCGGAGCCGCGTGTCCTTCGACACGTCCACGTCCACCAGCAAGGCGACGACGGTAGCTACCTCCTGTCCTACCGAGCCTTTGATACGCGCGCTGGCCAGCTGACCTATATCGTGGCGGTCCACGACACGCAGTACTTGGTCGATGCCGTATTTCCGACCATGTTCAGCTCCGATGCATCGACGCCGATCTACAACATCGTCGACGAAAGCAACCAACTGGTGTTCGGCCCCGACCTGTCGGAAGTCGGCGTCTATACGGTCGACCATCGGTTCCCTACGACGCTCGACGCCTGGCGGTTGCAAGTCGCTCCTCGCCAAGCGGCGCTCCTTCAAGCCCAAGGGCGATCGCGGATGCGCGGGCAGGCGACACTGCCTTTGATGTCGTTCGCGATCATTCTGTTGAGCGCGATCTTCTTCATCTACGCCGCGGAGAAAGAGCGTCGCCTCAATGAGCTCAAGAGCGAGCTCATGGCCAACGTGTCCCACGAGCTCAAAACACCTCTATCCGTGGTTCGAATGTTCGCCGACATGCTTCGCTCCGACCGCGTACCGAGCGAGGAACGTCGCAAGGAGTACCTGGACATCATTTGCCGGGAGTCCGAAAGACTCACCTCGTTGATCGACAATGTCCTGGATTTCTCCGCACTCGAGGGCGGCAAAGGGCCGTATCGACTGAAGCAGGGCGACCTCGGAGAGGCCGTAGGCCGCGCCCTCGAGGCGTTCCGTTACCGGAGCGAGCAAGATGGCGTCGAAATTCAGCTCGAACGCGCGAACGAGCTGCCTCCAGTGCTGATCGACCAGGAAGCGATCGCCCTCGCGATCATCAATCTACTCGACAACGCGGTGAAGTACGGCGGGCAAACCCCGGTGGAGCTCGAGCTCATCGCCAAGCGCCACTCCATCGACGTCGCGGTCCGTGATCATGGACCGGGAATCCCCGCCGACTCGCTTCGTCGTGTGTTCGAGCGCTTCTACCGGGGTCCGCACAGCGGCCCCACTCGCGGCTCAGGCATCGGTCTGTCGCTGGTCCAGCATATCGCGCAGGCCCACGGGGGGCGGGCGTGGGCCAAAAACGCCCCAGGAGGCGGTGCGGTCGTCGGCTTCTCCATTCCGGTCGCCGCTCTCTGAGCGAAGCATCTTTGCCGGTCCGCTGGACAGCGGGTATCTTCGCGGCGATGTCAGAAGACGGACGCGGAATCTTGCTGGTCGAGGATGATCCGGCTCTCGCTCTGGGGCTCTCCGACAGTCTGCGGTTTGAAGGCTATCGGGTCGTACACACGGCAAAGGGTGAAAAAGCAATCGAGCTCGCCTCGACGGAGGACATCGACTGCGTGATCCTCGACCTGATGCTGCCCGACATCAACGGCTACCAGGTTTGCGAAACCATCCGCAAGACTGACCCGATCCTGCCGATCCTCATGCTCACGGCCCGCGGGCAGGAATCGGACAAGATCCGCGGCCTCGAGGCCGGTGCCGACGACTACGTGACCAAGCCATTTGCGATCGGCGAGCTCGTCGCCCGAATACGGGCGCTCTTCCGGCGCGCGGGAAGAACCATCCGTCCCTCACAGGCCGAAATTCGAATCGGCGAAATCAACATCGAAACCGGCGCGCAGACCCTCACGCGGGGCTCCGACACGATGCATTTGTCGTTCTACGAAGTGGAGCTTTTGAAGTTTCTCTGGGAGCGCGAGGGCGAACCCGTCTCGCGCGACGAAATTCTGGAGAAGATCTGGGGCTTGGAAGCCGGCCCCAACAATCGCACTGTCGACAACTTCATCGTCAAGCTGCGCCGCAAGATCGAGCCCAAGCCCGATCGCCCCGTGCACATCCTGACGGTCTACGGCGTCGGCTACAAGCTCGTCTGTTGATCGGGTGGGCACCGGGGTCACCACCTTCCTCTGGTACGGACTTTGCGGCGGCGTCGTAGCGCTCACGATCATCGTGAGTGTCGGCCTTTTCATGTGGGGAACCCACCGTGAGAAGCAGAAACGCCGCAATCCGCCGCCGTCTTGACCTGGTGCAGGCGGGTCGTTACAACCAATCCGCGCTAGTCGGAACATTGGTAGACGAGGACAGTCATTGCCGCGAAAAGAAGAACGAGGCGGGCTTGGCCGCAGGCTGGCCGTAGGCATCTATTCGATCGCCCTCGCCTACTTGGTGGTCGTGGGTTTTGCCTCGGTCATCCCTCAGGTGTTCTGGCCCAAGCGCGATGCGTCTTTCGATCTGGAGTGCGCCGACGGCCTACAGCTCCTTCGACACGAGGTGGATGAGCTACGGCTCGCGTACCTCGCGACGAATGCGACGGATGAAACCGCTCTCCAGAAGTCTCTCGAAGCGTGGGATCTTCGGCTGAACGAGCTGGCCACGCGCTGCGACGAAGACCACGTGCATTTGCTCAATCAATACCGACACCGCGTAGAGCTCGGCCTCCAGAGGTACATCCGAGAAGACGCGTCTCTAGCCAATCGCGTGGCCGAATCGCTCGGCTCGAGGTCGGATACTCAATCACCTCAGAACCCGGAGCCCAGTCCATGACCGAGCCGCCCGAAGCCGAGTCGCCCGAAGGCGAATCGCCCGAAGACGAGTCGCCCGAAGACGAAGCCGCCAAGACGTTTGCAGATCTTGGCATACACGAGGACGTCCTCGAAGCGATCGATGAAATGGGTTGGGAAACGCCAACCCCCGTGCAGCGCGACTCCTACCCGCTAGCCATCGCCGGGCACGACGTCATCGTGCAGTCTCGGACGGGAACAGGAAAGACCGGCGCGTTCGGAATTCCGCTCGTCGATCGTTTGCTCACGGACGACGGAGACGCGCAAGCTCTGGTGCTAGCGCCAACGAGAGAGCTCGCGCTGCAAAGCGCTCGTGAGATCGCAAAGCTCGGGGCTCGTCGCGGGATCGACACCGTTGCCGTCTACGGCGGCGCTTCCATGGAGCAACAGATCCGCGCCCTCGAGAAGGGCGCGCGGGTCATCAGCGGAACGCCCGGACGCGTCCTCGACCACCTGAAGCGCAGGACGATCGACGCATCTCGGCTGCGAGTTTTGGTGCTCGATGAAGCCGACGAAATGCTGTCGATGGGCTTTGCCAAAGAGCTCCACGCGATCATCGAAAGGCTCCCCAAGAAGCGTCAGACCCTGCTGTTTTCGGCCACCGTCGACCGCGCGATCAAACGTGTCGCGGAGAAGCACATGCACGATCCGCAGTTCCTGGGCCTCTCTGGAGATCACGTGGGCGCCCTCGGAATCGAGCATTTCGTGTACATGGTGAGCGGCGTTGGGCGCGTCGCAAACCTGATCACCGTTCTCGAAACCGAAGATCCGGAGAGCGCCCTCATCTTCTGCAACACCAAGGCCGAAACCGAAGAGGTCTCGGCGGCGCTGCAGCGTGCGGGCTTCAATGCAGAGTGGCTAAACGGCGACCGGCCTCAACGAGAGCGCGAGGAAGTGCTCGGCCGTGTGCGTCGTGAGGAGCTTCGCTTCTTGGTCGCGACCGACGTGGCAGCGCGCGGCATCGACGTGTCTCACCTCACCCACGTCATCAACTTCTCGTTGCCAACCAACGTCGAGCAGTATGTGCATCGCACCGGGCGAACCGGGCGCGCCGGGCGCACCGGCACGGCGATCACGCTGGTTGGCCCGACTGAGCTCGGGATCCTCTACTACCTCCGACTGCAATACCGAATCTTCCCCGTCGAGCGCACACTGCCGAGTGAGGGCGAGCAACGGACTCGCCAAGAGGCCGACCGGATCGCGATGATCGAAGCGGCCTACCCCAATGCGCCGAACGAACACGAACTCGCCCTGGTGCGGCGCTTCATGAGCCATGCAAACGCGGAGCGGATGCTCGCAGGTCTGCTCTCGGCGTTCTTCGGCGAAGAGACCGGAGACGTCGATAAGGTCGCCGCAACACGGCGGAGGCGCGGCAAACAGCATCCGGATGATCACAGCATGGTCAATGGCGATTCCGACGAGCTGACGCCCGAAGTCGAAGAGGAGCCGCCGACAGCGACCCTGTATGTGAACGTAGGTCGGCGGGACGAGCTCAGGGCGTCGGAGCTGGGCCGGATGCTCCGAGACCGAACCGGTCTGAAACGCAAAGAAATTGGGCGCATACGGGTCCGTGACAAGCACTCGCTCGTCGATGTTCCCGAAGATCGCGCCCAAGATATCATCGAGTCGATGGCGGGCGCGGTGCTGGGCGAAAGGGAGCTCGAGCTGGAGCTGGCCAAGGGCGACTAGCCCTTTGCCCGGTCTGCACTTCCGGCGTCCCTAGCCCCAAATTTGGGACGTCCACTCCCGTCGTCTATCTTGTCTTTCGGAGATGGCTCAGGGGATTGCGTCGACGAGGCCTGCGGCCACGGGGTTACACCCAGGGGCTGTGGTTGGAGGAAGATTCGAGGTCGTCGATCAGGTCGACGAAGACCCGCAGGGCGTCGTCTGGTCTGCCAAAGACCAGCAGACCAAGCGCTCGATTCTGGTCCGCGTCATCAAGCCGGAAATGGTCCCATCGGCGGCGGCGCCCGAGTTTCGGGAAGCCTGCCGCGCTGCGGCGACGCTAACACACCGCAACATCGCACGGGTCTTCGGCGTCGGCCGCACTCCGAAGGGCGAGCACTTCGTCGCCAGCGAATGGATCGACGGGGCTCCACTCTCAGATTTCATTCAGGCCCGCGACCGCGACGGCGACCCAATTTCGTTGCGCGGTGTTTACAATGTCATCGCGCACCTCTGCAGCGCGCTCAGCTACGCGCACAAAAAGGGCCCGCACGGAACACTGCGCCCAAGCGTCGTCTCGGTGACACGGGGCGGCCGCGTCAAAGTTCGCGACTTCGGCGTCGGCCAAGTGCTTTTGGGGGCCGCTGGTCCCAGCGCCTTCAGGGACTCCGACCACGCCTGCTTGGCACCGGAGGTCAAGCGCGGCGAACCCGCCACGGCACGGAGCGACGTGTTTGGAATTGGCGCCATCCTCTACGAGCTCCTGACCACACGCAAGCCCGGCTCCGACTTCGTCGCGCCGTCGGAAGCTCGTGACGACATTCCGCCGGAAGTCGATCGCATCTTGCTCGACTGCTTGGCGCCCGACCCCGCAGATCGGTTTGACTCTCCCGAATCGGTGCGTAACGCCCTTCTGCCTTTTGTGAAGGAGGCCAACTCGTCGGCTCCGCCGCCGGACACTGGCATCAGCGTCGACATCGACATCATCAACTCGGTGGCGCCGCCTCCGGAGGTCGAGATTCCGATGATTTCCTTGGCGCCTCAGGCATCGTTTTCGCCGCCGCCTCCTCCTCGGCGTGGCCTGATGAGCCTGATCAACCAGCTCTCTTCGGATTCAAAGCAGCGATGGATGGTAGCGCGGGACAAGATGGACCACGGTCCGTTCAGTGCGCGCGAGCTCATCGAGCGGCTCAACGTTGGCGGCTTCGCTGGCGATGACGCCACGTTCAACATCGATACGGGCGAGCGCAGACCGCTACGAGAATGGCCGCAGTTTCGCGAATTCATTTTGCAGCGGGAACACCAAGACACCGCAGCGGCCGAAGCAGCGGCGCGTGTCCACGCGCAGAAGTCGGAAAAGCGCTCGTCGGCGATGAAGTTGCTGATCGCCGTTTCGGTCGTTGGCCTCGTGATGATTGCAGTTGGCGGTTTCCTTCTGTCCCGCTCGAGCGACGCTCGCGAGATAGCGGAGACCGAGCTCGACGACCTGTTCAAACTGGGGAAGATCACGACAGGTGAGGCCGGCCTGCTTCCGGACCACCCCACGCGGTCACGAAAGCGCAGCTCGAGCGCTGCCCGGTCGACCCGCAGCAGCGGCTTCTCCAGCTACGACGATGCGATGAGCCGCGCCATGGAGCTCGGTGATGCTTCGCAATCCGGCGGCGAGGGACGCCTCACCGGCGGTCAGGTCGCTAGCGTGATGAATCGCAACCTCAATCGCTTTTACAATAGCTGCGTGCTTCCCGAGGTGAAGAGCGGCGGCAGACCGGGGAACGTCAAGGTCGACCTCGCGATCGCGGGCAACGGCTCGGTGCTCGGCGCCACGGTCCACGGCGGCAGCGCGGGCTTCCAGGGCTGCATGGGCAACCAGATCAAGAACGTCCGCTTCCCGACATTTGGCGCGCCAAGAATGGGCGCGCGCTACAGCTTCACGGTCAACTAGACGTACGTAGCGGGACGCGGGGGTTCGACGGACGGGGCGGAGCCAAACGGCTTGCGCTGCCGCGGGTGTTGGGGGGCCAGGTCTTGGGTGGGAAGGTTGGTGGTCCTGTCTCCGTAGGGAGGGGCGCGGCGAAACGCGATGCGGGGGTTCGGCGGCGTGTGAGTGACAATCGGCAAGACAGCAGCCAACCCCGATTGGCGCGAGCTCCGAGGGGCGCCTTGCGTGGCCCCAGGCCCCCAGCCCCTCCGGCCACCTTTGCAAGGCGCCCCGTCCGTTGAACCTCCGTGTCGCGTTTCGCCGCGCCCCGATCGCTTACGGTTTCAGCACCGCGGCCACCTGCGGAATTCTCGAGAAGCTGTCCTTGTCAGCGGCCTTTTCCAATGCGTCCTCTGGGGCGACTTTGCCAGCTTTCACGAGCTTCTCGAGGACGGAGTCGATGCTCTGCATCCCGTGCGATCCGCCGCTCTGAATGAGGCTGGTGAGCATGGAGGTTTTGGCTTCGCGGATCGCCGCCGCGACACCGGAGGTTCCGATCAAGATTTCCTGGGCCGCGATTCGGCCGCTTCCATCTGCCTTGCGCAAGAGCTGTTGGGCCACGATGCCGGCAAGTGAATCGGCTAGCATGCCCCGGATTTGCGGTTGCTGGCTCGCGGGGAACGCGTTGACGAAACGATCGATCGTCGCGGGCGCCGAATTGGTGTGAACCGTGGCAAAGATCAAGATGCCGAAGCTCGCGAGCTGAAGCGCCATTTGCATCGTTTCACGGCCGCGGAGCTCGCCCACGAGGATCACGTCGGCGTTCTCCCGTCCGGCGCTGCGAATCGCATCGGCGAAGCTCGGCGTGTGATCCCCCACTTCGCGGTGGGTAATCTGGCACTTCTTCGGCGTATGAACGAACTCGACCGGGTCTTCGATGGTCAGGATGTGCCCTTCCCGGTTGCGGTTGATATGATCGAGCATGGCCGCGAGCGTGGTGCTCTTTCCGCTACCCGTCGGCCCCGTCACGAGCACCAATCCGGCGCGACGCTCGGCCAACTCGACGACCGCATGCGGAAGCCCGAGCTGCTCGGCGGTGAGAATCTCGCTTGGAATCGTTCGAAACACCGCGCCCGGACCGGTCGTCTTGTAATAATAGTTGGCTCGGAACCTCGCCTTGTCTTGGTATCCGTATGCGAAGTCGAGGTCACGATAGGCGTGGAAGTAGCTTCGCCGGTCCTCGTTGACGATCTCGTCCATGAGCTGTGCGATCGTGCGGTGGTCGAGGGGCCGGTCATCGATGGCCACGAGCTCGCCCTTGGCGCGGATCATCACCGGGTAGCCGATCGAAAGGTGAAGGTCGGACCCTCCTCTTTGGAGCAATACGTCGAAATAGCGATCGAGCGCTGGCACGGCTTAGTCGCCCTTCTTCGAAAAGAGATTGCGCATCGTGCCCTTGGTGCTCTGTGCGGGTGACGCCTGGGGCCTTGACATAGCTTGCTTGGGCGAGCGGTCGATGACGCGGGGATCGTCGGCAAAGGCCTTCGCTGTCTCGATCGAGATGACGCCCGAGGACAGGAGCTCGTTGAGCGAGTCTTCGATGCGAATCATTCCGAACGCGCGACCGCGCTGGAGTAGGCTCGGAAGCTGGAACAGCTTGTCGTCGCGAATGAGCGACCACAGTGCCATCCCGCCAGTCAGAAGCTCGACCGCGACGACCCTCCCATTCCCGTCCTTCCGCGGCACCAGGCGCTGGCTCACGACAAACTTGAGGACACCCGCCAAGGTCGATCGGACCTGCGATTGGTCGTCGGGAGGGAACATGTCGATCAAGCGGCCGATCGTTCGCGCGCCTGACGGTGTGCTCATCGTCGCAAAGACGAGGTGTCCGGTTTCCGCAGCTTCGAGAGCTTTCTCGACCGTTTCGCGATCGCGGAGCTCGCCGATTGCAATCACATCCGGATCTTCACGGAGCGAGCCCTTCAAAGCGGAATGGAAACTCTTGGTGTGGATTCCGACTTCGCGCTGACTGACGATCGCCTTCTTGATTGGATGAATCACCTCAACCGGGTCCTCGACGGTAATGATGTGCACACTCCGTTCGCTGTTGAACAGGTCGACCAAGGCAGAAAGGGTCGTGGTCTTTCCGGCTCCGTTGGGACCTGAGACCACCACCAAGCCCTGATGGTAGTTCAGCATCTGACGCAGCTCGCTCGGAAGACCGAGTGAGTCGAGCGTTGGAGGCTCCGGCATGATGAGACGGAAGCAACCTTTGATGCCGCTTCGCTGCTTGTTCACGTTGACACGCAGGCGGCCAACGCCTTCCAGCTGGCAGGCAAAGTCCGCGTACCCGAGCTCTTCTAACTGCTTTGCATTGCGCTCGCTGAGAAGCGGCATGACCAGACCGCATGCCTGTTCGTCTGACAGTACCGACCCGGCCGCGGCCAGGCGCCCGGCACAGCGAAGCCGCGGCGGCTGTCCCGACATGATGTGAACGTCGCTAGCAGCTCGATCACGCGCCTGGACGAGGAGCGCACGCAGTCCCGCCGGTGCCTGGACCGGAACATCCGACCGCACGAACTCACCGAGTGGCGAGTCCGCCGCGGGCGGTCGATACGAGACCGTGAACTGAGGTGCCTCGATCGGGGGCGCCGGAATCGTCACGGAGCCAGGGACCGCAGCACGATCCTTGGCGGGCATCGGCGGAGGCTCATACGACTCGACCGTTTGATTCTGCTCCACCGCGTTAGCCGGGAGAGGGACGCGAAGCGGCGCAACGGCGCCAATCGGTGTCGCTGGCAACTCGGTGTTCCGTCCGGGGCGACGCACGCGCAACAAGAGCATCTCGCCCGAGCGAGCCACGGTGACGATGTACTCGATGCCGTCGATTAGAGTCACGGTCGGGGCGGACGCACCATCGTGACTCGGCACGAGACTCTGCAGAGGCGTGTCACTGACCAGCTTGAGAATGTGCCTCGCACTCATCGGCTCGCTGGTCACTGCCCTGGGCTTCCCCCGCTTCTTCGCCGTCGCGGCAGCGCCGCTTTGGAACACGATCTCGGTCACATCAGCCCGATCGAGGTACTGCAGGAAGTCTTGGAGTTGACTCACGGTTCCAATATTATCCCTAAATTCCACTGTGTATCAAATCACAACGGCTTTCTCTGCGCGTTCACCGCATCGGGTTCCTGTGAGGCTGGAAATTCAACAAAAGCTTCGGTTTGACAGCACTCCGCAGGCGTTGCTAGCGTTTCGTGTTCCGAAAAGCATCGTTAGCCCTTGTCCGCAGCCAACGGAAAAGTGTAATATAAGTAGCATCATGTCCGAGGAAAAAGAGTCTTCCGTCCTCGTCAATCTTCGCGAGCTCATGAATCTCGAAAAAGATCGGGTTCGCAGCGAAGAAGAGGAGCGTCTGCAGCGCGAAGCAGCGGAGCGTGAACGCATCGCGGCCGAAGCCCAGGCACGGCAGGAAGAGGAAGCCGCGCGACTGCGCGCCCAAGAGGAAGCGCAGCAAGCCGAAGCAAAACGAATCCGCGAAGCCGAAGAGCTGGCCGCGCGAGAGCGCGAAGGGGCAGAATTGCGCGTCCGTTTGGAGCAGGAAGCGCGCGAGAAGGCGGAGGCCCACGCCCGCATGCTCGATCACGAGCGCGAGCTGGCAACGATTAGTGCGCAGCAGCGTAAGGGTGTGCACCCCGGCTTGCTGGCAGCAGCGGCAGTCTTGGTCCTTGGCCTTGGCGTCGGCTCCTACTTTGGATACTACAAGCCAATGATCGAACATCGTGAGGCAGCTGCGTTGGCGGCGAAGATGGACGCCGAGCGCGCCGCGCGTGAAGCGGAACAGGCCCGTGCCGCCGCAGAGCTCGAAGCGCAGAAGCGGGCCGAAGCCGAAGCAGAGCAGGCCCGTCTCGCGGAACAAGCAAAGCGCGAGGCACAGGCTGCTGCTGCGGCGCGCAGGGCCGCGGCTCCGAGCACCCCAGCGAAACGGCGCGGAAGCTCGAAGCGACGCAAGGCCGACACCGACGATCCACTGGCGGGGCTGGACAGCCTCTAGTCTGCACCGTAGCGTTGCTGCGGTGATTCATGGATGAAGCCGACCCGCGTTCGCGTATCGCACTTGCGCTCGATGTTCCGGACCTCGAGGCAGCCAAAGCGCTGATCCAGCAAACACATGAGCACGTAGGCGCCTTCAAGGTGGGGCTCGAGCTCTATACCGCGGTGGGTCCGGCGGCCGTCGAAGCGGTCCACGCTGCGGGCGCCGAGTGTTTTCTCGATCTCAAGCTTCACGACATCCCCGCAACGATGGGACGATCGGTTGCCCGGGCCGCATCGATGGGCGTCGCCTACCTGACGGTGCACGGTGTCGCCGGGCACGAATCCCTTCATCAGGCCAGCGTCAACGCAGGCTCGACTCGCCTTTTAGCGGTTACCGTGTTGACCAGTCTCGACGCCGCGGCGCTCCAAGCCATTGGCCTGGCTGGGGGGCCGCGCGAGGCAGCGGAGAGGCTTGCGAAGCTGGCATGGCGTGCTGGGCTCCGCGGCTTCGTGACATCCGCGCACGAGTGCACGACCTTGCGCGCCACGCTCGGAGAAGAGGCGTTCCTCGTGACGCCCGGAATTCGGCCCGCGGGCGCAGACGTCGGGGATCAGAAACGCGTGATGACCCCGGCCGATGCCATCGCAGCGGGCGCCGACCTGCTCGTCGTCGGACGACCGATCCGCGATGCGGCTGATCCTGCCCAAGCCGCTGCGGAGATCGCGCGCCAAGTGCGGCTGGCGCTCTCGCAATGACGCGCGTGCTTGCAGGACGGAGGCCCGTACTCGAAGGTATGCGCGGCAATGCCAAGGTCCGCCAAATCTACACCGAACCGCAGCGCGCGTTTCCAGACATCCGCGAAGCCGCAGAAGCTAACAGCATCCCCGTTGCGAACCGAGATCGGACTGAGCTCGACAGGTTGAGTGATGGCGTGAGGCACCAGGGCGTCGTCGCGCTTGCCGACGACTACCAGTTCTGCGAACTCGACGAGATCCTTGCCCATGCCGAGGCTGCCCCTGCGCTCGTCGCCCTCGATCAGGTCACCGATCCACAGAATCTCGGCGCCATCATTCGCAGCGCGGTGACCCTCGGCCTCGACGGCGTGATCTTCCCCAAACATCGTGCTGCGGGGATCACAAGCGCGGTGGTCCGCGCCTCGGCAGGAGCGACCGAGCACGCATCGATTGCGCGTGTCACCAACCTTCAACGAACCTTGCTCTCGCTGTCCGAATCCGGAATGGAGATTATCGGGCTCGACGCTGGCGCCGACATCGACATCCGCGAGCTCGAGCCCAGCGCGGCAGGGCGGATCTTGGTGATTGGGTCAGAGGGCAAAGGCCTCCGCCGAATGGTTCGACAACGCTGTGATATCGTGGTTCAGATCCCTCAGAGAGGTCCAATGGACTCGTTGAATGCATCGGTGGCCGCAGCAATCGCGATGTACGAGATTTCGGGGAAGAGAGTCGCGAATGACCGATGACAACCTCGCCCGCGAGCAGAAAGAGGAGACAGTCCGGCGCGTCCTCATTCTGAACGGCGGCGGCGACGCTCCCGGCCTCAACGCTGTCCTGCGAGCGTTCGTCAAGACTGCGACAGGCCTGGGCCTCCAAGTCTACGGCTCCGAGGACGGTTTCGCTGGCTTGATCGAGGAACCCACTCGCGTCGTCCGACTCATGCGCTCGGATGTTCGAGGCATCCTACCGAAAGGCGGGAGTATCCTGGGCTGCTCCGATACAGCCGACCCCTTCGCCTACGGGGCAACCGGCCCGGACGGCGCCTCGAAGACGATCGACGTGTCAGAGCGGGTCCTAGCAAAGCTCGATGAGATCGAGATCGACACCTTGGTTCTCGTGGGCGGCGGTGGAACCATGAATATCGGCATGCGCTTCGCGAAGCTTGGCGTTCAAGTCGTGGGCATTCCGAAAGCCATCGGCAATGACCTTGCGGCGACAGATCTCACCTTCGGTCTCGATAGCGCGGTCACCACTGCGACCGCAGCCATCGACACTCTTCATTCCACGGGCGAAGCGCACGACCGAGTCATGGTCCTCGAAGTGATGGGGCACGATGCGGGCTGGATCGCGCTGATGTCAGGCATCGCAGGTGGCGCGGACGTCATACTCATTCCCGAGATTCCCTATGACGTCGATCGGGTGATCGAAAAAATCGCAGAGCGTTCGTCTCCCTCCGGCAACTTCAGCATCATCGTCGTCGGGGAAGGCAGCAAGCCCCTCGGTGGCACCGTCTCGAGCATCACCGAGAAGCACGACCAACTCCCGCAGCGCCTCGATGGTTCAGGTTTCCAACTGGCCCGGTTGCTCGAAGGACGCATCGACCATGAGATTCGGGTGACCGTTCTCGGGCATTTGCAGCGGGGCGGCTCACCCTCCTCTTTCGATCGGATTCTGGGCACGCGTTTCGGTGTGCGTGCCGCGGAGCTTTGCTACCACGACAACACAGGCCAAGTCGTCGCCCTGCGAGGCCAGGACATCGTGGCTGTGCCTCTCGAGGCTGCGGTGGCGAACCTCAAACGCGTGCCGCCCGACGGAGAGCTCGTTGCCGTTGCCCATGCCCTTGGAATCGAGCTAGGCCAGGAGTGACATGCCTCGTACCGCCGCAGCCTTGATCATCGGAAACGAAATCCTATCCGGCAAAATCGTCGATACCAACACGACGTTTCTCGCGCGCACCCTATTCGAGCTGGGCATCGAGCTTCGGCGCGTCGTCGTCTGCCCCGATGAAGTCGACACGATCGCGGAGGACCTCAGCGCCCTACGTGCCACTCACGACCTCGTATTCACCAGCGGCGGTGTCGGCCCGACACACGACGACGTCACCATCGACGGCGTGGCCGCGTCGTTCGACCGGCCGGTGGTTCGTTCCGAGGCGGTCGAGAACATGATCCGCCATTACTATGGCGACCGCGCGACCGAGGCCCACTTCCGCATGGCCAACATGCCCGAAGGCGGAGAGATGATTCGCAGCTCCGACGCTCCCTGGCCGACCGTCGTCATCGAAAACGTATTCGTCCTCCCCGGCGTTCCCGAGATCTTCGAGCTGAAGCTTGCTGACCTACGCAAACGGCTCGATCGGGGGCACGAATTCCATTCCCAAGCCGTCTACACCCTCAGTGGCGAAGGCGAAATCGCGAGCTTGCTCGAACGCATCGCCAAGGACTTCCCAGCAGTCATGGTCGGGAGCTACGTCAAATGGAAGGCCGAGGACTACCGCACCAAGGTCACCTTCGACGGAAACGACCCAGACGCCGTCTCCAAAGCGGCCGACACCCTCGTCAAAGAACTAGACCCAGCGCAATTCGTGCGTAGAGAGTAAGTCATCGGCGGAGGGCTTGCGCTGCCGCGGATGTTGGGCAGGCGGGTCTTGGGCGGGTTGGCGGGTACGGCTTGTTGACACCGCCCCGCCCACCCCCACCCGTAATCCTCCCTCGCGCGCCTGGCGCTTCGCTTAGGCTTGCCGGCGCTTCGCGCCGAGCTTCGCCCTTCGGGCTCGCGCTGCCGCCTGCCGTTGGGGGGGCGGGTTTAGGAACGGCTCCTGGTGGCTCCGTGCGGCGGAACGCGGTTCACCCTGTCTCCGTACCGAGGGGCGCGGCGAAACGCCATGGGGGGGTTCGGCGGCGTGTGAGTGACAATCGGCAAGCCAGCAACCCCCTCCGATTGGCGCGAGCTCCGAGGCCCGGCTTGCGTGGCCTCAGGCCCCAAGCCCTTCCGGCCACCCTTGCAAGCCGGGCCGTCCGTCGCACCCCCCCATGGCGTTTCGCCGCGCCCCGTTCAGCGCCACTTCAGCTTTTGCTTGCCCGGGTCCGTAATGACCTTTGCGTCTTCCGGATCGGCGGGCTCCTCTTCGGGGTCTTCACCGGCCATTTCCTGCGCAGCCTCCGCCGGATACAGCCGCACGGCTGTCACCGTGTCGATGCGAACCAGCTCGGACCCGGAGTCGGTTTGGGTCCTGATGCGCATCTGCGAAGTCGACTCGGCCTCGGAAATTGACGTGAAGTACTTCAGGCGAACTGAGGCCGATCCGATGATCGATGCTTGGTACGCCTCGAGTCGGCCGTTGCCGATGGACTGGGGCTGAGCGGTTTGGCGCGCCGTGATCTGCAGCTGAAGCTGATCCTTATCTATCTTGTCGATGCGATAGGTCACGACCTGGTCGACCCAGACACCGGAGAACTGAAGCCGGCGCTCGACCTCCCACTGCGCCCGCGCCCCGAGGGGCTCGTCGGGAAAGGGCACGGTGAGAAGCGCGCTTCGAATGTTGCCAAGCATCGTGCGCAAAGTCGGTGGCACGTCTTCCATGCCGCGGAACTCACCTCGGCGGACTCGTCCTTGCGCGTCCATTTCGCTCCAACCTCGTATTTGCAAGAGAGGCGCCAACATCTGTTCCATCTGCTCGCGCTGAGCCGGACTCATCTTCTTGGCCATCTTCGAAATACGGACCTGGGTGATCTGAATGGGATGGCGAATGAACCCCTGAGGCGTCGGCTCGGCGGGGCCCATTTTCACCTCGAGTTGGACAGGCGGAATACGCCTCTGCGAACCCTGACCTTGAGCTTGCATCGTTTGCCCGCGCACGAGCTCCAGGAAAAGCGTCTCGGTTTGCCCGGGCGCAACCCTGTAGCGAAGCGGAACCCTCGGCGTCATCCCTGCATCTACGACGCGAATCTCAGGCAGAACCCGCTGCGGCGGACCAGGGTCGGCCACCTGCACCGTCTGCGGCTGGAATTGCGTTCGGCAAGAAGTCGTCGCCAGCAAGACGCCGGCGAGCATCACGATACGAAACATGAAATCTACCTTTCCTTCTTCGAAATCAGTCGTAGGACGGTCCTTCGGGTGGACATCAAAGGCTCTGTCTTTTCAGGCGAAACCAGCGCGATATCAGCCGCGGAGCTGGCCTCGAGCGACGCTTCGAGCGCCACCGGGAGGCCGAGGTCGGCAAGTGCGTGGCCCCGCGCATGCATCTCGTAGCTGCGAACGTGCATCTCGAGCTCGGGGTTGAGGTCGGCCACTTGAGGAGCGGCTGTCTGTTGCACCGTGACTGTGACCCGAAATCGATCACCGACGCGATCGGTCAGCTCGTACCGCGTCACTTGGGTCACCCGTGCGCTCCAAATCCGAAGGGGCCGTCGAACTTCCCAGACCGCGCCGATGCCTACTGGCTCGAGAGGCAACGGGATGGTGGCGATTGCCGAACGCACGTTTCCGATCGTGATCGCAACGCGGGGGTGGATGCGCTCTTGACCTTGCGCCCAGGGAACGTCCGCATCGACGACGATGCCCTGCGTGTTGATATCGAAGCGTCCACGCATTCCACGAAGCGCTGCCACGCCCTGGTCGACCTCTTGGGTTTGACGGTCGGTCACGCCGTCTGGCAGCACAGACTTCGCTTGGGAGATGCGCAAGATGTAGCGGAACCCTTGCGGAATGAGGACGGTCGGGCCCGCGTGCATGCGGAGCGTGAAGCCGGGAAGCACACCGAATGCATCCTCGGAATCCTCGGTTTCCTCGGCTGCAACGTCGACATCGCGGATGTCCAGCAAGGTTTTGACCACGGTGTCAGGCGGAATCGCATAGCGCAGCGCCTCGAGCGGTGTTTGCCCTGGATCGACCAGCCTGACCGAAAGCTCTGGCGGGGGCGGCGTGGTCTTGTTCTTCTTGCAGCCAACTGTCGCAAGCGAAGCGAAAAGGCAGGCACTCAGGATGATATTCTTCATTGGGCGGCGAGGTCTCCTGTGGTCCGGTGTCTTCTAGAAAGGAATCCACTCGGGGGCAAGCATGGATCCGGGTCGACCAGCAGATCGCAGGCGATCAATACCAGCCACCGATGCCGAAAGAGACGGACGTGTACTTCCGAGTGACGTCCAGAGCCGTGGTGAACTGCCAGCGGTAGTCATCGGGGAAGAGCCCAAAGACGTTCCACTTGAACAGGCTGATGTCTACACCCAGCGTTCCGTGAACTCGTAGGGTCGACTGGGCGAAGCGAGTCGGCTCTAGGTAGGTCCCGGCGCGGATCTTCATTCGTGTAGGCACGACCTCAGTTTCGAACCCGAGTCGCGGCGAGACCGTGATCTTCTCCCCCGAGCGTTGGACCGTTTGGAACAGGAGCGACTCCACCCCAACAGCGTTGTCGACCCGGCCATTGAACCAGAGGTCGGCAGTGAGCAAGTAGTACCGACGCGGCCAACCCCAGCGATATTGCTTGCGCAACATGTCCCAGGCCAGCTTTCTCGTTTCCTTCCGGGTTTGTTTGATCCGTGCATACTTCCTCGCGTATTTTTGCCTGACCGCCTTAACACAAAGGTGGACATCGGGTCCGCCTCGCGCGCGCACGGCCGCGATCTCTTCCTGCTCCGCTTCTTTGGCCGCCTGTTTCCGTCTGTCGAGACGGTCGAACTCATCGGCCGCGAGCGCTCCAGCGCTCACCCAAGGCGGATTCGAGGGCCGCGGCCCAAATTGGTACGAAAAACCTACGCTGCCCGTCGTTGGGATCTTCGTCGAACGCGGAAGAAAGAAGTCCCCAACCACGATGTTTCCGTCCTCATCCGGCGCGACGTTGCCTTTCGTTCCAACCCCAGTCGAAATCGTCGGGAAGAGCGAGGCGCCGAGGCTCCAGCGTTTGTGGTGAGGCCGGACCATCAGTCCGACCTCTGCACCCAGCCCCAAGGTCGTATACACATCGCCGTCGCTAACGATGCGATTCGATTGAAACGCGCGCTGGCGCAAGATGCGCAAGCCTCCGCCAAGGATGAGCTGGCCATCGAGGAATCCGTATCCTGCCTGGATGTGGAACGTCGTGAAGCGCAAGCGCAGGGTCTCTTGCTCCATGGTCGCAGGGTTGACGACGCCCTTGAGCCTGATGAACTGCGAGTCGATGGTGAGGCCAATTCCGAGATTCCACATCTGGAAGTAAGCGCCTGGAATCAGAAAAAAGGTGGCGTTCGAAAGGGCTCCGGTGTCCCCGTTCACTCTACCGCTGTTGTAGAAGTCACCGGACTGGAATGGAAAGGTCGAACCCAATGCCAACCAATAATCGTACCAATCGGGCCATTGCGGGCCACGGTAGGCGACGGCTGCTGGGTTCTGCAGCCCGCCCTCCACTCCTTGCGCCAACGACGTCGCTGCGCCCGAGAGCCCAATGACGCGTGACGTGCTGATCACCACTCCGCGCGTCAGATCGACCGTGTAGTTCGAGGTGGTGATCGGACTACCATCCGGCCCCAGTTGGCCCAGCGCGGGCGCCGGGCCCAAAGCCAGCGCGACTAATGCCAGCCAGCCCGTGGCGATCTTCGTGAAGGATTTCTTGCTCACAGACCCTGTGCCTGAAGCTACACGCGGACGGACCGCCCTTCACTAACGAATTGTCTCGATCCCCGACTGGGTTGCACCCTGGATGGCACCTTGATCGTCCGGGTCGAGATTTTCGCCGGCTCGGATCTTCTTTTGACGCTCCAGCTCCTGCACCTCTTTCTCAACCTCTTTGGCGCGCTCTTCGGCGTCTTTGACCTCCTGCTGGGCTTCGATCGCGCGCTGCTTCGCCGCCTTGAGATCGGGATCCGTCTCGGACTCCATGTCGGCTGCCTCCGCCTCTCGCTCCGCTTCCTCCTCGGCCTCGATTTCCTCCCTGCTCTTCTTCGCCTTGATCGACGTCTTCACCACGTCCGCGGTCTGACCGATGTCTCCGCCGACCGAGATGATGAGAATGCGCTCCTTGACCGGCACGCGGAGGAAGTTGGTGTCGTTCTCGAAGGCTTCGTTGCGGAAGTCGAGGCCGTTGGCCGTGCCCTTGCCGAATAGAACGGACACGCCCGCAGAGAGCCCTTTTCCGTTCTTGGCCCCGCCGACGGAGGCACTGAAGCCGTATCGATCGATTTTGGGCGGCCGGATGAACTCGCCAGCGCCCGAGGCGTCGGGCGCGCTGCTGTTGTCGGTGAGGAAACCAAACCGAGTGAAGAGGAACTTCGTGATCTGGATCTCCGAGCCGAATGAGACGTTCCAGGTGAAGTCCCGCTTGGTCGAGTCCGCCAGCAGAATGCCCGAGGTATTGGCGCGCCCTTCGAGCTGCGGGGTCCCAGGGGCGATCGAGCCGTCTGGAACCCGGCCGACGAATTGCACATCCGCTGCCACGACCACCTTGCTCGAGATCACATACGAAACGCCCAAGCGAAGCTCCCAGGGAATCGGCGAACGAGCGCCGCTTTCGGGAGTGCCGAAGACCGAGTCGGAGAGACCCGGATTGATCGGAGAGTTGCTCGACACCACGTCGGTCAGCTCGAACCTCAAGTTGGACTTGCCCCCTACGTTGAGACCCGGAGGCTGAAACATGAGTCCCAATCGCCACCGCTTGCCAATGAGATTGAGAAGCCCGATTCGAAGGCTCAGGTCCCAGGAGTTCATCTTGAACACGGTGTTGCGGCTGATTTGCGTCGCATCGAAGACGCAAAACGGGATCGTGGGGCTCGTCGGACATGGGCTGCCCCGGCTCGGGTCCTGTGTCCCCCCGAGCGTGAGCGAGGCCGTTTCCACATGCTCGATGACGCGATTGCGGGCCAGCAGGGTGATGCCCCAGGAAAAATTGCGGGTGGGCCGATGCCCGATGGCTGCCGCGAAGTAGGCGGCGCGATCGTCTTGGTAGAACTGAAGGCTGTTCGTGCGCAAGAACTCGTCTTGAAAGTTAACGTCACCGCCGAGCGAAACGTTGTAGAGAACGAACGCTGAGATCGCGATTTGAAGTGGCTTGCGGTCGTCGAGCTCCTCCTTGCGCTTGCCCACGGCAAAGCTCGCGACCGCGAATCCAGGAAGGTTCGGGTTCGATTTGAGCTTGAAGTCCTCGACTTGGTCTTCGCCGCCTGGGCCATCGGGGCCGTCGGAGACGAGGGCACCCGAGTACGTGAGCGTCCGGCGCTGAATCAGAGACAAGCTGCCCTGAAGGAGCTTTGGCTCGAGCAGCGGAAGGCCGGCAGGGTTGAACCAGATTGCGGCTCCGTCGGCGGCAAACGCCGTAAAAGCCCCCGCCATGCCGCGCGAGCGTTCGCCGAGCTGCAGAGTTTGGTAGTGGGTCGAGTCCGCCTGCGCGCCCGCGGAATCTGGAGAGAGCAGAGGCGCAAAAAATGCGGCAAGAAGCCCGAGGCACACCGACGTAACAACGCCACCACGCATGGTGCGGACTCTATCCCAAAGCCTGGTCCCTGTCCGCATCAAAGGACCAGCCCAGCGAAGATAGGCAGCGCTACGGCGTGTACCAGATCGGCGAGCTGTACGCGCGTTCTTGGATCACCCGAGGGTGGCCCGAGTCTCCCGGGTCTTTTCCAAGAGCGACCGCATCTGCGAGGGTGTGCCTCGCCGTGGGAATTTGAATCACGCGAAGATAGTAGAATGCTCTCTGCGTTCGATTGAAATCCGGGTCTTCCCAATAGGCGGACAGCGATGGCGCGCCCGAAATGTTGGCGTGGTTGCCGGTCGTGAGGTCCACCGTGCTTGCCAGAGGCAGCGCGCGGCCTTGCTCATCGTGCTGACGCGCGCCGGCCAATACGACATCGTAAATTTTCTCATGGGCTTGGCCATCGGCATCGACCCAGCCCTTGACAATCTGCATCCGGTCGAGGTTCGCCCCGTTCGGGTCCCTCACGGCATACATCAGGAACTTCGGAGCTTCGTCATCGGGCGCCTTGGTCAGGTCGCTCCCCATGGGGTGCCCGTAGACGTACCCGATGTTGACCATGTCGGCCCTCGACGCGTTCTTGCTCTTGAAGTGCCAACCGCCAAAGAAGCGAACCCGAATGCGAGGCCCGGTCGTGGCGTAGACCTCTTTTCGCTTGAAGGCCGCGAACAAAGCCGTGCGCGTATTCTCCTCGGCCCAGACCGCGGCAAGGCCCGACGCGCTCATGTCGGCACCCTTCATGTCGGCAGCGATCGGAATGAAGGTATTCTCCGGCGTCGAGTCCATCCCGGACTTCCCCCAGAAATTCAGCTCCTCTGCGGACGAGAGCCCGGTGTGTGAGTCGGTCGAACCGATCATGCCGAACTTGTACGGGTTGGCGCCGACCTTCGCGTCGATCTGCAGGCCACGTTGAAGGGCCGAGCGCACGTAGTCGCCCTCGTCGACTTCGGCTTGCCCGCCTCCAACCTTGAGCAGATGGGAGTACGTCTCGAAGTCCGCCAGCTCGTCGCTGGGAGAAAGCATTGGGTGCGTCTCCGAATCGCCCTTGATCTGCGTCACCTCAACCACCGGCTCCCATCGCATTCGCATCCGCGCGTACGCGGCGGTGATCGGCCGCCCCTCGCTATCGACCTCGTCGAACATCATGCCGCCGCTGATGTTCGAATTGTGAGGAATCGCCACGAAATCCGTACCGACCCGCTCGCTGGTCTCTTCGAGCCATGCCCAAAGCTCCTCGGGCTTGTCGCCATCAAACGAGCTGAACGGGATGAACTGGGCTGCCTTCTCCTCGCCGTCCGGCATGAAGACGACGCGGTGGAGGTTATTGCCGCCCGGAGTGGAGGTCCATTCCCAACCGATCAGCGAGGTGAACGAGCACGGTGCGTCGTGACGGCTCGCGGCAGCAATGATGTCGTCCCATGCCGCCTGCTTGATGCTGTCTTTGTCGAAATCGGCGATCGGGCGGTTGCGGTTGATCGCTGCGCCGAATTCGTGCTCGAACACCTCCGCGCCCTTCCCTGCGCGCATCATGGAAGCCCACTTCCGGCCGGTGGCGGTCGCGTTGAGCTCCGGGTCGCCGTTCATGAGCTTCAGCGGCACTCCCAGCATTTCTGCGTGATCGGCCACGACCAGGAAATCAAGCGGCGTGTGACTCTGCACGCGGGACCGTGTGGATGGGTGCACCACCGGCAGCCCCTTCGCCCATCGGTAGGCCGTGTCGGGGCCCGCGGAACGGTTTTGCAGAAAGTACGCGTCCGCCGAATGACTGCTGTGCAGGTGGGTGTCGCCCCAGTAGAGTCGCGTCGGCTCCTTGGCCATCGCGCCCGGGCTCGTGGGACGCGAACCGTGGCAAGCCGCGGTGAGCAGGGCGAGCGCGATGAGAATTCCTGGTCGCATCATGGCATCCTGCCTTCAGTACTGTATGCGCGCGCCGATCGACCAGCTGAATCGCCCGTCATCGGTAGTTTGAACGTAGATATACGGCATCGCCTCGATCATGAAGAAACTCAGTCGGTACCCAACCCCGACGCGCGCCTGCGCAGCCCTGCCCAAGTCGTCGAACAGCGCCCCCGCTTGCATGAAGACTTTGAGCTCGCGAATCGGCCACCAACCGATGCCCCCGCCAACCCACCAGTCCTGCGGTCCCTTGAAGGCCCGGCCCAGTTTCTGGCCCAGCACCTCGACCGAAACCGCGTTGAACTTACGGTCGATGAGGTACTCGTATCCCAGGCCCCAGGTAAACGCCCTGCCTCCGGAGTCAGGCGTGCGTGTGGTGCCAAAGTCCATGTGGATGTGGTGGCCACGCTCCCGAAACTTGAGCTT
>JAOTXX010000001.1 GCA_029862185.1 Myxococcales bacterium
TCCGATTGCGTTCCGTGGCCGGCGCGAAACCCTTTACCATCACGCTTGCATAGCCCATAACTTCCCGTCATCGAAGCCAAGCAAGACGATCGGAGGGGAAAGCTGGGCTGGGGGCTGATCGTGGCGCTGTGCGTTGCCACCCCTTGGCTCACCCGCGCCCTGCTCCTCTACGAGAAGCGCCTGGCCTTGGCGCCGATCGACCTGCGCGGCGCTCTGGCCGACGCTTCGGTCGGTTTGCTGCTGGTTGGACTCGTGGGGCTCCTGCTGGGGACCCAGCGTCTCTGGGGGCGCGTCCTCGCTATGGCGCTCGTCGTCGCGTTCATTTTCTCGAGCTTCGCGATGTACGAGTTCATTTCGGTTTTCGATTCTCTATACGCGCTCAGTCACGTGGGCTTCCTCGGTGATTCGACGTTTCTCGGCGGCTCGGTCCGGCACGCACGCCACCCGCTGCTGGTCCTGTCGATTACGGTCCTCGCCGTCCTTGGGGCGGTTTGGGCGCGCCTTCCCGCCTCCCTTTGGTGGCGATGGTGGGGCCTGGGGTTCGCAGCTTCCGTTTTCGGGCAAGTGGCCATCCCGACTTCGTATGCGCACGACGAGTGGCGCGAACGCCATGCGATTCAGGCCAATCTCGGGTTTTTCCCGTCCTCGATGCGCCCTTACCGAGTGGCGATCAGGGCCGAGGTGCGAGACGTGTTCCGCGGCGATCTCGACGGCGAGCGCTGGGTCGGGCCGCTGACCACTCGGCCAAACGTACTCCTCATTCTGATCGAAGCTGCGTCAGGCGCGCACCTGCCTTCGGTCGCAGCCGCCGAAGGCGTTCGGAGCACCGTCGAGATGCCCAAGCTCGACGCGCTCGCTCGTCGGCATGTTTTGCTTACGCACGTGGTTTCGCACCAACGCCAGACCAACCGCGGCGAGTACGGAATCCTATGCGGGGACTACCCGAAGCTTCTCAGCGACCAGTCCAAGATGAGCGAGCAGGTCTACGCCTCGGCGCGCCGCTGCCTTCCAGAGGTCTTGCGCGAGCAGGGATACGCGACGGCCTACATTCAATCTGCGCCCCTTGGTTTCATGCTCAAGGACCAGTTCATGAAAAAGGCCGGCTTCGAAGAGCTCATCGGCGACCCTTGGTTCGAGCGGAGCTATGCGCGCACCGACTGGGGCGTCGACGACAAGGCGTTCTTCGAGCAGTCACTCAGGCGCGTGCTCCAACTTCATGACGCGGAGCGGCCGTTCTTCGCGACGCTCTTGACAGTCGGCACGCACCACCCGTTTACCATTCCCGACAGCGCGGCAGCCGAAGGCGCTCGGACCCGGCGAGAGCGGGCATTTCGTTGGGCCGACGATGCGCTTGCGGATTTCCTTGGAGAGCTCGACCGACGCGGGGTACTGAACGACACCGTCGTGGTCATCACCTCGGATGAATCGACCGGGCTCGCGCAGGCCGCGACCGCCACGCAGCGGCTGCTCTCCCAGAGTTGGTCCTTCGCCGTCGTCATGCTTCCCGAGCCAATGGCGAAACGCGTCGATACGCTCTACGCGCACGTCGACACCGCGCTTTCGGTCACCGACCTCCTCGGCTTGGAGCACGAGGCAGAGGGTTTCATCGGGCGGAGCTGGTTCCGGGACTACGAATCACCGCGTCCGGTTTTTTCTGGGAACACCTATGCCCGGAGTGTGATGATGTTCGAGCCCTCCGGCAGCGTGGTGGTATGCAGCGAATCATTTCAGAATTGTTCGCGCTCGCTCCCGCTGGCGGGTTTGCCGTTCAGTCCGAATCGCGAGCGCGAGCCGGCGCCAGAGCGTGCGCGGCAGCTGCTCACCGAGGTGGCTCGTCTCTCCCGCTCGGGCGGTGCCGACATGACAGAGGCCGATGGGCTCGACCTCCTCGTCGCAGAGCGGGTGTCGGTGCCAGCCGCGGATGGAAAGAAGCTGCTGATGGGCGGCCAGTATCTCCGGGTTCCCGGCGGCACGATCTTGCGGGTCGATTTGGATCTCGAAGTCCTAGGCGAGCAATCGGTCATCGAGCTCAATCAAGACGTATTTTTGGGAGGCTATGTGAAGTTCGAGCGAAAGGCCTTTGCGCTTCGAGGCGGCGAGCGCTGGCGTTTGAGTTACGAGATCGGCGTTCCCCGCGACGCCAGCCAACTCGTGGTGCAGCTCTACGCGCAGACGGTTTCAGGTGATGCAGCGACGATCCGTTTCCACGACGCCCGGCTCTCGATGATCGCGGGCGACGCGACTTCCGATGATGCGGTCGTCATTGAGGACGAGGTGTCTCGAGGCGATTCCCGCTGAGTTGCAGTCGGCACTGGATCCGTCTCAGCTGCGCTTCCTCCCAGCGATCGAGCTCGGTTTCGAGGAGCTGGCGGGCGTCCGGGTTGGACGATCGAAGGCCAGGGTCCTCCCCCGGATTGGTTTCGTGGTCGAAAAAGAATGCCGTGCCCGCGCCGCGATGACGAATGAGCCGATACCCGTCGAGGCTGATCGCGCCCTTGGGCTCGTAGCCTTTGCTGGACACGCGAATGCTTTGAAGTCGCGCTCGAATGGTCGCGTCGTCGAGCGCAGGAAGGCGAAAGCTATCGAAAAGCTCGCGGCCGCGGACTGGAAAGGCCTCAGAGAAGGTCGCGCGATTGGGAAGGTTCGGGTCGAGCGTGAAGAGGCTCTGCGCGGCGATGTCCGACGGCAGGGGAAGCCCTAGAAAATGCAGGACGCTCGGCGCGACATCAGCGAGACTGACACCGACGCGGGGCTCGGCGGGCGCGAAGGCCGAGTGCCAGAGGACCAACGGGACGTCGACCATCCAGCCGTCCAAGTACACGTGATGTCCCCAGTAGGATTTCTCGCCCAAGGCTTCGCCGTGATCTGAAAAGAAGATCACGAGACTGTCATCGAGCCAGCGGTCGCGTTCCAAGTAGCTCATCAACCGGCCGAGCTCCCGATCGAAGTAGGCGACCTCGCTGAGGTATGCGTTCTTCTTTCCGTCTCCGAAGGGAAACGCGGCCTGTGGCTCGTAAGGGTCGTGCGGGGCGTAATAGTGGACCCAGGCCATCACCGAAGCACCGTTCTCGCGTGCCTGGCGGAGGCGAGCGACGAGGGCATCGGTCGCGTCCGCGTCGGTGGTCGCGAGCTCGATTTCGACACCAGGCGCGAGAAACTGCTGCACGATCGGAAGACGAAACCAGGTCACATCCGGGAGCACGGCGATCTGCTGGTCGATGTGGGCGCGGGAGCGCGTGAATATCGATTCCGGCAGGGACGGAGAGAGGTAGAGCTCTGCCGGGCTCAACCCCGTAAACGCGCTGCCCACGGCAAACAGGGTCGCCGGATACGTCGAGGTGGCGCTGGCGAAAGAAACCCCCTTGGCCGCCAGTCGCGACAGCTGCGGAGTGACTGGGCGTCCACCCCGCTCCAGGCCCACGATGTCTTTTCGCAGAGCGTCGACGGTGATCAGGATTACATTGCGTCGCCCGGCTGGCAGTATGCCCATTGGCGAGGTCTCGACTCTGGGTTTGGGCTTCGGGCAACCCGTTCCGCTGCTCCAAATGCTCGTCTCTCGGCTCACGTGGGGGAGCACGTACAGGGTCGCCAGAGCACCGGCTCGGCTTTGGGCGATCACCTCCCGCTGACCGGTCGCCACGAGCGCAGGCGCGAAGCGCGAGCCGGCGCCGAAAAGAAGGCAGAGCGCTGCCAAGCCCGCGGCAATGAATCGCCGCGGCGAATTTCGAATGATGAGGTAAAGAATCGCGCCGCTCAGGAGCCCGGCCGGAAAGACGAGCTGGGCCATCGAGTAATCGTAGGCTCGGTAGCGCACGATCGCGGCGGTAAGCAGCCCGACGGCAACGATGCTGAGCGCGATCCAAATCGCCTCCGATGAACCCTTTCGAAGTCGGAGGCCGAGAATCAGCCAAAGCCAACCGGCTCCGGCGAGCGAGCCGAGCAGGAATAGCATTGCGACCTGGAGGAGTAAGCGGCGAGGATGATCGAGCCACCGTGGTCCGGAGAGCAGAAAGTCGATGTGCTCCCAGCCCACCGCGATCGTCAGTGCGACCAACACGAGGGTCGACGCCGCGATTGTGGGTCGCGTCGCGCCAGCCACCCGTGACGCCGCGGCCAAGGCGAGGGTGGTCGGTATCGAGCCGACGAGCGCAAGCCATGACAGCTGCGCGAGCAAGCCGATCGAAACCGTGCCATGCGGGAGTAGTCCCGCCACCAGGAAGAAGGCTGCGCCGAGGTAGGCCCCCGACCAGAGCATCAGAATCGAGTCGAACTGTTTAGGGGGCATCGAGCTCTGCCACCTTTTGATCGAGGGACTGCTCGAGCCCGATCATTCGCGTCGCTCTCATGGGCGGTTCGAACGCGCTGTGCAAGAGGCGCCATCGGGGACTGAAGTGAACCGGCGTCAGGCCCCAAACCTCGATGTCGCGAGCCTCGCGTCGCAGGTCCAACATGAAGTAGTCGCCGTACTGCCGATACGGATGCCGCGAAGCGAACGCTGCCCGTTCCTCTTCGGAGAAGGCGTCGACCGCGGCGACGAAGACCCAGCCGGTCGCTCCCCGTTCATTGGAAATCTCTGGGCGTGGGTTCCGTGACCAGCGGTGGGTGACGCGGTCGAGGGTGATGTCAAAACGAGGCTCGAGCCGAAACTGCTTGAGGCTCGTATGGAGTTGGACGCCGGTGCTGCGATCGGTCCAAGCCTTGACGCGCCTTGCGAAGCGGAGCTCGGGTCGTCCCGAGTCGTACTGATCGATCGTGCCTCGCACCGGAGTGAAGAACCACATCGAGCCGCCTACGTACCGGCCCGTGGGGACGAGTTGAACGTCCCGCATCGCCAAGGGAACCAAAAGGAGCAGAACGCTCACGCCGGCCAAGCGCCCTGCGCGCCCGCGTATCCAGCGTGCCGTCTCGAAGAGCGAGGTCGTGACTGCGATGGCGACGGCCGGAAGCATCGGCCAGGCCCAGTAGGAATGAACGATCGCGCTCCAGCGGAAGGTCCAGTAGTGAACCATACCGGCGAAGAAGAACGCGACGGGGAGCAAATCGCGCGGCTTTGCCGTCCGGCGAACGACGCGGCCAATCCAGAACGCGACCCAGGCGAGACAAAGTCCGAGCACCGGCGCTGTGAACATCAACTCCGGTACGACCAGCAAATGCGTTCGAAACCGAGTCCAGGACAGGGCTCGCCGGGAGTTGAATGCGCCTTGGAGCTCGTCGAGATTTCCAGCGACGATCTCCACCAAGACGAAGTGTCCTACGAAGAGGAGCAGCACCCAGGCGCAATACACGACGAGCTGCCTTCCGGACCCGCTCGCGCGCTCCGCGCTTTGCGGACCGTAGAGCGCCCAAGCCCAGTGCAGCGCGATGGCGAAGGCGATGTAGTACGCCGGCCAGTCCCAGGTTGCTGCGATGCCGAAGCTGGCGAGAAAGAGCGCGAAGTCCAAAGACCGCCAGGGTGGGGCACGGCTGGCGCGGACGTAGAGATAAAGTGCGAGCAGGCTCCAGAAAATCAGACCAGCCGAGTGATTCGCCATGTTGGTGTAGATCGCGTTGATCGGCAGCGCGACGTAGATTGCCGAGGCGGCAAGGGCGTGCGCGTCGTCCCAGAGGCGCCTCACGACCATGAAGAGCATGCAGAGCGCGGCCACGCTCCAGAAACCCGCGACGAGTCGGATCGAAAGCTCGCGGTCGCCGAGTAGCCTCACGCTTGCAACGTTGTTGAGGTGCAGGGCGAGTGGCGCGTGCGTGTAGAGCCGCTCAGGGTCGGGCGGCCGGTTGGCCGTGTCGTATTGGAGCGGGAAAAGGACGTTCCAGCGCAAGGTGTTCCGCGCGGCGTTTTGATACGCGGCCCCGTTCCAACCGTTGTGGCCCCGCGTCCATTGATCGGCGACGCCCCACACGGCCAACAAGACCTGCACAGCGAGCACCATGGCAAAGGCGATGCGTACGAGCCTTCGCCTCTCGCCAACGCGATCAGGCCTCATGTCGGGCCAGTATGGCCGCTCGGGCAGCGCGCGTCAGCTTTCGAGAAGCCGTCGCGCGACAACGTGCGCCTGAATCTCGTTAGCGCCCTCGAAGATGCTGAGCACTCTGGAATCGACCAGAAGCCGGGAGGCGGTGTATTCCTCAGCGTAGCCGTTTCCGCCGTGAATTTGGACGTTGGCGTCGGCAGACTCCCACGCACAGCGGGTTGCCAAGAGCTTGGCCATGCCTGCTTCGAGGTCGCAGCGCTTCTCTTGGTCCTTCTCGCGTGCGCTGAAGTACGTGAGCTGGCGGCCGGCTTCGACGCGACAGACCATGCGGCCAATTTTGCGAGCGACGCGCGGGAACTGGAAGATGGGCCCGCCGAACTGCTCGCGCTCGGTCGCGTACAGAATTGCGTCTTCGAGCGCCGCTTGGGCGAGCCCGACGCCGCGTGCGGCCGTTTGAATGCGGGCGCTCTCGAACGTCTTCATGAGCTGCTTGAAGCCCGCGCCCTCCTCGCCGCCGAGCAAAGAGTCGGCCGGGATCTGGAAGCCTTCGAAGCTCAGCTCGTATTCCTTCATGCCGCGGTATCCAAGCACTTTGATTTCGGTGCCGGTGAGTCCCTCGTCGACGAACTCGGGCTCGCCGTCTTCGCCTGTCAAACGCGTCTTCTCTGCGAGGAACATCGAGAGCCCCTTGTACCCGGGTTCATCGGAGTTCGTTCGCGCGAGCAGGGTCATCAGGTCGGCACGAACGGCGTGCGTGATCCAGGTTTTCGCACCGTTGACGACGTAGCTTCCGTCGGCCTGCTTGACCGCGCGTGTTCCGAGGTGAGCGAGGTCCGAGCCGGTATTCGGCTCCGTGAAGACCGCGGTGGAGAGCACCTCACCAGCGGAGATCTTCGGCAGCCACTTCTGTTTTTGCTCTTCGGTTCCGCCGCCGAGGATGAGCTCGGCAGCGATTTCGGCACGTGTCCCGAGGGAGCCTACGCCGATGTAGCCACGCGAGAGCTCCTCGGTGACGACGCACATCGCGACTTTGGTCATCCCGAGGCCGCCGTACTCCTCGGGGATGGTCAGTCCGAAAACGCCGAGCTCGCTCATTTGATCGAGGATGTCCATCGGGATCAAGACATCGTTGCGGTGGATGTCCTGTGCCTTTGGGATGACCTCGGCATCCACGAACTTCGAGAACTGCGAGCGGATCTCGTCGAGCATCTCGTCGCCAAAGCCGCGATTGGGGAAGCCGTGGTCCCGCGCGTGCGCAGCAAGCTCCAGATAGACCTGGCCGCTCGCGTGCTCTTGCGAAAAGGCGGTGACTTCGGGCCGAAGCAAGCTTTCACGCAAATCGCCCTCGCTGATTCCGACCTCGCCGAGGCTGATGTTCTCGCAGGCCCCGAGATCGACGCCGCCGACGATCGAGCGCGCAACCTCGCCGATGTACGCGCATGCGACCTTGGCCTCGTATTCGCCTCCGACACGGTCGGCCCAGGCGGCCAATTGACGACAGGCTTCGAGCTCGGTGGCCAGATAGGCGACGGCGTGCGCGGCCAGTTGATTCGCGTTCAGCTTCTTGGCGCTGATTCGATCGCCTTCGGAGACGAGCGCTTTGACGTGGTCGTGCGCGCGTTGATAGACGGCCTCGATGGCTTCGATGACTTTCTGCATGAGCTGCTCCTAACCGTTCGCGATCGCGGCGCGGGTTTCTTCGAGGTTCTTGAGCCCGGGCCGGGGCGCGCCGACGAGGCACGAAACGGTTCCGTGAAGCTTGTTCTCGTACATGAGCTGGTGCGCTGCGGGAATCTCGTCCCAGGCAAACAGGCGCGTCATGACCGGCTTGATCTTGCCCTGAATCATGAGGCGATTGGCCCGACCCGCGGAGTCGGCATCCGCGAAATGCGAACCGATGATCTGCTTTTGGCGCATCCAGAGGTGACGCACGTCGAAGTTGAGGTTGTAGCCGGTGGTCGCGCCGCAGATCACGATGCGGCCGAACTTCGCTGCGAGAAACACACTGGCGGGGAAGGTGGCCTTCCCAACATGTTCGAAGACCACGTCGGGCCCCTTGCGCTCGCCGAGAATCTCCCAGATACGCTTGCCGAAGCCCTTGAGGTCCGCGCTATGCGCTTTGTGTTCCTCCGGCGTCATGTTGTCTTTGTACTGAACGCCCGGGAACTCCCTACGGTTGATCACGCCGTGCGCGCCGAGCTGCATGCAGAGCTCGGCCTTGTCGTCGCTCGACACGACTGCGATGGCGCGCGCGCCTGCGACCGCACAGAGCTGCACCGCGAACACACCCAGCCCGCCGCCGGCACCCCAGATCAGCACGTCCTCGCCTGGCTCGATCTTGGCGCGGTCGATGAGCATTCGGTGTGCCGTGTAATAGGTGAGGCCATAGCTCGCGGCCTCTTCCCAGTTGAGCTGGGGGGGCTTTGGAAGCACCTGTTGTCCCTGCACCTTGGTGAACTGCGCAAACGAGCCGTCCGGCGTCTCGTAGCCCCAAATCTTCTGGAGATCGTTGGTGCCCGGGTACAGCAGATGGTTGCAATGGAGCACCACCTCGTCGCCGACCTTGTGGTCGTCGACACCGGGGCCGACTGCCCATACGACGCCGGACGCATCGGAGCCGGCGATGTGGAAGTCGAGGCCGTGGCCCTTGAGGACGTCGACCGGCTGGCCGAGCCCCGCCCAGATGCCGTTGAAGTTGACGCCGGCAGCCATGACCTGAACCAAAACCTCACCGGGACCGAGCTCCCATACAGGCAGTGCTTCGGCCTGGAACGATTGCTTGGGCTCGCCGAAACGTTCGGGGCGAATCGCATAGGCATGCATCTTTTCCGGGATGACGCCTAGCTCTGGGATTTGGCCAACGGGTACGATGTCAGGACGTTCGCTCATGTCTTCCTCATGGGGTCTTGCCGAGCGCTGCTACATAGCCTCGGCTCAGTTGTTCGCAAAGGGCCAAGGGCGTTTGACCGCCATCGAGCTCTCGTTTGGCGAGGGCTTCCAACCGGTCTGGTCCACCTAGGGTCGAAACGCCGTGCTCGCCATGTTTACGGCTGAAAAGGTCGAGGACCCAGCGCACCTCCCCCTGCCGGCGCCGCGCCGCGAGGGATGATTGGATGTGCTTCCGATGCTGTTCGAGCGCGGCGATCAGCGCGTCGATTCCGGTGCCCTGGGTCGCGCTGGTGGCGACGATCGGGGTCTGCCAGTCGGCGTCCTGTCCGCCCGCGGCCCCGACAGCCTGGGCGGTTTGGATCGCGCCCTGCAAATCCGCTACCGCGCGTCGGGCGAGCTCCTCCTGATCCGCCTTGTTGACGACCAGGATGTCCGGGATTTCCATGATTCCGGCCTTCAAGAACTGAAGGACGTCGCCGCTCCCGGGCTGGATCACGAGCACGACCGTATCCGCGACGTCGACTACGTCGACCTCGGACTGACCGACGCCGGTCGTTTCGATGACCACCATGTCATACGCGGCGGCTAGGACACGCACCGCAGAATTGACCGCGTACGCAAGACCGCCGACTTCGCCTGCGGTCGCGAGTGAACGCACGAAAAGACCGGCATCCGTCGGGTCGAAGCTCATGCGGGCGCGGTCGCCAAGGAGCGAACCGCCCGACCGTATGCTCGAAGGGTCGACGGCCACGACTCCCACGGTGAGACCGCGCCGCCGCACGGATCGAGCGAGTACCGAAGTCAGCGTGCTCTTGCCGACGCCGGGCGGACCCGTGAGCCCGACTCGATGCCCGTCGGCCGCCTTGGGCGCGTCCTTGAGCGCGGCCAAGAGCGCCGCCACTCGCGCTTGTGACTCGAGCCTCCGATCTTCGACGAGGTTCAAGGCGCGCGAGACGGCCGCCTTGTCCGACGACATCACATGCTGCGCGTCCTCGTTTGGGTCACTCGGCGGCATGCTGGCGGTCCACCATGTCGATCAGGTCGCTCATGATGTTGTCGAGCTCGAAGTCTTTTGGCGTGTAGACGGCCGCAACCCCTTCGGCACGAAGCCGGTCGGCGTCCGCCTCGGGAATGATGCCGCCGGCGACCACGGGAATATCTCCTAGCCCTGCGTCGCGAAGCCGCTGAACGACCTCAGGAACCAGGGCGAGATGGGAGCCGCTCAGGATGCTCAAGCCGATGAGATGCACGCCTTCTTCGAGCGCCGATGCCACGATTTGCTCGGGAGAGACGCGAATTCCCTCGTACACCACGTCAAAGCCAACGTCGCGGGCCTTGATGGCGATTTGCTCGGCGCCGTTCGAATGCCCGTCGAGACCCGGCTTACCAACCAGCAGCTTCGCGCGCCGTCCCATTCGTTCCTCGAGCGCATCGAGCCGTTTTCGGAGACGGCCGATCGTTTCTGCGGCGGCGCCCGATCGGGAGGCCTTCACCGTGGCGCCGGCAACACCCGTGGGGGCGCGATACTCGCCCCAGACTTGGCGAAGCGCGTTGGCCCATTCGCCAGTCGTCACGCCCGCATGCGCGGCGGCGATCGACGCTGCCATCAGGTTCTCGTCCGTCCTCGCGACGCGCTCGATCTCTGCGAGCGCCGCGTCGGTGGCTGCGCTGTCCCGCGTTTCCTTCCAGCGGGCGAGCGCAGCGCGTTGGCTGGCATCGACCTCGGGGTCGACGGTGAGAATCGCATCATCGAGATTCTCGGTCAGCGGAGAGGCAGCGCCCTCGATGTACTTGTTGACGCCGACGACGATCTGCTCGCCGGCCTCGATCGCGCGAAGGCGCGCCGCGTTGGACTCGACCAGCTTTTGTTTGATGTAACCCGTCTCGACTGCTTCGACGGCTCCGCCTCGTTTCAAGACCTCCTGCACCTCGGCCCAGGCCGAGTCGACGAGCTGTTGCGTTTTCGCCCGGACCACCGGGCTGCCGTCGAACAGATCGTCGTACTCGAGCAGGTCGGTTTCATAGGCGAGAATTTGCTGTGCGCGAAGGGACCACTGCTGATCCCAGGGCCGTGGAAGCCCAAGAGCCTCGTTCCAGGCAGGCAGTTGAATCGCGCGAGCCCTGGCGTCCTTGCTCAGGGTGACCGCCAGCATTTCGAGCACGATCCGTATGACGTTGTTCTCGGGTTGCTGCTCGGTCAGGCCGAGAGAATTGACCTGAACCCCATATCGAAATCGCCGCTGCTTGGCATCGGTGACCCCGTAGCGCTCCCGGGTGACCCGGTCCCAGAGCTCGACGAACGCGCGCATTTTGCAGAGCTCTTCGACGAAGCGAATGCCTGCATTGACGAAGAAGCTCATGCGCCCGACGACCTTGCCGAACTCGTTTTCGGGCACCCGGCCCGTGGCTTTCACCGCATCGAGCACGCCAATCGCCGTGACCAGCGCATACGCGAGCTCCTGCGTCGGTGTCGCCCCGGCTTCCTGCAAGTGGTAGCTGCAGATGTTGATCGGGTTCCACTTGGGAACCTCGTCGACGGTGTAGGTGATCAGATCGGTGATCAAGCGCATCGAAGCGGCGGGTGGAAAGATGTGCGTGCCGCGCGATAGGTACTCTTTGATGATGTCGTTTTGGGTGGTTCCGCGCAGGACGTGGTGGTCGACGCCCTGGTCCTCGGCCGTCGCGATGTAGAGCGACAGCAGCCAGACGGCGGTCGCGTTGATCGTCATCGACGTGTTCATCTGGTCGAGCGGCAGCCCGTCGAATAGAGCGCGCATGTCACCGATGTGTGAAACCGGAACGCCGACCTTGCCGACTTCGCCTCGAGCGAGCGGGTCGTCCGCGTCATAGCCGGTCTGGGTGGGCAAATCGAAGGCCACACTGAGCCCCGTCTGGCCTTTCGCGAGGTTGGTTCGGTAGAGCTCGTTCGACGCGGTAGCCGTGCTGTGGCCCGAGTAGGTCCGCATGATCCACGGTTTGTCGCGCTCTCGCTTCCCGTACTCCGCCATTGGCCGGTCCTTTCCTCTGCGATTCGCCCGAGGGGGCCGAAGCCTACCTCGTTTTGACCTTGCTTGCGTTCGAAGCCCCTGAGGCCGTTGCGGTGCGCTTTACAGCTTCACACAGCCAAGCCCGAACGCTCTTGGACTATCATACGCCCGAAAGGGGTCAAGTGCCCTTCTAAGCAGGCTTTTGAGGCCTTCTCGGCTCTAGCAGATCTTGTAAATTTGCGGTAAACGGCTCTGATGGCTGAGACGAACGCCGCGATGGGACAGCGTCTACGAGAGCTTCGGCTTCGGCGCGGCCTTCAGCAAAGCGAAGTCGCTCGACGCCTCAAGATCTCACCGGCCTATTTGAGCCTCATCGAGAAGGGCAAGCGTGTCGTTCAGCTGCCGCTGCTCTTCCAGGCGCTGGAGCTCTACGGCGTGCCGGTGGAGGACTTCATGTCGAGTCTGGGTGAGCGCCGCGTCGACGACGGCCTTGCGCGTCTGCTCGACGACCCGCTGCTTCGCTCGCTCGACCTGAGCCAGGAAGATCTCGCCAGCATGAGTGCCGAGCCGCGCATGATGGCGACGATCACCGCTCTTTTCAATCTTTACAAAAACACCCGCAGCCAGCTCGACCACGTGATGACCAGCCTTGCAGAACGGGAGCAGCAGGCCGACGAAGGCTCCGTTCGCTTCGACTACAATCCCTATGACGAGGTTACGGACTTCCTCGAGCAGCACCACAACTGGTTCGAGCAGCTCGAGGAGCGCGCGCAGCAGTTTCGGCGCGATTGCGCGTTTGGTCGCCGTGTGACGAGCGACGACCTCGAGCGGGGACTCCTCGATCAAGTCGGCGTGCGTCTGCTTCGCATTCCCGAGCGGTCCGACAGCTCGGTCATCCGGACTTGGAACGCAGAGGAACGGATCCTCACGGTTTCCAATGATCTCTTCGAGCAGCGGCTGAAGTTTCAGCTGGCGCACACGATTGCCCTCCGCCTATTCGACGAGGAGAAGCTGCACAAACCGATCCTCGAGGGATACCGGGGCCACCATGCCGAGACCCGAAAGCTGATCAAGATCCACCTCGCAAACTACTTCGCGGGCGCCTTGTTGCTTCCTTACCCGGAGTTCTATCGGGGCGTGACCAAGACGCGGTACGACGTCGAGCTCCTCGCGCAGCTGTTCGAGTCCTCGTACGAGACGGTTGCCCACCGCATGTGCAATCTGTCCGATCCGCGTCGCCGCGGGGTGCCCATGCACTTCCTGAGGGTCGATGTTGCGGGCAACATCTCCAAGCGTTACTCGGGCGACGGCATTCGCTTTCCGCACCAGGGTGGCTCCTGCCCGAAAATGGCGGTGCACTTGGCCTTTCTCACCCCCAGCGTCATCTGCAAGCAGTACTCTGCGTTTCCCGACGGATCGACGTATTTCTGCTTTGCCAAGGTCGTCAGCGAACCTCAGCAGGGGTCGCTGGTGAAGGGGACGACGTACAGCATCGGCCTCGGAACTCACGCAGACAACGCGAGGCACTTCGCCTATGCCGACGACCTGCCCTTTGCAGACCCCAAAAAGATGGCGGTGCCGGTTGGAACGACCTGCACGTTCTGCGAGCGAACCGATTGCAACATGCGGTCGGCACCCAGCTACAAATTCGCGTTTCGCGTGGACGAACACATCAAGAAAGACAACTTCTTCTCGCCGCTGGTGCGGGGGGATGCGGTGGTGGACGCGCAGAAGCCGGCTCGCCGTAAGCCATCGACGTGATATGTTCCTGCCTCGGAGGTGAGGATGCCGTCGTTCGATGTCGTTTCCAAGATCGAGCAGCATGAAGTCGACAATGCGCGCAACCAGGCGAGCAAAGAGATCGCTCAGCGATACGATTTCAAGGGCACCGAGAGCACGATCGAGCAAACCGAAGAGGGGATCGTGATCCGGTCCAACAGCGAAGGCCGAGTCGACGCGGCCCGGGACGTGCTCGAGAGCAAGATGGTTCGCCGGCAGGTGTCTTTGAAGTCGCTCGACCCGCAGCCGCCGCAGCAGGCAGGCGGCCAGATGTGGCGGCAACTGATCAAGCTCAAAGAGGGAGTCTCCAAAGAGAAAGCCAAGGAAATCGTAAAGGCCATCAAGGACAGCAAGCTCAAAGTCCAGGCCTCGATTCAGGGCGACTCGGTGCGCGTCTCAGGCAAGAAGCGCGATGACCTGCAGGCGACGATCACGTTCCTCAAAGAGCAGGACTTCGACCTGCCGCTTCAATACGTGAACTTCCGGGACTGAGGCGGAACGCATTGGCGCAGACGAAAAAGGAGTTGCGGGTCGGCTATCAGGGCAGCGAAGGCGCGTACAGTGAGCTTGCGGCGAAGCACCATTTCGTGGACGCTGGCAAGCCGCTTCGCTGCGTCGGCTACCACAGCTTTCGCCAGATGCTCGAGGCGTTGAAGGCTGGAGAGCTCGACTTCGCGGTGCTTCCGATCGAAAACTCGATCGCGGGTTCGATCAACGAAAGCTACGACCTGCTCGCGAAGATGGGGCTCTCCCTCGTCGGGGAAGAGTTTCAGCCCATCGCGCACTGCCTGATCGGCGCAGCGGACGTGGCGGTCAGCGACATCCGGCGCGTGTACTCTCATCCGGTGGCGTTGGCGCAGTGCAAGGAGTTCTTGGAGACACTCGAGGACTGTCACGTCGAAGCCTTCGCGGACACCGCGATGTCGGTGGCAAGAGTAAAGCAAGACGCGGACCCGACGCAGGCGGCCATCGCCAGCGAACAAGCCGCTGCGTTGCACGGCTTGCCCGTCTTGCGCAGGAACATCGCCGATCACCCGGAGAACTACACTCGAATGGTGGTGGTGGCTTCAGAACCTGCGCACTACGAGCGGGGCGTTCCCTGCAAGACCTCGTTGATCTTTTCGACCATTCACGAGCAGGGCGCACTCGCTCGCTGCATCGCCATATTTGCCGATCGCGGCCTGAACCTCACCAAAATCGAATCACGACCAAAGCCGGACACGCCGTTCGAGTACATCTTCTATGTCGACTTCGAGGGCAACATCGATCGCGAAACGACCCAGGCGGCGCTTCATGAACTCGCAGAGGTCACCACCTTTTTGACCGTTCTCGGTTCGTATCCCACCCGTCGAGCGGGCGTCAGCTAGCGAGCGCTCCGGCGACTCCGGCGATCCGGTCGGCATCGCTGTTCAGGCCGGCTGCCAGGCAGGTTGCCGACACCATCTTCAAGGCGGCTGCCTCTCCAGGGCCGTCCTCCTGAGCCCGTGCCACGGCCAGCGCTTCGAGCGAGTCGATCATCGCGTCGTGCCCGCGGCCGCGCGCGAGCTGCAGGCAGGCGGACGCGATTGAAACTCGAATCGTCGCGCCCGGTTTTCGATTGGGACTCTTCCTCGCAGCCTCGAGTGCTTTCGTTGCTGATTGGATGTCCTCGCGACTGATGTACGACACGACTCGCAGACAATGGGCCCCGGTGAGATCTCCGCCTGCTGCGATGGCAGACTCGATCAAAGCATCGAACTGCTGATGATCGCGGTCTTTGAGGACCTGGACGACCGCTTCGGCCGTGTTTTCGAGAGCCGCCTCGGGAACGGGAATCGTCGGCCGATCATCATCGAGATCAGGCGGTGGAACGCTCGGCAGTCGGACCGCCTTGCTGATTTCCGAGGCCGCAGAACGCGTATCGACGTCGGGTTGATATTGGACGGCGGCGGCCGCGAGCCGGACCGCGGCGGCCGTGTAACCGAGGTCCGCGGCCAGAGATCCTGCCTCGAGAATGGCGTGCGCACCCCGTTCGAGGTCGCCGCCCTCGCAGAGATAGGCGCCGACCGTCGCCGCCATCGAAGGGCCGACCAAGGGTTCTGCCGTGTGAAGCGCTTCCGCAACGAAACGGTAGACCTCGCTACGACGGGCCGGCGGCATTCGTTGAAGAACGGCCCTCCGTAGAAGCTCGGAGCTTGGCTTGCCTTGTGGCGTCAACAGACCGTCGTTGACGAGCGCTTCGAGGCAGCGGCTCCGCGTGCTCTCTGGGACGCCATCGAGGCCGACCGCTGCATCGATCACGTGACCAGACGAGGCGGGCAGCGCCGTGCACGCGACTTCGAGGTAACGCATCGACGAGGTGTCGAGCGTTGCAAATCGTTCTTCGAGCAGCGCACGCGGCCCGAGGTACTGACGCCGATCTCCAGCCTTGTCCCGCCAGCCGAACCCCTCGCCATCGTGGACCAAATCGCCAGTGGCGACCATCGTGCGGGCGGCTTCCTCGATGCCGAGCACCGTCGTACCGCCCGTGATCACGAGCTGTTTGGCGATTTCCGTGTCTGCGTTCGGGCCGAGGACACCAGCGGCGACCAGGAGCGCTTCACTTGGATCGATCGCTGGAAGCTCGATGCGAACGGCCTCCCGAAGTGAGCGGAGCGCAGCCGGAACGGTCGACTCCGTCGTCCGAACGCAGAGTAGTGCGGAGACGCTCTCGTCCGACAGGACGGGGCCGAGAACCCAGAGCGTTGCCGGATCGAGCGCCGAGACGCGATCGACGTAAATCCACGGAAGTCCCTGCTCATTCCGAAGCGCTCGGAGCAGCACCTTGAGCGCGTGAATCGTCGCTTCCCGGCGCGGAGGAGTCGCACAGGCGATGGCCTTGATCGCATCGGCTACTTCGGGCTCGGTTTGTTTGAGCCCCTGCCGCGCGGATTCGAGTGTCCGCCATGCTTTCAAGAGCGCGAGGCGAAGCCCGCCAAGCGGCTCGAGCCCTCCGGGCACCGCGCCGATCTCGAGAAACGCCGGAGGACGAAGCTCCTCGCGCAGCGCGAAAATTCCGTTGCGTGCACCGACGCCGAGCGGACCCTTCAAGTAGAAGGTGGCCGACTTCGAGCCCGCGGCGGCCTTTTTCATCGGCTCGAGCGCGTGCCGAATGCTCGCCGGGACGGGAGCGGGCGCGAGTAGGCCCACTGCCCGTCGGCATTGCTCGAGAAGCGGGCGACTCCGATCGATCGCTTCGCCTTGCAAGGCGAAGGAGCTGGTCGAAACCGAGCGTCCGAACAGGTAGGTCCTCGACGCGGCCTCGCGCGACTCGACGTCCAGGACCACTTCCCCGGCGTGCGCTTGGTTGGCCAGTAGCTGCGCGCGATCGATCGCGCCGCCGCTATTGGTGGGTTGGCCCGCGTCGTCCTTCGCTCTTTGAATTTCACCGGTGGCGATGCCGAATGCGATAGGGAGCCCCCCGGCGGGAACCGGCTGCGATTCGGCTTCTGCGAGCAAGCGGAGGGCCAGATTGATCGCAGACTTGAGCTCGTGAAGGCCGAAATTGGCGACGACCGTGCCGGCAAGAGAGGACATCACCTCGCCACCGCTGTTCTTCACTTCGTTGGTGACGTAGCGCGCCCACTGGCCAGCAGCCGCAGTCGTCTCCTCCTCTTCGAAGGCGGGCGGAAGGATTCTGTGCCAGAGGACGAAACGTTCCATGACCGTGAACGGCTAGCCGCCGAGCTTGGCTTTGAGGGCCGCGAGCTCGTCGTCGACGTCGTCTTCTCCTTCTTCGGACTCCAGGGCCCGGAATCGCGCGTCCATCGTCTCACGCTTTGGATCTTCCAACACTTCGTGGGCTTCCACTTCGGCGTCCAGTTGGTCGATCTGGTCGGCCATGCGTTCGAGATCCGCGAACGCGCCGCCGCCGAGGCGGTCGCCGCTGGTGAGCTCTGGGTCGGGCTGCTGAGTCCGCGCTTGCCGCACCTGAGCCGCGAGCGTCTTGTGCCTGGCTTTGAAATCGTCGAGCTTCTCTTCGATGCGCTCGAGTTGGGCCTTCATCGCGTCGGCCGCGGTTGCCTGCGCGGCTGCTTGGGCTCGGACGTTTCTTGCTTCTCTGACCGCGCGGGCTTTTCGCCTGAGCGCCTCTCGTGCGAGATCGTCGTCGTCCTGTTCGAGTGCGAGGATTGCCTTTTGTTCCCAGTCGACCGCCTCTTGCTCGAGGTCCCGCTCCTTTTTGTCGAGCCGTTTTGCGCTACCGAGCGCCTCGATGAGGTCCTTGCGAGCGCGCTTGAGTGCCGATTTCATGTCGGTCACCGTTTGACCGATCATCTTGTCCGGGTCCTCCGCCTGGTCGATCAGCGCGTTCAGATTGGATTTGATCACCCGGTTGAGCCGACTGAAGATGCCCATACTCCCCCTACTAGGCTCACGATCCCACGAGGCGAGGCCCCTGTAAAGGGACTGAGGTTTCTCGACTTCCGACTTCCGTCTATGCTAGCTGAGGGAGTATGTTGAAGGGGGCACACGTCCTGATTACGGGGGGTGCGGGGTTCATTGGAACCGCGCTGGCTGCACGTCTGGCGGACGACAACCGCGTTCGCGTGCTCGATATCCTGCGCCGCAACGCGCTATCGAAGGCGGGCCTCGACCGCCATCCAAACGTGGAGCTCGTCGTCGGCGATGTCCGGGACATGACGGCCGTTCGCCGTGCGGTGACCGGCTGTGACTATGTGATTCACATGGCCTCGATCGCGGGCGTTGACACGGTTTTGAAGAACCCCGTCATGACGATGGAGATTTCGCTCGAAGGGACGATGAACGTGCTCCGCGCGGCCAACGACTGCACTGGGATCAAGCGGGTCATCGATTTCTCCACCAGCGAAGTATTTGGCTCCTATGCGTTTCGTGTCCGAGAGGCCGACGTGACCAGCCTCGGCGCCGTCGGCGAAGCCCGTTGGACCTACGCCGTCAGCAAGCTCGCAACCGAGCATCTCGCCCACAACTACTGGAAGCAGTTCAAGCTGCCAACCGTTTCGATTCGCCCCTTCAACATCTTCGGACCCGGGCAGGTCCGGGAGGGAGCGGTACATGCCTTCGTGGTGCGCGCCCTCCAGGACGAGAAAATCCTCATCCACAACGAGGGCGACCAGATTCGATCCTGGTGTTACATCGACGACATCGTCGACGCCATCGAGCTTGCGATGGAGCGCGACGAGGCCATCGGCGAGAGCTTCAACATCGGAAACCCTCGTAGCACTGTCACGATCTACCAACTCGCGCGGCTCATCGTCCGCCTGACGGACAGCAAGTCCCCCATCGAATTCGTCGACTGGGACTTCCCCGACGTCGAGCTTCGTATCCCGGACGTGAAAAAGGCGGAGGAGCTCCTCGGCTTTCGTGCACATGTCGAGCTCGAACAAGGGCTGCTCGACACCATCGAATGGTACCGGCGCAAACTCAGCGGCGAGGGCTGAGATGTCTGATAGTCCTCCGCAAGTCTACGACTTGGCTGCGGCGCGTCCGGACGGCTGGTTCGACGAAGTGCTCAAACAGTCCAAGGACTTCGACGCGGCCTGTCAGATCATCGGCCGCAACACCCTTGGCCTCGCACTCATTGCGGGCGCACGCATCCTGAGCCTCACCGCCAATCCACACACCCAGAACCTGACCACGGTCGAATTCTCCATCGGTCAAGACCCGACGGTACGGCAAGCTCCGCTCCCTGAATTTCGCGAAACCATTGCACGAGTATTGCTAAACCCGCTGCAGAATCAGGGCCTTCCCGAGGAGGCCGACGTGGAGACGCTTCAGGCGCACATCGGTGGGCGTTATTTGCTCGAAGCCAGTTTGTTCTTCGTGACGCCGCTCGAGCTTCGACACGATCTTGGCCTCTCCGAGATCGAGGTTCGGTTCAATGACGTCGAGCACGTCTTGAGCCTCGAGGATTTCAGGGAGGTGCTCGACGAACGGGTGCGTTCGGAGCTCGGGCTCGACCAACCAAACCAGCCGTCCATCGACCTCGCAATCGTGGCTCAGGCGGAGACGGCCAACGCCCACGGCAATTGGGGCGCCACGATCGCCATGCTCAATCCCTGGCTGACCCCGATCGCGATGCTGATGCGCACGGGGGAGGCGGAGACTCTCCCGAAGGAGGTCCACCAACGGCTGTCGATGAGCCTCGACCTTTTGGGCACGGCCTACGCCAAGATCGGCGAGCTCGAAGCGGCCAACGAAGTCCTGCGTCTCGGCGTCCAGTGGGCCGGCGAATCCGGACAGGCAGGAACGTTGTTTCTCGCCCTCGGTCGCGCTTCTGCGGCAAGCGAGAAACACGGTGAGTCGATCGGCTTGCTGCGGCGAGCGATTCGGCTTGGTGCGGAAGAGCGTGAAGCCCTGCCGCTCTTGGCCCGCTCGTTGGCTGCTCGCGACCAGATCTTGGCGGCGATGATCTGCACGGAGCGTGCCTGCGAGTTGGGTGCAGATACCGAGGATGTGGATGCGCTTCGGGAAGCGCTCGAGGCGCGGCTCGGGGACTCTTGGCCTCGGTTTCGGGCGATGATGCGCGGCACCGAGTAGTCGCTTTACATTGGCCCTGAGGCTTCGTACCGTAGCCGCTCGGATGTCGGGCTTTCTTTTGTCTATCGATCAGGGAACCACCGGTTCCACGGCCATGCTTCTGTCTCCCGAAGGGGAGGTCTTAGGGCGCGCAAACCACGAATTCCCACAGCATTTTCCCCGTCCAGGCTGGGTCGAGCACGACCTGGAGGAGATTTGGAAGAGCGTGGGTGATGCGGTTCGCGACGCGATCGCACGCGCCGGCGTTCCGGCCGCCAATTGTTTGGGAATCGGCATCACCAACCAGCGAGAGACGACCGTCCTTTGGGACCGAAACACGGGCAAAGCGGTCCACAAGGCCATCGTCTGGCAGGACCGCCGCACGGCCGACCGCTGCCGGGAGCTCAAGGACGCCGGCAAGGAGGAGATGTTCCGCAAACGAACCGGCCTGGTCCTCGATCCGTACTTGGCGGGCACCAAGCTCGAATGGCTGCTCGACCACGTCGATGGGGCGCGGGCCCGTGCGGAAAAGGGCGAGCTGGCTTTTGGGACGATCGACTCCTGGCTGGTCTACCGCTTGTCCGGCGGAAAGGTGCATGTGACCGACGCGAGCAACGCGTCACGCACGCTCATGTATGACATCGGGAAAGGCCAATGGGACGAGGAGCTCGCCGCGGTGCTCCAGGTGCCGATGGCGCTCTTGCCCGAAGTCCGCAGCTGCTCCGAAGTCTACGCGCACAGCTCCGGCGTCCCCGGCCTGCCGGACGGGATTCCAATCGCTGGGATGGCGGGCGATCAACAAGCGGCCCTGTTTGGCCAGACCTGTTTTGAGATTGGTGATGCGAAGTGCACGTATGGCACGGGCGCGTTCCTGTTGATGAACACCGGTACGAGCTTGGTGCACTCCGACAACGGACTCCTCACGACGATTGCCTGGCGGCTCGGCGACAAGACCGTGTATGCGCTCGAAGGGAGCGCTTTCATTGCCGGTGCCGCCGTCCAGTGGTTGCGTGATGGGCTCGGACTGATCTCCTCTTCGGACCAGATCGAATCCAAAGCGCTGGAGGTCGACGAAACGGGCGACGTGGTTTTCGTCCCCGCTTTGGCCGGTTTGGGGGCGCCATACTGGGACCCGCATGCACGGGGCCTCATTTACGGGCTTACGAGGGACACGACGGCGGCGCATCTGGCGCGCGCGACCCTCGAGGGAATTGCTTTTCAAATCGTCGACTTGGTGGACGCCATGCAGGCAGATGCCGGTCGCCCTATTAAGCGTTTGAGGGTCGACGGTGGTGCGGCCCGCAATGACTTACTCATGCAATTTGAATCCGACATGCTCGGGGTGACGATCGATCGTCCGGAGAATGTCGAAACGACTGCCTTAGGAGCTGCTTACTTAGCTGGCATGGCCGTTGGTGTTTTCAGCGGTCTGGATTCTGTTCTAGATGCTTACCGTATCGAGCGTAGCTTTGAGCCTCAGGTCACCCAAGCCGACAGAGACGGGCACTTGGAGCGATGGCGCGACGCGGTCCGGCGGGCGCGAAGTACGATGGGAATAACATGAATGAGAATGATGTCGGGCAAGACAAACAAGACAAACAAGACAAACACGAAGATGACGCACTAGCGGTACCCGTAGCCTGGGAGGCACTCGAAGACGCATTCGAAAACAACGCACCCGAGGTGCATAGCTACTTGCACTTCGATACCGGAGAGGTGATTCGCATCGTCGATGGTGTTGCAGACCCGTCGATGCACACTCGCATCATGAACGACGCCCGGTATCTTCGAATCGATCCGGTCTCCTCGCGCGAGCAGTATCGATGGATGGAGCGTTTCATTGCGACGGTCGAAGACGAAGAGCTGAGGCGCCGGCTCAACATCGCCATCGACGGGAAAGGCGCGTTCCGCCGCTTCAAAGACGCGCTGATGAGCCATCCGGTGGACCGGGAGCGCTGGTTTGCCTTTCGTTCCGAGCGCTTGCGCTCTTGCATGGAGTCCTGGCTGACCGCCCATGGGATTCACTCTGTCGAGCGGCCCACCTGGCACGTTCCGACGGCCCAGGAGGTCCAACCCATCGCAGTCGAGGAGCCGGTGGAGCCCAAAGCGAAACCCCTAGCTCGACCGGCGGCCAGCGACGTCCAGCGGACCCGGCTTCACGAGCTCGTCGACGGACTTGCGTCTCAGGACATGGACCTGGCGCAGACCTACCTCGAGCTGCTTCGGGACCGGCGGCATGCCTCCAAGTCTCCGGTCAAGGCAGGCCCCGAAGCCTCCGTCGCCGCGGCCGCCAAGTCCGCCGAAACCGAATAGAACCCCGACACCCCTTCTAGCCTAGGCCGGCTTGCATGGCTCAACCACAACATGTAGTGGGGGTCACAGGCTGACCTTCGCTTCTGGTCGCGCAAACCGTTGCAATCTCGTATGTTCAGTGATAGCCACGTCCAACTACTCCTTTGGGGGGCAGCGTGAAGATCAAGAAGCTCCAAATCGTTGGCTTCAAATCCTTCGTCGATATGACGACGGTCCATTTCGACCATGACATCACCTGTGTCGTCGGGCCCAATGGTTGCGGCAAGTCCAACATCGTGGACGCCATCAAGTGGTGCATGGGCGAGCAGTCGCCGTCCCGCCTCCGTGGCAAGCACATGGAGGACATCATCTTCAGCGGAGCTGAGGGCCGGGGGCCGCACGGCTTCGCCGAGGTCACACTGACCTTCGACAATCGAGATGGGCTCGCTCCAGCCGACTACAGCGATTACGCCGAGATTCAGGTGACCCGGCGTCTCGATCGCCAGGGCAACAGCGACTACCTCATCAACCGCACTCCGGTCCGTCTCCTCGACATCACGAACCTTTTCCTAGGGACAGGCGTCGGAAAGCGCGCGTACTCGATCATCGAGCAGGGACGCATCGGTTTCATCGTCACCTCCAAGCCCGAGGATCGCCGCACGATGATCGAAGAAGCTGCGGGTATCAGCAAGTTCAAGTTGAGCAAGCGCGCCGCCGAACGAAAGATGGATCAAACGCGCCAGAACCTCCTGCGTGTCACGGACATCATCGGGGAGCTCGAGCGCAGCCTCGCTTCGCTCAAGCGGCAAGCACAGAAAGCCGAACGCTACAAACGATACAAGAAGGAAATGCGAGACCTGGACTTGTGGGTTGCGTCGCATCGCTTCCTCGAGCTCAGAGGACAGATGGGCTCGGTCTCTGCGTGCTTGTCGAAAGCGAGCGAGGACATGCAGGCGAGCCGCCACGCCTTGGTCGCAAAAGAGGCGTCGGTCGAGGCAGAGCGCGTCTCGCTGCTGCAGCGTGGCTCGGAGGTCGAGCGTGGCCAAGCTCACGCGTACGAGCTCGACAACTCGGTCCGCCAGCTCGAAGGTTTGATCCGGCAGCAGCAAGATCGACAAACGGCGTTGGTCGAACGCAACGAGCTCGCGAGCCGCGAGCTCCGCCAAATCGAAGAGCAACGCGAGGGCCTGCACGGAGAAGCCTCGACGGTTCGTCTTTCTCTGAGCGAGCTCGAGGCGCTGGAAACCGAGGCTGGCCAACTTCTGGCCGAAGTCGAGACAGAGCTGGAAATGCGCAAAAACGCCGGGGAAGAGGCCGAGTCGGCTCTCCGGAACGCGCGTGCTGGGCTGGCCGAAGGGCGGGCGCGGGTCGCAGGTGCGGAAGCGGTTCTCGAAGGCTACGACGCGCGCCGCGAAGAGATTCGCGGCCGGCTCGAGCGCTTGCAAGAAGAGCTGCAGGCGCTCGCCGAGCGCGAGGTCGAGTTCAAGCAGCAGCGCGGAGAGCTCGAGGCCCGGATGCACGGCCTTCGGAGCGGCAAGTCGGAAACCGCCGAGCGCCAAACCGAGATCGAGGCGTCGCTTTCGACAGGCAGGGAGGCCTTGCACCGCGCGGATTCCGAAGTTGACGCACTCCGGGAGACGCTCGCCGTGACCAGCTCGCGGCTGCGGTCCATCAACGAAATCCACGAGCGCTTCGAAGGTGTTGGTGCCGGCGCGCAAGCCGTGTTGACGGGGTACACGAGCGCCGCGGGGGATGTGTCCAGGTCGGGGCTGATCGGCCTGGTGGCCGATCGCTTGGAGTGCGCGCCGGAGCACATTCGCGCGCTGGGTGCCGCGCTCGGTGGAGCGCTCGAGTATCTGCTGGTCAACGATACCGAATCGGCGCTGCGCGCAGCCGACTACCTCGCGCGCGAAGAGAAAGGCCGGGCGACCTTCCTGCCGCGCTCGCCGACGAGTGCTCCGCGTGTCGTTCCTCAATTCCCCACGGGGATGGGCATCGTCGCGCCTCTGCTGAGTCTGCTGAGTTATTCGCAGGCCGACGACACCTGGGTGCGCTACCTCCTGTTCGACGTCTTGGTGGTCGACGGCTTACAGACCGCGGCACGTCTTCACCGTGACGGTTTCCAGGGAAAGCTGGTGACCCTCGACGGGCAGGCCTTGCTTCGCGACGGTGCCGTGGTCGGTGGCGCCAAGGACCAGTCGGCAGCGCATCTGCTCAGGCTCAAGCGAGAGATCCGCGAGCTGGAGGAGTCGGCTGCCTCACAGGGCGGCGCCCTCGAGCAGGCGATTGCAAATCAGGGCCGGCTTCGTTCCGGCATTGCCGAGGGGCAAGCTGCCATCGATTCGGCGAGGGTTCAGGCCCACGACGCCGAATTGGAGATCCTGGGGTCGGAGCGAGATCTGCGAGTCGTCGAGATGGAGCTTCAGAGAATCGACGAACGCCGCCGGGAAATCGCCAACGCCGAGGCCGAGGGGCGCGCCGCGCTGTCGCAAGTCGACGTCGACGAGGCCAACAGCCGGCGCCAGCTGGGCGAGGCTCAGCATGACGTGACCCACGCCCAAGAAGCCGTGCACGTTGCCGAGAGCGTTCTGACCGAACGTCGACGCGTGGTCGAGGAACAGTTGGCGAAGGCGACGGAGGTCAAGGTGGGGGCGACGCAGTCGCGTGAGCGCGCCGACCGCGAGCGTTCGGTCATCGGGCAGCTCGATCGCGCGATCGCAGAGCTCGGCGCGCGTGAAGAGCGCCTGCGTGAGGACGTCGCCATCGCCGATCGCGACCAGGGTCAGGCCGCGGGTCGCATCCTCTTGCACCATGGTCGCCTGAGCGAGACCGCCCACGAGGCCGCACTAGCCCGCCAAGAGCTTTCGCGTCAACGCGCGGGCTTCGACCAAGCGCAGACGCAGCTCGGCGCAGCGGAGGCTTCACTCAAACAGCTGCGCTCCAGCATCGACGTTCAGTCCACCGAGCTCAACGAGTTGACCCTCCGCGAGCGCGAGATCAGCTTGTCGCTCGAGCACCTCGAAGAGCAGGTTCAGGACAAGCATCGCGTCGAGCTGGCGTACGTCATCGGTGACCACCACGCGCGGCCTGTGCCTGACGACGAGGTGACCGCGCGCGCGGAGGAGTTGCAGCGGCTCATCGATCGCATGGGCGAAATCAACCTCACTGCAATCGAGGAGTACGAAGAGAACGCACAGCGTTACGAGTACCTCACCGGGCAGCGCCGTGACCTCGAGGACGCGCTCACGAAGCTCGACAAGGCGATTCGGCAAATGAACCGAGAGAGCAGGGCGCTGTTCCGCGAGACCTTTGCCGCAATCAACGAGCGGTTCAAGCGCATCTTCCCGATGCTCTTCCGCGGAGGCAAGGCCGAGCTTAGGCTCACCGATCCGCAGGACATGCTCGAAACGGGCGTCGAAATCATCGCGCAGCCGCCGGGCAAACGCCTCGGCTCACTCGAGCTCATGAGCGGCGGGGAGAAAGCTCTCACTGCGGTGGCAATGATTTTCGCGATCTTTCAGTACAAGCCGAGCCCCTTCTGTCTGCTCGACGAGGTCGATGCGCCACTGGACGAAGCCAACATCGGCCGCTTTGCCGAAGCCATTCAGCAGATGACCGACCGCTCGCAGTTCATTCTCATCACGCACTCGAAGCGCACCATGGAGTTCGCCGACGTCCTCTATGGCGTGACCATGGAGCAGCCAGGCGTCTCCAAGCTCGTCTCCGTCGAGCTCCGCGGCGAGAAGCGCCCAATCTCCCAAGCCGTAGAAGCCGCCGAATAGGGGACACTCTCTACCCTCGTAACCAACGAGAATTACTGCGCTCCCCAGCGAAGGATCGCAGGGTGGTTCTAGTTGGCTAGATGGGGTGCTTTCGCGTTCGTAATCGTGACGGGACCCAGGAAATCTTCATACGGCTCATCGTTGACGGTGATGAAACCGAAGTTGTTGTCCTACGATGTACGGCGCATCGAAGCACTGTTGCACATACTCGTCGTACGCAGACGCTCGCTCCGCCTGCGTGTCGTAGGTCAGATAGTTGGGCGGTCAAGTGTTGGGCGGGTCGCTCTCCCTGCTCCGCAACGAAAACTCGGGCGCGATGAGCAATAGACCCGAAAGCTCGTAATACGCGCTGAGCCAACCGTCGATTGGCACCAAGGGCCCCCCGGTATCGTCGCGCAGAGGCACGACCCGTTGTTCGGCGATGGTTGCGACGCGCTCGAGGAATTCCTCGGAGAAGAAGTCGGCTTGGCCGCCCCCGTAATTCAGCCAAACCGTGTACGGCATCAGCGGCGCGAATAGATCAGCTTCGGACCGTGCACCGACCGTGTTGAAGCCACAGGACTCCAAACGCGCCGCTGTGGTCTCGGCCCAGGCCTCAGGGCTGTCGTAGATTCGATCCACCGCCTCGCAGTCGGGGCAGATGCCTGTTGCCTGGTCGGTATCGCCGCGGGGGTCCACGTCGTTCACGCCAACCGAGTCAAACGCTTCGCCCCCCGGTGTGATCAGCCATCAGTGAGACTGCGCCAAAGACACCATGTCCGATTCCCAGCCGCAGCAACGCACGTCTCATCGTCCTTCTCTCCGAGCCCGTTCCCGCGGAGCTTAGCATTTGGGCTCCGCCAAGGTAGGATTCGTCCACGCGGGGCAGGGTGAGAATCCAAAATTCAGATTCGCAGGCGTGCGCCTCGGGCCGAGGGTTCCTCGATCTGTGGTCCGGGGTCGGTCTGGTGGTCGCAAACATGATCGGCGCCGGGGTGTTCCTGAGCGCAGGATTCATGGCGCAGGAGCTCAGCGCCGGATGGATCCTCGCAGCCTGGGGAATCGGAGGCCTACTCGCGATGGCAGGGGCGCGCACCTACGCCGAGGCTGCCGTGATGATTCCACGGTCAGGTGGCGAGTACCGCTATCTGTCCGACCTTCTCCACCCCGCTCTCGGCTATCTCGCCGGCTGGGCTTCGTTGCTCGTGGGTTTCTCCGCACCGATGGCCGTGAGCGCCTTTGCCGCGGCAGCGTTTGCATCCGCCGTGTTCGGACCAGCCGATGCGCGCATCGGAGCGACTGCCCTCATCGCCGCGCTGACGGTGTTTCATGCCACCGGGCTTCGGCTCTCGAAGTGGACCCAGAACGGGCTCGTGATCATCAAAGGCATGCTCATTCTCGCCTTCGTGGCGCTGGGCCTTTCCTTGGGTGAATCGCGGTGGCCGAGTTGGGCGCCGCCGAGCGAGCCACCAAGCCTTGCACTTTCGTTTGCGAGCAGCCTCTTCTTCGTCGCGTACGCGTTTTCGGGATGGAATGCGGCGGCCTACGCGGCAGAAGACTTTCAGGCACCGCGCCGTGACGTCCCACGCGCGATGTTGATCGGCTGCGCGCTCGTTGGAGTCGCGTACCTCTTGGTTAACTGGATTCTGGTCGTGAACCTCAGCCCGGAGCGAGCGCAGGTCGTCTTCGAGTACGAAGAAGCAAGAGTCACGCTCGGACACCTCGTGGCCCGGGACTTGCTCGGAGAGCTCGGAGCGAGCGTCATGTCCTTGGGCATCGCTGCGATCATGGTCTCGAGCAGCAGCGCGATGCTCTTGGTCGGTCCGCGTGTCTATGCGGAGATGGCTCGTGACGGGTTTCTGCCCTCGTTTTTGCGCGGCACTGCTGGAGCGCCACCTCGCGCAGCCGTCGTTCTTCAGGGCGCGCTCGCGATTGCCCTTCTGTACCTGCACAGCGTCGGGGAGCTGCTCATCAACGTGGCGGGCGTTCTCGTCTTCTTTTCAGCCCTCGTGGCGGTCGGCCTCTTCTCGGCCCGGCGATACCGGCCGGACCTCCGAACGCCGCGCCCCTGGGCGCTCGGTGCCGCGGCGATCTACGCCGGTTCTGCGGTTTGGATGCTCTACAGCGCGTTCAAAGCGCAAACGGGCCTCCTCCCATGGATCGGTATTGCGACCGGCACCGCCCTGATCGGCTATGCGCTGAGCGCAAGGCGGACTAGCTGACGATTGCGTCCAACGCCGAAGCATGGGACTCGGCGAGCTCTTCGACCGGTACCTCACACACGCCTTCAATCGCAACGGTTTGGCCGCTGACGGTTCCGATCTTTTCGAAGGGCACACCGTATCGCGCGCAGACATCACCAACCTCACCGACCTTGCTCGCGGAAAGGCTGACGAGGATTCGCGTCGGCTCTTCGCTGAAGAGCAGGGCGTGCGCCGGCGCGTCTTCACTCGAGGGAAGGCTGACCCGGGCGCCGTGGCCGTGCGCAATGCAAGATTCGGCCAGCGCCACCGCAAAGCCGCCGTCGCTGATGTCGTGCGCGCTCCTGAGAAGCTTTTTGCGAGCGAGATCGAGCATCGCGTGCTGCAACTCGGCCTCTGCATCGAGGTCGATCCCGACGGGCGCGCCCGTATCCGAGCCGCTGTGCTGCACGAGCCATTCCGAGCCCCCGAGGACCCCGCGCGAAGGGCGCCCGAGGTGCGCGATGACATCGCCTTCAGACAGAAACCCGAGTCCGAGGCGATGATCGGGGTCTTCGAGTTGGCCCACCACGGCAACCGTCGGTGTCGGCAGAATGGCCTTGCCATCGGTCTCGTTGTAGAGGCTGACGTTGCCTGACACGACCGGCGCGCCCAACGCGCTGCACGCAGCGGCCAAGCCGTCGATCGCCTGTGAGAAGCGCCACATCTGCTCCGGCACTTTGGGGTTACCAAAATTCAAGCAGTCGGTGAGGCCAAGCGGCTTCGCTCCGACGCAGACGATGTTGCGCGTGCACTCGGCGACCGCCATCGCTGCGCCCGCGTAAGGGTCGAGCTCCACATGCCGGCCGTTGCAGTCGACGGATACGGCGAGGAACTTTTCGCGGGTGCCACTGGCATCCTCGCAGAACGCTCGAATCACCGCGGCGTCCCCGTCGCCAGGACGAATCACGGTTCCATTTCGAACGATGTGATCGTACTGACGCCAGATCCAGGCACGGCTTCCGATGTTGGGCGAGCCGATGAGGCGCACGAGCTCGGCGCCCAGGTCTTCGGGAGCATCGCCGGCCATCGTGAACAGCGTGGCCCCTTTGGCCCGTCCTTGCTGAGGTCGGTCGTACTTGGGTGCCGCGTTCGTGAGCAGGTCGACCGGCAGATCCACGACGACGACGGGATTGGGCTCGCCTGTGCCATCGAAGGGGTCGTAGCCGGGAGTCGCGTTGCAAACGAAGCGCCCGGTGTCGGTCACGCGGCCGACGATCGACGCATCGAGGTCCCACTTGGCACAGATGTCGAACACCTCTTGCTCGCGTCCCGCTTTGGCGACCATCAGCATGCGTTCTTGAGACTCGCTCAGGAGCATCTCGTAAGGGCTCAATGCTTTGGTCCGGCGCGGAATCGCGTCGAGGTCGAGCTCGATGCCATTGCCCGCACGGTCTGCCATTTCGACCGAAGACGAGGTCAGCCCCGCCGCACCCATGTCCTGCACGCCCGACAAGCAATCGGTCGCGAAGATTTCGAGGCAGGCTTCGAGGAGCAGTTTCTCCATGAAGGGATCGCCCACCTGCACGGTCGGGAGCTTGCTGTCGGTCTCCTCGCCAAACTCGGCGCTCGCCATGGTGGCGCCGTGAATTCCGTCGCGACCAGTCTTGGCGCCTACGTAGATGATCGGGTTGCCGATGCCTTCTGCAACTCCGAAGAAGAGGTCTTCGGTCTTGGCAATGCCCACCGTAAACGCGTTGACCAGGATGTTGCCGTCGTAGCTCGTGTCGAATTGCACTTCACCGCCCACGGTCGGGACGCCGATGCAGTTGCCGTAGCCGCCGATGCCCGCGACCACGCCCTTGAGCAGCTGGGGAGTCCTCGGATGATCGGGGCGCCCAAATCGAAGGGAGTTCAGCGACGCCACTGGACGCGCACCCATCGTGAACACGTCGCGCAAGATGCCACCGACACCTGTCGCCGCGCCCTGGTACGGTTCGATATACGACGGATGGTTGTGCGACTCCATCTTGAACACCGCGCAGAAGCCATCCCCGATGTCGACCGCCCCGGCGTTTTCGCCCGGCCCTTGAACCACTTGCGGGCCGGTCGTCGGCAGCCGAGCGAGATGAACGCGAGAAGACTTGTACGAGCAGTGCTCGGACCACATCACGCTGATGACCCCGAGCTCTGCATAACTCGGCAAGCGGGAGAGGGTGCTCAGGACACGTTCCCACTCCTCCGACACAAGCCCGAACTCGCGGGCGATCTCAGGCGAGCTATCGGGCTCTCCAGGAAAGTTCGCTGGTGTACTCATGCGAACCCCAAGTGACGTCGAAGCGATGTGAATAGCGCGAGCCCGGCATCGTTGCCGAGGATGGCTTCGCTTGCCCGTTCGGGATGCGGCATCATGCCGAGCACGTTCTTCTCCCGGTTGTAGAGGCCGGCGATGTCACCGACCGAGCCGTTCGGATTGGCATCGCTGCCCTTGGGCTCGCCGCCGCCGTGCGTGCAATAGCGAAAAGCGATTTGTCCGTGGCGCTCGAGCTCGGCGAGACCTTCCTCGGTCGTGTGATACCGGCCGTCGGCGTGCGCAATGGGGAGACGGAGCACTTTGCCGGTACCCATGTCGGTGAAGGGACCTTCGTTTTCAACCCGCAGATAGATGTCGCGGCACTCGAAGCGAAGGTGGGCATTCCTGGTCAATGCCCCGGGAAGGAGCCCCATCTCCGTCAGAATCTGAAAGCCGTTGCAGATCCCGAGGACCGGGCCTCCGCGGCCGGCGAACTCGCGGACCGCGTTGTCGATCGGGCTGAAACCTGCGATTGCGCCGGCCCGCAGGTAGTCTCCGTACGAGAAACCGCCAGGAATCACGACCGCGTCCGCGTCGCCCAGGCTCGTCTGTTTATGGAAAGCGTACCAGGCGTCTGCACCCAAGACGTCGCGCACTGCGTGCAGGGCGTCCCAGTCGGCATTGGAGCCTGGAAATTGTAAGACAGCGACTCTCATCTGACGGGTCCGTGGTCCTCGGCGCGCGGAGCATAGAACGGACCGGCCGGCAGGCAACGCGGAACCGACGCTATCGAATCAGCTCCAAATAACCATGGCTGATCTCGGGCTCGAGCCCTTCCACCGGGGTCATCCGCAACACGATCGTCCCTCGACAGCTAGACGCGTCCACAAGCCCATAGGCACGGCTGTCCTGTCCCATGTAGCCGCGGTAGTCGCCGAGGAGGTAGAGCTTGCCCGCAGGGACCTCCGTCTTTTCGACGTGGTGCCGACGATTCTGGCCTAGGAAGATGCGGTGCTTGCCGGCCCCAAGGTACTCGTCGCCCCAGGTCACCTGCACCGTCCGGTCGGTGTCGACATTGTAGAACATGGCGCTGCCGCCTCCATTGTAGTCGACCGGCTTCCCATCGATGAGCAGCTCGGTGCCGAACGAATTGATCGTCATCCCTTCGGTTGCCGCGACCCGCGCAACGACCCAGCCGACCTCGGTTGGATGCTGGCAAACCGCGATTGATCCGAGTGTCGGGGTCGCTCGTTTGTTGATCAGGACGCGCTCTCCCCGGAGCAACGTGGGCGCCATTCCGTTGTGTCCGACCTCGGCCATGTCGAACAGGAGCACTTTGAGCAATAGCGCAATGACGATGAGGATGGCGCCCACCCACGAAAGGCATCCAAGCCCACTGCGAATCGCCCCCATGCACCTGGCTATTCGCCGTTCGGGAGGTGCTTGTCAAGCTCGCGAATGAAGAGCCGCACGGCTTCGTTGGGCTGCTCGGACGCATAGACCGCCCGCCGGATGGCGACACCGAACGCGCCCGCGCGAAGTAAGGGCGTCAAATCCTCGGGCCGCACGCCGCCCAGGGCATATGTCGGCATTTCGACACCGGCGATCGCGGCTCGAAAACCATGAACGCCCATGGGGCGAGTCTTGCCGGGGACGTGAAAGATGGGGCTCAAGAAGGCATAGCTCGCGCGCGCTCGCTCCGCGGCTTCAAGGCCCCGGCGATCGTGACGCGAGACACCAAGGATACGAACGGAAGGCCAATGCTGGCGAATCTCGGTTGGGGGAAGGCCCAGCTCCGGCACGTGCACGCCGTCCGCCCCGATGATCTCCGCGAGATCTGTCCGTCGGTTCACCGTCAGCGCATTGCCGGTGTCCCGTGTGATCGCGCGCAACTCGTGTCCCCATTGCACGATCTGCCGATCGGACGCCCGCTTCGCGCGAAGCTGCACACCCAACACAGCGGGCGGGCACCCTTCGAGGGCGCGTCGCACCGGCGCGACCGGACCGTCGGGGTGGTTCGGATCCGTGATGATCCAGATCCGCGGAAGGCCTTGGGTCATCGCGACGGACTCAGGAACGGCCGTCTTGATCGGAGCCGATGACTCCCTCGAGCGGGCTCGATGCCGTTGCGTAGAGCTTGCGCGGAATTCGGCCCGCAAGAAATGCATCGCGGCCGGCCTCGACTCCCGCCTTCATCGCGCGAGCCATTCGAACGGGGTCCTTGGCGCCGGCGATCGCCGTGTTCATCAGCACGCCGTCGATGCCGAGCTCCATGGCGATCGCCGCGTCCGACGCGGTGCCGACGCCGGCGTCGACGATCACGGGGACCGTCGCGTGCTTGACGATGATCTCGATGTTGAACGGATTGCGGACGCCGAGCCCGCTGCCGATGGGCGCGGCCAATGGCATGACCGCAGCGCAGCCGAGCTCCTCCAGGCGCAGGGCGGCAATCGGATCGTCGTTGAAATAGGGCAGGACGGTGAAACCGTCGTGCACCAGGGCCTTGGCAGCTTCGAGTGTCGCAGGCACGTCAGGGAAGAGTGTCCGCTCGTCACCGATGACCTCGAGCTTGATCAGCGGAGTGTCCAAAAGCTCCCGCGCCAGCCGGGCAGTGCGGACCGCATCTTCGGCGGTGTAGCAGCCGGCGGTGTTGGGAAGGAGCGTATACTTGCCCTCGCGGAGCACCGTCATGATCGAGTCAGCGCCGGTAGCTTTCAAATCGACCCTGCGCACCGCGACCGTGACGACTTCGCAGCCAGAGGCCTCCAGCGCCTTTTTCGCCGTGTCGAGGTTTGGGTACTTCCCGGTACCGGTGAACAAGCGCGATCGAAACTCGAATTGACCGATCTTCAGAATGTCTTCGGACACCTAGCCGCCTCCTACGAAATGAACCACCTCGACTCGGTCACCGTCGCTGAGATGGGTGCTCTCGTGCTGGGCCCGCGGGACGACTTCTTCGTTGCGCTCGACGGCCACCAAGGTGTCCCCGAGGCCGAGAAAGGAAAGCAACTGCTTTACCGTCGTGCTCGGCTCGACCTGCCGTTCTTCACCGTTGACCAGGAGACGCATCGGCCGAAAGCGTAGGGCGGGCGCAGAGGCGCTGCAAGCGGGTTCGAAGATGGGCGCGCCTCCTTCTGGATGATAGGCTCGGTCGCGTGAAGCGCATCGTCCATGGCGACAATTTGCAGGTACTCCAGACGCTCCCTCGCGAGCATGCGCGCCTGATCTACATCGACCCGCCCTTCAACACCGGGCGGACGCAATCTCGCCAGCGAATGAAGGTGCGCGCTGCAGCCCAAGGCAAGCGCGAAGGGTTTGGCGGCCGCCGTTACGAGGTCGAGCGGCTCGACAGCCCCGTGTACGAAGACGAGTACGACGAATACCTTTCCTTCCTGATGAGTCGAATCGAAGCGGCGCTGCCCTGCCTAACCCGCGACGGTTCGCTCTTCGTGCACCTCGACTATCGCGAAGTGCACTACGTGAAGGTCGCCCTCGATCGCCTGCTCGGCCGAGATCGTTTCCGCAACGAGATTATCTGGGCGTACGACTTTGGTGGGCGGCCGAAGCGCCGGTGGCCCGCCAAGCACGACACGCTGCTCTGGTATGTGCTCGACCCCAAGCGCTACGTCTTTCAGTTCGAAGAAATGGACCGAATTCCGTACATGGCGCCCGGGCTAGTAGGCAAAGAGAAGGCCGCAAGGGGCAAGACGCCGACGGACGTCTGGTGGCACACGATCGTTCCGACCAATGGCAAAGAGAAGACAGGCTACCCGACGCAGAAGCCGCTGGGTGTGCTGGACCGCATCATCAAGGTGCACACCGAGCCCGGCGACACGGTTCTGGACTTCTTTGCGGGAAGTGGGACGACCGGCGAAGCTGCAGCGCGCCTAGGCAGAGGCTTCGTGCTCGTCGACGAACATCCTGAGGCGATCGAAATCATGCGCAGACGCCTCGCCCAATGGCAGCCGGGGATCGAGATTCACGGTGGAGATCAACGGGGCACCAGCTCGACCTCGAAGAGCTGAGGCCAAAGCTTTCCTGTGACGAGGAATGTTTTCGAATCGGCCTTGTAGGCGATTCCGTTGAGGACGTCGGCCCGCAGCGATTCCAACCTCGTCAGCAGGTCGCTCGCATCGATGCTGGCGGTGACGCGACCGGTCTTGGAATCGATGCGGAGAATCTCGTCGCTCCGCCAGACGTTGGCGTAGATGTCAGAGTCCACGCATTCGAGCTCGTTGAGTCGCGGCACAGGAAGCCCCTCTTTCATGACGCTGACCTCGCGAAGCACCTCCATGGACTTCGGATCGCGAAATTCCAAAATCGAAGAGCCATCGCTCATCACCAATGCCGTCCCGTCGAAACACAGACCCCACCCCTCACCGCGGTAGCGAAGTGTCGTTCGCCGTTCGAGCGTCGCCAAGTCTGAAACCAGCGCGAGCCCGGATCGCCAGGTGAGCTGGACCAATTGGTCATCGACCCGCGCCAGCCCTTCGCCGAAGAAATCGGGATCGAGCTCGCGTCGTGCGAGAACCTTGCCATCTTCGAGACGGACCTTGCGCAGCGATGACTTTCCGTATTGACCGGTGCTTTCGTACATGACGCCGTCATGCCAAATGAGACCCTGGGTAAACGCGTCTTTGTCGTGCGGGTACTGACGAAGGACGCGGACACGAAGCGCTTCGGGTGCTGGCCCACCCACGGGGTGAGTTGTGTCGGTGGGCGTCACGTGGACTGGTGACACGGTTTCTTCGGCGGGCTTCCCGCAGCCGGGAGCCACCGCCGCCGCGACTGCCGCGAGGCCGGCTACGAGCATCTCCCAATCCACTTGGCGTCGGTGAGCCTGTGTCATCCAGACCGGAGCCTAGCCTTCGGACGTTGGGACGCCAATGCTTGACGCCGACGGTGCCAACCGTTAGCTCCAAACCGTGCAACCGGATTCCTTGAAACCATCGAGACCGCGCGTCCAGCACGCCGACTCTTCCTTGCGGGCAACGCGCGCCGAGATCTTGCTCGACGCGATAGGCCACAACCTTCGCGTGGTGCAGGGTGCGGCGGCCGGGCGAAAAATCCTAGCGGTCGTGAAGGCGGACGCCTATGGACACGGCGTGGTGCCGGTTGCCCGGCGACTTCAGGACGAAGGCGTGGATGGTTTCGGTGTCGCCCTAGCTGAAGAGGGTATCGAGCTTCGAGAAGCCGGCATCGACCGCGCCATTCTGGTCCTCAACGGCATCAACGGCGGCGCCCACCGCGAGATCATTGCGGCCGGGCTCACCCCCGTGCTCTACGAAATCTCCGAAGCCAGTGCATTCGAGTCGGTGTCCGGGAGCCGCCCAATCGACGTGCACCTCAAAGTCGATACGGGCATGGGCCGGCTCGGCGTGCCCCTCGGGGAGCTCAGTGCCTTCCTGCGTCAGCTTCGTCGCTTTCCTTCGATTCGCATTGCGGGCTTGATGACGCATCTGTCGACTGCCGACGTCGACCCGCAGTACGTCGCGGAGCAGCTCGCCGGATTCGCGCAAGCGCGAGGTCTCGTTCGCCGCTTTGGTCACGAGCCGTCGGTCCTGCACGTCGCAAACAGCGCCGCCTTGTTCCGGCACCCCGAGTCACATTTCGACTGGGTGCGCCCCGGCCTCGCACTCTACGGCTATCCGGGCGCGGACGAGATCGATGCGCCACTTCGCCCCGCGCTTCGCTGGCGAACGGAGGTGCTTCGCGTTCGGACGCTGCAAGTGGGAGAGTCGGTCGGGTACGGACGCTCATTTCGTGCACCCAGGGAAACTCGCCTGGCGACAATCCCCGTCGGCTACGGCGACGGCTTGCTGCGATCCGCTTCGAATCGGGGGCAGGTGTTGATCGGTGGTGTTCGCTGTCCCATCGTAGGCAGCATCGCAATGGACCTCACCACGGTCGATGTTTCGGGCGTTTCGGGTGTCGCCATCGGCGACGAGGTTCTGCTGCTCGGTGAGCAAGGCGGGTCCGTGCTCGACGCATGTGACCTCGCCGTCGCGGCGGAGACAATTCCTTACGAAGTGCTGACCAACGTCTCGCGGCGTGTTCCGCGCGTCTACTTGAATGGCTGACGTTTCGCTGAGGAACCATGGTATGAAGTCTCGTGCCTGACGCCGCGCCCAGCGCACCCGCGACCCCGGACAAGACCTCGAAGCTCCGCACGACAGCTCGTGATGCCGGCGACTGGCTCCTGCAGCTGCTCTTGTCCCCGTTCGTCGAGATCGGGGCGCTCTTCAAGCTGCTGTGGGAGTCGGTGTTTTGGGGAATCCGCCCACCGTACCGCGGCCGGCTTTTCATCGGGGCGATGGAGTTCATCGGCATCGGCTCGATCTTCCTCGTTTCGCTGACCGCGGTTTTCGTGGGCGGCGTGCTCGCCTTGCTGCTCGTCGATGGTTTTCGCGACTTCGGCGCCGAGAACCAGACCGGCGCCGTGATTGGCTTGGCGTTGGCCCGCGAGGTGGGGCCGGTGTTCGCGGCGCTGATGGTCACCAGCCGGGCCGGGAGCGCGATGACGACCGAGCTCGGATCCATGCGCGTGACCAACCAGATCGACGCCCTGGTCACTATGGCGGTCAACCCGGTGCAGTACTTGGTCGTACCGAGGCTGGTCGCCGGATTCGTGATGGTTCCCGTCCTGACGATGCTCTTTAACATCGTCGGCGTGATGGGAGCCTACTTCGTGGCGGTGGGGCTTCTCGGGCTCGACCCCGGAGTCTTCATGGACCGACTCAAGTGGCTGGTCGACTGGGATGACGTCGCCCAGGGGCTCATCAAGGCGATGGTCTTCGGCGTAGCGGTAACTCTGATCGCGTGCCGTCAGGGCTTTTTTGCGGAGGGCGGAGCGGCCGGAGTGGGGCGTGCCACCAACCGCGCCGTCGTGCAGAGCGCCATCGCCATCCTCATGCTCGACTATCTCGTTACGAGCCTCGTCCTGGGACAAGGGTTCTTCTGATGAAGTTCTTTCGACGAAACCTAATTCGCTTGACGCGGGCTCCGCTGCCTCCGGAGATGAAGGACGATCCGATCCACGTGCGGATACGTGATCTGCACAAGAGCTACGGCGAGCATCACGTGCTCAAAGGCGTGTCGCTCGACATTCATCGAGGGCAAACGAATCTGATCATCGGTCCCTCGGGGTCCGGAAAGACGGTCCTGATGCGGCAGTTGATCCGGCTCGAAAACCCCGACTCCGGGCAACTCATCGTCAACGGCATCGATTTTGCCCGGCTCGAAGGCCTCGATCTGGCGGCGATGCGACGTACCTTCGGCATGGTCTTCCAAATGTCTGCGCTCTTCGACTCGATGACGGTGTTCGACAACGTCGCGTTTCCACTCCGGGAGCACAGCGATCTTTCCCGGAACGACATTCGCGACCGCGTGATGGATCGCTTGGCTGCGCTCGGGGTGGCGGCGGCGGCCCAAAAGCTCCCCGCCCAACTCTCCGGGGGCATGCAGAAGCGCGTGGCCGTCGCGCGTGCGATGATCCTCGAAAGCGAGATTCTGATCTACGACGAGCCCACCACCGGCCTAGACCCGATCACGACCGAAATGGTCGATGAGCTGATCACCGAGGCGGAGGAGATGTTCGGCGTGACCTCGATCGTGATCAGCCACGACATGGCCTCGGTCGTGCGCATCGCCAATCAGCTGAGCTTCTTGCACGAGGGGCGGATCGCGGCGACCGGGACACCCGAGGAGCTTCTGCACACCGATCATCCAGCCACGGCGGAGTTCATCCGGGCATCGAGGATCAGCCTCGGCTGAGGAGACGACGAACGATCGGGTTCCTGCCCTTGCGGGGTTGCGGAATCGGCCGCTGGACCCAAAGTGCCGCGGTGCCAGACGCCCTTTCGCAGGAGATCCTTCGAGCTCACGAGGAAGCCGCCGATCGCGGTGACGAAGGCTACCTCGATCCCGAGACCGGTCTCTACGTGATGACGGCGACCGCACTTCGAGCTCGCGCATCTTGCTGCGGCTCGGGCTGTCGTCATTGCCCGTACTCCCCGGAAGAGCAGCGAACCGCTGGGCGTCCGACGATCCGTCGGTAAGCGTGGCTCGGCCTGCCTCGGCCCTCAGGCGTAGTTCCGCACGACGACTTCGCTCACTTTGCCGCGCTTGGTCGCATCGCAGTTGATCGCGCGGGGTGCGGCGACGGTGTCGACTTTGAACTCGCCATAGAGGTTGCGAATGAAGGGGACGTCGCTGTTGGAGAGCATCAGCTTGCAGCCTCGACGGTCGAGCGCTTTGTAAACGTCGCGCAGCCGCGTTTGATCTTCCTGGGAAAACCCACCGCGTGCGTAGGACGTGAAGCTCGCGGTCACCGACACCGGCTCGTAGGGCGGGTCGAAGTAGATGAAGTCGCCGGGCTTCGCGTTCTCGAGGAGCGTGTCGAAGGACGCGCATCGCAGATCTGCACCCTCGAGCGCATCGCTTGCCGCCTGCAAAGCATCTTCGTTCAAGATCCGCGGGTTCTTGTACGAGCCTACTGGTACGTTGAACTCGCCTTTGCGATTGACCCGATGCAAGCCGTTGAAGCAGGTCTTATTGAGATAGATGAACATGGCCGCGCGCTTGGACGTCGAGACACGACGGTCTTGGTTGTAGCGCTCGCGCACTTCGTAATACCGTTGTTTCGAGTGTTGACCCGCAAGCCTGCGCAGCCCGCCGATCACGCCTTCGACGTCGTCGCGAATTGCCGCGTACGTCGAAACCAACGTGGGGTTGATGTCGGTCAGTAGAGCGCGTCTTGGACGGCGTGCAAAGAACAGCGCGCCGCCGCCGACGAATGGCTCGACATGACGCATCTGCTCGACCCCTGGGGGGAGCAGCGGTCGCAGCTGGCTGAGCAATCGGCCCTTGCCCCCGACCCACTTCACGAAGGGAGCTGCCTCCCGTGGCTCGTGCTCTATCCGCGCCGCGACCGCCGCCAATGTCGTCATGTGTAGTATAATCACCTACACAGAGCGAAGAACGGAAAAAAGCCGCGGTTCCCGAGCAAATATCGTTCTGATTTCCGTCCGTTAGGGCCGAAGCTACTTCGCCTCGGCCACCATCGTGCGGAGCCGCTCGAGCGCTTCCTCGAGCACCGACATCGGTGGCCCGAACGAGAAACGCAGGTGCTGAACGAAACGCGAGGGCCGTCCAGTCCGGCGCTTGCCCGGATTCACGTCGAAGAAGTGGCCGGGCACCGTGATCACCTGTCGTTCGAGTGCCGCTTTGAAGAAATCGTCGCTGTTCCGAATCGAACGGGGCAGGCCGCTCAGGTCTCCCCAGGCGTAAAAGGTCCCCTGCGGCTCCAGGTCGAACTTGACTCCGATGTCCTTGAGGCCCTGCACGAGGAAGTCGCGTTTCTTCTTGAACTCGTTGTGGACGGCCTTCGCCTCGGCGAGCGTGGGTTCCTGCTGGACCAGGTCGATCGCCGCGCGCTGCATGGGCGCAACGCCCCCGCCATCGAGGAACGAGCCTGCGCTTGCGGCGGATTCGATGACGCGCTTGGGGCCGACGATCCAACTCACTCGAAAGCCGGGATACCGCCAGTTCTTGGTGAGCCCGTCGAACAGGACGATCGGATCCTGGTCGACGTCTTCGACATACTGTGCCGCGCTGACGATCGATTGCTCTCCCGTCCACACGTAGTGCGAATAGAACTCGTCGAGCAGAAGTGCGCAGTTCAAGTCTCTGGCGGCCTCGACCCAGCTTGCCAGCGCATCGCCTTCGACGACTTTGCCGGTCGGGTTGCACGGGTTGCTCGCCAGGATCGCGCTGAGCCCGCGGCCCAGGATTTCCTTTTCGAGGTCTTCCCGGGTGAACTCATATGCGTGTTTCGGGTCGAGCAAGATGGGGATCGGCAGAAATCGCCGAAACACGTCGAGCAGCTCTTCGTAGGCCGTGTAGTCCGGAAGGAAATGCCCTAGATGAATGGGCGCGATGGCTGCACATGCGCGCATGACCGCCACGCGACCGCCGCCCGCAATGCACACATTCTCAGCGGAGTATTGGGACTTCATCCCGCGGCGAAATAGCTTGTTGTATAGGCTCGCCACCGCTTCGCGAAGCTCCCAGACCCCCGGGACCGGTGCGTAGTCGAGGTCACCCGGGCGCACCTTGATCTGGGTCATCCGCTCCGGGGCGCCCGGAAGCGCGGTGGTATCCGGCTGGCCTTGACCCAGGTTGCACCAGCCGGGTGCGTCGAGGCTGAATCCACGCTTCTGTGCCTCCACGGTGACGTAAATCACGCCCGTGCGCGGGACGGGTCGAAACGCGGCGACCTCCGCAATTTCGTTCACAGCGTTGGACTTGGGCTGGCTCATGCGCTGCGGGACTCTAGCAGAAGTCTCGAAATGCGATAGCCTTGCCGCATGGATGTCTTGCGCATCGAAGAGCTGATGGTCGACTGCGTGGTCGGGGTGTATCCGCACGAGCGCAACGCCTCGCAGCCGCTTCGCGTGGACGTCGAGATGCGCCTGCAGACCGAGACCTCCGCCATCAAGGAAAGCCTGCGCTCCACGATCGACTACGCGGCCACCGCATCGCAGCTGGTGTTCCTGCTTCGAAGCTGCCGATTCCGCCTTCTCGAAACCGCTGCGCATGTGCTCGCCAGGTACGTTCTCGCGCCCCCCGCGCCCGACGAGAGACGCGCTCAGGTCGACTCCGCCGTCATTCGGCTGAGCAAGCCCGGGGCGCTTCGAAGCTTTGCAATTCCCTCGCTGGAGATCGAGCGCAGCGCGTCTTGGTGCAAGCTCGAGGTCGAGCAAAAGCCCTTTGGCACCGTCGACGTGATCTACGAAACGAGGGGCGCCGGCATCTATCGTCTGAACGTCGCTCCCGGCCGCGGCATTCCGCTGCACGTCCATCAGCAAATGCGTGAGTCCGAGATGGTGCTTGGCGAAGGGCTGCTCTGCCAAGGGGAGCCCTGCGCGCCTGGGACGGTGCACCGCTGGCCGAGAGGCGCGGCGCACAGCTACGCGAACCCCACCGATCGCTATCAGACCATCCTCTGCGTCGATTCGCCTCGCTTCATGCCGGAGGACGAAATCGAAGTAGCTGGAGAGCCGGCCGACGTTCCGGCCGAGCCCCCCTGGGGTCCAATCGCAGGACTCGGTTGAAATGATGGTTTCGCAGGGCACGGTGGTCGTCACCGGTGCGACTCGCGGGATCGGGCGCGCGACCGTCGACGCGATTTTGGAGCGTGGAGGCAAAGTCGTGGCCATCGCCCGCGACGAGCGGCTCCTTCGCGCGCTCCAAGAGTCGACGCCCAATCGCGTCCGCGCCCTCGCGGCCGACCTCGAACACCTCGATCGCATCTCCGAGCTGGCGAGCCGTGCGAACGATGCCTTTGGCAGCGTCGACGGCCTGGTCAACTGCGCGGGGATCGCTCGCTACGAGCCGGTGGGCGCGATCGGCCTCGACTCCGTCGAAGCGCAGCTTCGGGTCAATCTCGTTGCGCCGCTTCTCCTCTCTCAAGCGCTTGCGGTGCATATTCGTGTTCCCGGCGGCTCCATCGTCAACGTTTCGAGCACTCTGTCCGAGCGCGCAGCTCCGCACACGGTCGTGTATGCCGCGACAAAAGCTGCCCTCAACGCAGTGACCAAGGGACTGGCGCTCGAGCTCGCCCCAGCCGGCGTGCGGGTCAACGCCGTGCTCCCCGGAGGCGTGGAGACCGACATGCTTCGGGCGCCCCGTCTCCGGCCCGGTGAAACCCTCGAACCAGGCGAGATCGAGGCTCGCGTGGCGTCCCAACTGGCCGGCCTTGCTGCCCTCCACCCTCTCGGCCGGCTGGGGACGCCGCAGGAAGTGGCTGCTGTCATCATCAGCGTCCTCGATCAAACCTGGCAGACGGGAAGCCTCGTCACCATCGATGGCGGCCTCTCGCTCGCCTAGGCTTGAAGCGTTCGGCGTTTTCTCACACACTCCGCCGAACGTGGCTCGAACCCAGAAGGTCGTACTCGATGCGGGCGCTATCCAACGAAGCATTCGACGCATCGCTGTTGCGATTCTGGAAGCGACCTCGGGAATCGAAGATCTCATCCTGATCGGCATCCGCCGCGGCGGTGTTGGGCTTGCAAAGCGTATCGCCGAGGAGATCGCAAAGGTCGAAGGGCGACCACCGCCGGTCGGGGCCGTCGATATCTCCCTCTACCGAGATGACGCGGCGACTGCGCTCCCCAATCCCAAGATTGGGCCGAGCGACATCCCATTCGACGTGAGCGGCCGTCATGTGGTGTTGGTCGACGACGTCCTGCACACCGGGCGTACGGTCCGGGCCGCCATCGAATGTCTTCAAGATCACGGGCGCCCAGCGCGGGTCTGGTTCGCGGCCCTCTGCGACCGCGGCGGCCGCGAGCTTCCCATCGCTGCGGATTTCGTCGGCCGCGTCCTTGAGATGGAATCGGGCGGACGCCTCGACGTCTGGGTCGACGCGGCCGGACCCGATCGCGTCGTGCTCACCGAGGGCGAGTGATGGAGCCGTTCGCGCACCACAGCCTTCTCGATGTCGAAGGGCTCACGAGGGCGGACGTCGAGCGCATCCTCGACACCGCGGAGGCGTTCCTGCAGGTCTCCCGCCGGCCTGTCCGCAAGGTTCCAACGCTCCGCGGCAAGACCGTGATCAACCTCTTCTACGAAGCGTCGACGAGGACCCGGACTTCTTTCGAGCTCGCGGGCAAGCGTTTGAGCGCGGATGTCATCAACATGAGCGTCTCCGCATCGAGCGTGAATAAGGGCGAGACCCTACAAGACACTTGCCGAACGCTTCAGGCGATGCATCCCGACGTGATCGTCATTCGACACGCCTCGTCGGGCGCTCCGAGCTATGTGGCCTCCAAAATCGGCTGCAGCGTCATCAACGCAGGCGACGGAATGCACGCGCATCCTACGCAGGCCCTGCTCGACGCATTTACGATCCGGCGCGCAAAGGGCACGCTCGAGAATCTCGTCGTGACGATCGTCGGAGACATCTCGCATTCGCGCGTTGCCCGATCGAACGCACATCTCCTGAAGCTATTCGGCTGCGATGTCCGGGTAGTCGGCCCTCGCACGCTGTTGCCGGCGGCCGTCGATTCCCTTGGCGTACGTGTCTTCGATCGGCTGAAGGACGGCCTCGAGGGCGCCGATGTCGTCATGGTGCTCCGCATCCAGCGTGAACGTCTCGAAGGGGCGCTCCTGCCGAGCCTTCGTGAATACGCACGCACGTTCGGCATCGGCCCGCAAACCATTGGGCCAGCGAAGCCGGATGCAATCATCATGCATCCGGGCCCGATGAACCGCGGCGTCGAAATCGAAAGCCTCCTCGCCGACGGCGCGCGCAGCGTCGTTCTGCAGCAGGTGGAAGCCGGAGTGGCCGTGCGGATGGCTTTGCTGTATCTCCTCGCGGGTGAAGCAACCGAGCCGCCGGCGGTAGGCGAGGTTCATTGACTGGGGTTCGGACCGGCCTTGACCGCATCGCCGACGGTGACTCGGACGCGCTTCGCCTGATCGCCGGCCGCAACGTAGGTCTTCTGGCGCACGCGGCAAGCGTCGACCGAAAGCTTCGTTCCGCGTCTTGGGTCCTCCACCGGGCGGGCGCACGCGTTTCGGCGCTCTTCGGTCCTGAGCACGGGTTTGCGGGTGCAGCACAGGACATGGTCGGCGTTGGGAGCCGCGAAGAGGCGGACATGCCCGTCCATTCGTTGTACGGGGACGACGCCGAAGACTTGAGTCCGAACCCCGATTGGCTGAGGGGCTTGGATGCGATCGTCATCGATCTGCAAGACGTGGGGTCTCGCTACTACACCTACGTATGGACCGCTGCGCTCACCATGAAGGTCGCCGCCACCGTTGGCATCGAGGTCGTACTCCTCGATCGGCCCAACCCCCTCGGAGGCGTCCGCGTCGAAGGCGCCGCGCAGCGCGAAGGCTACCTCTCGTTCGTGGGCTTGTACCCGGTTGCGGTTCGGCACGGCCTCACCATCGCTGAGCTCTTGCTCTGGGTTTGCGAACGCGAGCGGATCGACCGGAGCGTGCTGCGCATCGTGCCCATGGACGGCTGGACGCGTGCGATGGAGTGGAAGGATACGGGTCTTCCTTGGGTGATGCCGTCGCCCAACATGCCGACCTTCGACACTGCGCTCGTCTATCCGGGCGGCTGCGTGGTCGAGGGGACGACGCTCTCGGAAGGGCGGGGCACGACGAGGCCGTTCGAGCTCTGGGGTGCGCCGAGCTTGGATGTCGGCCCGCTCTTGGATCTCGATCTACACGGCGCAACGCTGAGGCCCGTCGAGTTCACCCCCACGTTTCAGAAACACGCCGGACGGACCTGTACCGGGGTTCAGGTGCACGTCACCGACTCCTGGGTGTTTCGACCGTACGAGGCCTACCTGCGTATGCTTGCGGCCGCGCTCCCTCAGCGAGCTGCCGGGGGCCGTTGGCGAACGGAAGCGTATGAATTCGTGTCGGACCGACCTGCGATCGATCTCCTCACGGGCGGTCCCGAGTTTCGCAGTGCGGTCGATCGAGGCGCATCGCTGGACGAGGTGTTGGCCGAGGAAGCGCGAGGGGCGGCGAAGTTCGATGATGAGCGGCGCGTCGCCTGGCTCTATGAGAAGTGACGAAAGCCACTTCGGCCGATTTCGATTGTGCTGCCAGACGCGTCGACAACTCTGGCCCCCGAGCCTTCGACAATTTCCCCGATCTCGGTACCCAGCGCTGCAGCCTCGGAGGAGGCCCGCGCGGTGAACAGCAGCTCGTAGTCTTCGCCGCCGCTCAGGGCCAGCACATTCGGGTCGACCGAAAGCGCGTCGCACGCCGCCCGGTAGCCAGGCGCAGTGGGGATGGCCTCTGCATGGACGACCGCGCCAACCCCCGACGCGGCGGCGAGGTGTTCCAGGTCTTGAAGACATCCATCGGAGACGTCGACCGCCGCGGTCGCAATGCGCGCGAGCACCGTCGCTGCTGAACCATTGAGCGGCGGCCGTTTCCAACGTTCTGCGAAACGTTCGGCGCCTTCGAGATCGAGCCTTCCGGCCTGCAGGACAGCAAGCCCAAGCGCCGCCGAGCCCAGCGTCCCGGTCACGTAGATCGAATCGCCAGGCTGCGCGCCTCGCCGAGTCAGCGATTCGGAGATCGGCAACCCGAAGACGGTCGTCGTCACGGACAGCGACGGGCCTTGGCTCAAGTTCCCTCCGATGACGCGGGCCCCGGTCGTGCGCGCCGCGCCGGCAAGCCCGTCGATCAGCTCGCGGAAGTCCTCGTCGGACAAGGCCGCGGGCAGGGTGAGTGCAATGACCGAAGCGGTCGGCATCCCCGCCATCGCCCAAACGTCGCTGACGGCGGCAACCATGGCGCGGTACCCAAGCTCGCGGCAGGAGAGCAATTCGGTGCGGAAGTGGACGCCTTCAACTTGGGTGTCGACCGTGACAATGGTCGGTCGGCTGCCAAAGTCGATCACCGCGGCGTCGTCGCCGATGCCGACCAGAACCTTCTCCGATTCGCCGTCGAGCGCAAAACGGGTCTTCAGCCATTCGATCTTGGCGAACTCATCACGCATCTTCGTCGGCGGCGGGGAGCGTCACACTGAAGATTGTGCCCTCGCCGAGCGTGCTGGTCACTTCGATCTTGCCCCCGTGGCCGTCGACCAGCTGTTTGACGATCGAAAGCCCCAGGCCCGCGCCGCCGTGAACGCGCGTGGTCCCGGCGTCGACCTGATAAAACGCGTCGAAAATCTTGGAAAGGTTGTGTTCCGCGATGCCCATGCCGCCGTCTTGCACGGTCAACAGCACCGCGGGCCGGCTTGCCGTGAAAAGCGCAGCGCCCAGGCCCGACGCGCCTGCGGCGTCGATTTCGCCCTGCTCGGCTCGGATGGTCACCATTCCGCCCTCGTCGCTGAACTTGACTGCGTTGTCGGCGAGATTGAGCAGAATCTGACTCAGGCGAACCGGGTCTCCCCACAGCTTCGGTGTCTCGTCGCCGATTTGGATGTCGAGCGAAACGTTTCGCCGATTGGCGGTCGGGACAATCGTCGCAGCCAGGTCGGACAAGAGGGCGTGCGGGTCGATCGGCTCGTGCTTGAGGTCCAAGCTCTTGGCCTCGAGCCGGCCGAGGTCGAGCAGGCTGCTGATCAAGCCGAGCAACTGATCGGCCTTGTTTCGAATCGTCCCCAGGAACTCTGCCTGGCCATTACTGAGTGCGCCTGCAGCGCCGCTTTCGAGCATTTCGGTGTAGCCGATGATCGACGTGAGCGGGCTCCGAAGCTCGTGACTCACGGTCGCCAAGAACGTGCTCTTGAGTTGATCGAGCTTCTTCAGCTCTTCGAACGAGGACTTGAGCGCCTCGTTCTTTTCAGCAAGCTCGCGATAATTCTCCCGGACGCTGGCAACCTGCATCGTCGATGCGAGCTGCGCGCGGTGGCCCGAAAACAGCAGCAGCTCGAGCACGCCCTTTAGGTGGGCCGAGATCTCCTCGGCGACGTGCTCGCGTACGCGCGGCATCGTATCGAAGTGCGCGCACGCGGTGGCCGCATCGATTGACTCGTCGATCGACAGGAGTGATTCGGGTGGTTGCGTAGTCTCCGCTGGCACGTACGGTCCAACTATGAATCGTCCGATTGGACGGCCCTGGTATTCGAGGGGCACGATTCGGTACACCGCGCCCGTGAAACAGGGATGCACGATGGTTTGCACATCGTGCTCCAAGTCTCGTACGACGCCTACGGTCCTGGCGCATTCGCGTTCGCCGTTGCCGAGCGTATTGAGGTAGTTGCACAGGGGTTGGTCGCGATGGACGTCGGCGAGGAGGTCTCCCTCGTGAGAGATGACGCGCACCGGAAGCCCGAAGAGGCCAAAGAACGACTTGCACACGGATGTCACCGAATCACGGCTCAGCACGTCTTCGAGGCGAACCACGTCCCCCATCATGATGTCGGCAGCGTTTGTCTGGTCCAGCGTCATCGCCCCCGTGGCCCCGGATCGTGTTTCAGTTTTGCTTCCACCTCGGTCATGAAGTGGATCGGGCTGATCCCGAACTTCTCTTCGAGCTCGTGATCTTCCTCGAGCTTCGTCCAGGTGTCTCGAATCAACCCGCGGAGGGTTTGCATCACGCCGTAGCCGCGGGTCGCGACTGCCTTGTAGATTGGCTCTCTGCTTCGCTGCGCGATCAGCTCGAGCTCTTCGTCGGTACGAATACTGGCCATATCACGTTTGTTGAACTGAATGATGATTGGGATCCGCTCTGGATCGATCGCGTTCTCTTCGAGGTTGCACTTCAGGTTCAGAAATGACTCCCTGTTTGCGTCGGCCTCGCTTCGCTGCGAGTCCGCGATGAAAGCCACGCCGTCGGTACCCTGCAAGACGAGTCGCCGGGTTGCGTTGTGCATCACTTGTCCCGGAACGGTAAACAGCTTCAGCCGGACCTTGAGCCCGCTTCCGGAGCTCACCGTGATCGGCAGCATGTCGAAGAACAGCGTTCGGTCGTTTTTCGTTTCGAGCGTCATGAGATCGCCGCAGGCATTCGACGTTCCGAGCCAGTGAATCGCGCGCAAGTTGCTCGTCTTGCCACTGAGCGCCGGCCCGTAGTACACCAGCTTCACGGTCAGTTCTTTCGCGGCGAAGTCGATTTGCATTTCGAACCGCGGGTCGCCCGCCACGGATCTACGTCCGCAACAAGAGCCAAATCCCCGCCCCCATCAACATCAACATGATAAAGAACGCGACCCATGTCAGCGTCCTTTTGTGCTCATGCCCAGCGGGGATGACCCGGGTATCCTGCAATTGCTGGGACGCCAGTGCGATCAAGCCGTCGATTTGCTTTGCGGCGTCTTCGCGGCGGGCAGGATCCGTGTCGCGGACTGCGCGATAGCGTTTTCCCGCGTCCGGGAGCCGATCCAAGGCTACGCAAACGCCCACGAAGCGGCGATGCGCGTCGTGATTCCCCCAATCGGCCTCGACCCGTTCCCACGCTTCGTCGATTGGATCCACGAGAGCGAAGAATAGCACGACGCTGTCTGGACAATATAGACATTTATACGTTGGAATAATGCCAATTTTGTCCCGACGCCTTGGCTCAGGAACACCGCGTTGGGCGACGCACGTTCTGCAGAATAGGGGCGGGCGTTCCCACCATCGCTCCGGCCTCGAATTTCAGACCTACATCGGCCCAAAAAACCGTTTTAATTCTGCCACTTGGGCCGCCGAAAGAAGTTGACAGCAGAGCGGCCTGGGCCTTAGTTTCCGGCCTTAGTGGGAAGCAGTGGGATCAAGTGCCAAATGGCCGGTAACTAGGACGAGAGGGTTAGGTTGTTCCGAGGACGCTACGAGCACGCGATCGATGCCAAGGGCCGTACCTCCGTGCCGTCTCGGTTCCGGGAGGTGATGACCGCCCACGGTGACTCCCAGCTGGTTCTCACGACGGGTTTGGACAGCTGCCTCGTGGCCTACCCGATGGCGGAGTGGCTTGCGTTCGAGAAGCGGCTCTCCGAGCTTCCGCAGTTCGACGCGGACGTGGTCACCCTCAAACGGATCTACGTCTCGGGCGCGGTCGAGTGCGAGATCGACAAGGTCGGACGACTTCTCATCCCTGCGGCGCTCCGCAAGCACGCAGGGCTTCAGCGTGACGCGCTCTGGGCCGGGATGGGCAGCTATATCGAGCTCTGGGCCAAAGAGAGCTTCGAAGACCTTCGCAAGGAGGTGCTCAGCGATCAGGACCGCCGTTTGGAGATCGCCAGAAGGTTGGCGGAGCTCGGCCTGTGAGCGCGTTCGAGCACACTCCCGTTCTGCTCGACGAGGTGCTCGAGCAGCTCGATCCGACGCCAGGCGGTGTCTACGCCGACGTGACGCTTGGCGGTGGAGGGCACGCGAAAGCGATCTTGGAGCGCAGCTCTCCCGATGGGCGCCTGATTGGAACCGACCGCGACCCGAGCGCGCTCGAAGCGGCCGGCGCAGCGCTTTCCGGCTTTGGGGATCGCGCGATTCTGCGCAAAGCGCGAATCGGCGAGCTTGCCGACGTCTTGGAGTCGCTCGAGATCGAGAAAGTCGATGGCGTCCTCGCCGACCTTGGCGTCAGCTCCGTTCAGCTCGATCGTGCCGAACGTGGATTTTCCATAGCCAAGAACGGCCCGATCGACATGCGCATGGACCCGACCGAAGGCGAAACCGCGTTGGAGCTGATCGGTCGCAGCGATGCCGACGAGCTTGCCAACGTGATTTACCGCTATGGAGAGGAGCACCGCTCGCGCAAGATCGCGCGCTCGCTTCGGCGGGCGTACGAAGACGGGGAGCTCGAGACCACCGGCGATCTACGACACGCGGTGCACAGAGCAACCGGGCGCCGTCGTGGGCGCATCGATCCGGCGACGAAGACGTTTCAGGCGCTCCGCATCGCCGTCAATGACGAGCTCGGGGAGCTCGAGGCCTTACTCGACCAAGCTCCGCAGCTCTTGCGAATGGGTGGCGTGGTTGCGGTGATCAGTTTCCACTCGCTCGAAGACCGAATGGTAAAACACACATTCCGGGACAGCGAGCAACTGTCGCCGCTGACCAAGCGCCCAATCATCGCTTCCGATCGAGAACGGGAACACAATCCGAGATCGCGCAGCGCAAAGCTTCGCGCGGCCCGGCGTGTCGAGGTCGGAGCATGAAAGGTCGCTTTCTGCCGCTGTGGTGCGTCGCCGTCTTTGCGACGGCGGCTGCGTTCGTGGTGCATTTGTCGATCCGGTTCGAAACAGTTCGGCTCGGCTACGAGGTGAGCGAAGAGCGTGGCCGCCAGGCTGACCTCCTTCAAGACCGCCGTCTGCTTTCGATCGAAGCCGCCACGCTTCGGCAAAGCGGACGCATCGAGACCATTGCGCGCGGAACGCTAGGCATGGAGGTTCCTAAACCCACTCGCATCGTGACGATGAAAGAGAACCGGAAGCGCACGTCAGCGGGGAGGGTGCGGTGAAGAACCGGCATCAGCGATGGTTTCGAGCACGGATCGCCTTGCTTGGCGTCTGCGTTGCCGTCGTCGCGGTGCTGGTTCTCGTTCGCGCGTTTCATCTGCAGATCGCGAGCGGCGACCGCTTGCGCGAGATGGCAGAAGGGCAGCACCTTCGTGAGCTTCGTGTGTCTCCGCGGCGGGGCGCGATCTACGACCGTCACGGCGCGGAGCTTGCGGTGAGCGCCGACGTCGACAGCGTGTACGCCAACCCCCGTCGCCTCAAAGCCATGAAGCAAGATCCTCGAACCGTTGCCAGGCGAATCTCCAAGATTCTCGATCTCGACCCAGAGCTGCTGGTGAAGCGACTGTCGGCGGACCGCTATTTCGTCTGGATCGAACGCCGAGTCACGCCCAACGAAGCGACTCAGATCCGCGCGCTCGACATTCCCGGCCTCGAGCTGACGACAGAAGCGCGCCGCTACTACCCAAACCGTCATCTTGCCGCTCATCTGCTCGGCTTTGCCGACATCGACGGACGAGGCATCGAAGGAGTCGAGCTCGCGTACGAGGATCGGCTGCGCGGCTCGGATCGACGGGTCGAGGCGATTCGCGACCGGAGGGGCCACGTCGTCTTTGCCGACGACATGGAAGACGACCGATCGATGCAAGGGCAAAGTGTTGTCCTCACGATCGACAAGGCGATCCAGCACATCGCGGAGCGGGAGCTTGCGCTAGGCGTGCGCACGTTCGAGGCACGAGGTGGGAGCGTCGTCGTCATGGCCCCGTCCAGCGGAGAGATCCTCGCGATTGCAAACTATCCTCCCTTCAACCCAAACGAGCCGTCGAAACATCCGACCGCGCATAGACGAAACCGCGCCGTCGTCGACCGCTTCGAGCCGGGCTCCACGATCAAACCATTCACCATGGCCGCGGCACTTGCCTCCGGTGCGGTCAAATCCAACCAATCGGTCAACTGCGAGAACGGGGTGACGCGGATCGCAGGGCGTGTCCTTCACGACGCTCATCCCTACGAGTGGCTGACTCCCACGCAGATCCTCGCGTACTCGAGCAACATTGGCATTGCGAAGATCGCGCTCGACCTCGGCAAGAAGAAACTGTACCGCGGGCTTCGACGCTTTGGCTTTGGTGAGCCCACGGGTCTTGGCGTCCCGGGCGAAACGGCCGGCATCCTTCGCCACTACCGGCGTTGGTACGAGGTCGATGCGGCCACCGTTTCATTCGGGCAGGGCATGAGCGCCACGAATGTCCAACTCGCCGCCGCGATGAGCGCGATTGCAAACGGAGGGCGCTTGATGCAACCGATGCTCGTGCGCCGGCTGTCGGACGGGCATGGCGTCACGATCGAAGAGAACACCCCCCGCGTCCGGCGCCAAGTGGTCCCCAGGCGAGTAGCCAAGCTCGTGGGTCAGATGCTGACCGCGGTGACCGAGCCTGGGGGAACCGCGATCGAAGCAGCGGTAGACGGCTATCTCGTCGCCGGCAAGACGGGCACGGCCCAAAAAGCGGACTACGTTCACGGTGGCTATGCCAAAGACAAATGGTTGGCGTCGTTCATCGGATTCGCCCCCGCCGAACGGCCGGCCGTCGTGATTTCGGTGGTCATCGACGAGCCGGCGATCGCGCACTACGGCGGGACCGTGGCCGGGCCTGTGTTCCGACGGATCGCCGAGGTTACCCTGCGGCACATGGGCGTCGCCCCCGAGGGCAGGCCCGCGGTGCTCGCGCAGAAAAAGAAGCAGATCGTCGTCGCCGAAGTCGAACCTGCGCCCGAGGAAGAAGCGGTGACAAAGGGGCAGAGCGCGGTTCCTGACGTCCGGTCACTTCCCTTGCGCCAGGCCGTCATCGCTCTGCATGCCGAGTCCCTGGTTGCCGAAGTCACCGGCTCGGGTGTCGTCGTCGACCAGGATCCGGCGCCGGGTAAGGCGGTGGCGCACGGTGCTGTCATTCGGATTCAGCTCGAGCGGCGGCGATTCGAGACGGAGGTGGGCGCGCCAGAAGCGCGCACGAAAACACTTGCAGCGGCGGTGCCCCGGAGGCTGCATGTCCGCTGAGCCGAGGCAAGGCATGACGCTGCAGCAACTCCAAAGCCGCGGTGTCGGGGTACGAATCGAGGGATTGGCGACGCAGACGGTCCACGGCGTGCAGCACGACTCACGTCAGGTGACGGATGGAGATCTCTTCGTGGCGGTTCCGGGTGAGATCCATGACGGGCTGAGCTTCGTCGGCGATGCCGTTGCGCGTGGTGCGGCCGCGGTCATGGCCGAGCAGCAGGTCGCGGTGGAGGTTCCTCAGCTCATCGTGACGGATGCTCGCGCGGGGCTTGGGCGTGCAGCGGAGCTCGTATACGGGGAGCCGACGAGCGCTCTTCACACCGTTGGGATCACCGGCACCAACGGCAAGACGACGACGGCCTACCTTCTGCAGTGCGCGCTCGCAGGCGCGTCAGCCAAGCCAGCGCTCGTGGGCACGACGGGTTGGCTTGCCCCTGGCGGGGAACGTCCTTCGCAACACACGACGCCCGAAGGCGACGACGTTTCCCGATTCGCCAGGCTAGCCCTCGACGCCGGGGCGACGCACCTGGTTTTGGAGGTGTCGAGTCACGGCCTGGCGATGCGTCGCGTCGACGCGCTCGACTTCGAGGTCGCTGCGTTCACCAACCTCTCCCGCGACCACCTGGACTTCCACCAGAGCATGGACCTGTATGGCGAAGCAAAAGCGCGGCTCTTCACCGAGCTCCGGCCCAAACGCGCCGTCATTCACATCGATGACCCTTTTGGAGCCGCGCTTGCAGACCGAATCGCGACTCCCATCATTCGCTGCTCGCGGAGCTTGGGAAGTCGGGCCGAGATCCTGGCGACCGACTGGTCGGTGACCCGTGCTGGCATTCACGCCACCGTCGAGACGCCGGCAGGGGCGGTCGAGATTCGTAGTCCGATGCTCGGAGAGCACAACCTCGAGAACCTTTTGGTCGCCCTCGGTTGCGCGAACGCGCTCGGACTAGATTTGAACGCGGTGACGAAGGCATGGCAACTCGCCGCTGGAAGCCCTGGACGACTCGAACGGATTGCGCACCCGCAAGACGTCGCTGTGCTCGTGGACTACGCGCACACGCCGGACGCGCTTCGAAGGGTTTTGCAAACCATGCGTGCGGTGACCCCGAATCGATTGATCGCGGTGTTTGGCGCAGGGGGTGATCGGGACAAGGGGAAGCGGCCGGAGATGGGCCGCGTCGGCGTGGAGGGCGCCGACCTCTGCGTGCTGACGAGCGACAATCCGCGCACCGAAGACCCGCGACGGATCCTCGATGAAGTTGCCACGGGCGCAAAGCAGGTGGGTGGTATCCCCATCGAAGTGGCCGAGCTTGCCGCCTCGACCCGTGGCTATTGCGTGGTGCTCGAGCGAGAAGAAGCGATTGCAGCTGCGATTCGAGCGGCGGGCGCAGGCGATACCGTCCTTTTGGCGGGCAAGGGTCACGAAAACTACCAAGTGATCGGCACGACGCGGCACCACTTCGACGATCGCGAAGAGGCCCGTGAGGTGATCGCTAGCCTGGCGGGAGGCGCATGATGGCGACGCCAATCCCAGCCAACCAGGTGCAACTTCAGCGAGACCAGGTGCTCGCCGTGACCGATGGCGATGCCAGTGGCCCTGACTGGGAGAGCGCCTCGGGTGTCGTGACGGACTCGCGCACCGTCGAACGGGGCAATCTCTTCGTCGCACTTCGCGGCGAGCAGTTCGATGCGCACCGGTTCGCGGTGCAAGCGATGGACGCAGGTGCCGCCGCGGTCCTGGTGGAGCGGGGAACCTCGCTTCCAGCCCACGTCAGTGCGGTCGAGGTCGATGACACGCTCCGCGCGCTTGGGGATCTGGCGAAGGCCCATCGCGCGAGCTGGATAGGCAAGGTCGTTGGCATCACGGGCTCGGTCGGCAAGACGACCACCAAGGAGCTCTGCGCTGCGGCGCTTGGGTCGGCGGGTTGCCGAGTGCTCAAGACCCGCGGGAACCTCAACAATCGAATCGGCGTTCCAATGACTCTCTTCCAGCTCGACGAGACGGTCGACACGGCGGTCGTCGAAATGGGCACCAGTGAGCCGGGGGAGATCGCGCGTTTGGCCGAAATTGCCGCGCCCGACGTGGGCATCGTGACTCGGGCGACCATCTCACACACCCAAGGGCTCGGGTCCGTCGAAGCGGTCGCCGATGAAAAGGTTTCGCTACTTCATGCGCTTGCGCCCGACGGTGTGGCGGTCGTCTACGGAGATGACCCGCCGCTCAAGAAGCGGGCATCGGTCGTTGCCGCGAAGCGAAAGCTGTTCTACGGCCGGTCCGCTGCCAACGACGTACGGGTCATCGACTGGGATGTCGACGCGGAGGGCACCCGGGCCCGCTATCAGATTCGCGGTCGAGACCTCGAGATCGCGATGGCCTTGCTGGGGGAGGGCGCGGTGCTGAACGCGGCCGGCGCGCTCGCGATCGTGCTCGGCTTGGACCTGCCAATCGAGGAAGCAGGCCGCGGACTCGCCGAGGTCGGGCCTTCGTCCGGCCGCTTGCAGCCTCGGACGGGCAGCGGCGACCGGCTCGTCATCGATGACTCGTACAACGCGAATCCGGCATCCATGGAAGTTGCAATGGAGACGGCTCGCAAGATCGCCGAGAAGCGAGACGCGCCATTCGTTGCAATCCTGGGCGACATGAAAGAGCTCGGCACGCACGGAAAGGAGGCCCACCGCAAGGTCGGCGAGCTCGTCGCGGATGCAGACGTGTTTCTCTTCGTCGGCTGTGGCGATGGCATGCATGAGGCCGTAGCAACGGCCAACACGCGAGGAACGGACACGCTTTGGTTCGAGGACGCTGCCGAATGTGGCGAGCTCTCCGACCGGCTCCCGCTCAACGCAGTCATCCTCGTGAAGGGCTCCCGGGCGATGCAGATGGAACGCGTGATCACCCCTCTTCTGAATGAGGGGCAGCGATGATCTACTACTTGCTCTACCCGCTGCACGAGTACGAGTCGCTCTCGTTTCTCAACGTCCTGCGCTACGTGCCGTTCCGTTTCTTGATGGCGACGATCACGTCCCTCTTGCTGACGTTCGGGCTCTATCCCTGGTTCATTCGCCGTTTGCAGAGCAAGCAAATCGGTCAGGTCATTCGCACCGACGGTCCGGAGACGCACTTTTCCAAGGCGGGCACTCCGACGATGGGTGGCGCCCTGATGCTGCTGGCGCTGGTCCTGTCGACCGTGCTCTGGGCTGACCCTTCGAACGCCATGGTCTGGGTCGTGAGCCTGATCACAGTAGCCTACGGCGTCGTTGGTTACATCGATGACACCTCGAAAATTCGAACGCGTTCGACCGGCGGGCTCTCGGGCAGGTACAAGCTACTTCTTCAGTTTTCGACCGCGATCGTGATTTGCGGCTGGCTCTACTACGGCGAAGCCGGGCTTCCCAGTGACTGGCTCGAGATTCGTCACCGCCTCGCCGCGCCGTTCTTCGCATTTTCCAAGTACCCGATCGAGTTGCCGCCCTGGCTCTACGTCATCTTCTCGTCTTTCGTCATCGTCGGCACTTCGAACGCGGTCAATCTCACTGACGGGCTCGATGGTCTCGCGATTGGCCCGGTCATGATCTCGGCGGGAACCTACGCGATCCTCGCCTACCTCGCGGGACTGACACTGTTTGGCAACGTCGTCGCCGGTTACCTGGACATCCCGCACATCGAGAGCGCGGGTGAGCTCAGCATCTTCGCCGCGTCGGTCGTTGGCGTGGGGTTCGGCTTCCTTTGGTACAATACGTATCCCGCCCAAGTTTTCATGGGTGACGTGGGCTCACTGGCACTCGGCGGAGGCCTCGGTGCGCTAGCGGTGTTGACGAAGAACGAGCTCCTCTCGGTGATTCTGGGAGGCATCTTCGTCGTCGAGGCGGTCAGCGTGATTCTGCAGGTCGGCTATTTCCGCATGACTGGTCGACGCATCTTTCTGATGGCGCCGATTCATCACCATTTCGAGAAAAAGGGCTGGCCCGAGCCCCGAGTCATCGTTCGATTCTGGATCATCGCGATCGTGTTGGCCGTGTTCAGTCTCGCCACGTTGAAGCTGAGGTGATTGTGGAGCTTTCGCACAAGAACACGATGGTGGTCGGGCTCGGCGAGAGCGGTCTCGGGGTCGTGCGGTTTCTGCGCGCGCACGGTGCCGACGTCCGGGTCAACGACCAACGCGATGCGAGCGCTCTTGGGGCAGCCGCCATCGAAGCCGAGGCGCTGGGCGCGGACCTGGTGCTCGGCGGTCACCCCGAGAGCGCCTTCGAAGACTTGGATCTGATCGTCGTCTCGCCCGGCGTGCCGCCTCTTGCACAGCTCGACCAAGCGGAGGTTCGCGGCGTGCCCGTGGTCAGCGAAGTGGAGCTTGCGTCGCGGTTCATCGATGCGCCGATCGTCGCCGTCACGGGAACCAACGGCAAGAGCACGGTGACCACCCTGATTGGGGAGATGTGCAGCCACCTCGGCCGGCCCATCTTCGTCGGGGGCAACCTGGGCCGCCCGATGATCGAGGCTGCCGGCACCGACGCGGGCGACGAGGGCGGACTGGTCATCGTCGAGCTCTCGAGCTTTCAGTTGGAGCGGGTTTCCCAGATGAAGGCCCACGTCGCGCTGTTGCTCAACGTCACTGCCGACCACCTCGACCGCTACGCCTCGTTTGAAGCCTATGCCGCCGCCAAGGCACGGGTTTTCGAGCGACAGTCCCCTGAAGATTTCGCGGTCCTGCCGGCCGACTCGCCAGACCTTCGCGAGCTCATCGAGGACGGCGGAACCGTCGTCTTGTTCGGGGGCCGAAACGGCGAGGTTCGCGTGGTCGACGGAGTGCTCACCGATACACAGAGCCCGCTCCGCGTTCCGATCGACGAGCTCGGGATTCGAGGTAAACACAACGTCGCCAATGCCTGTGCCGCTGCGCTCGCCGCTCGTCTCCTCGGCGTGCACGACGCGGATATCGGGGCGGTTCTTCGTGGATTCAAGGGGCTGGCTCACCGCATGCAGTACGTCGGCTCGGTCGCAGGCGTCGAGTACATCGACGATTCGAAAGCGACCAACGTGGGCGCAGCCGTCGCCTCGATCGACGGACTGTCCGGCTCGAAAGGCAAAATCGTTCTCATTGCCGGCGGCGTCGACAAGGGAGGCAGCTACGAGCCGCTTCTTCGACGAATGGCCGACCAGGGAAGAGCCCTCGTCGTCTTTGGGGAAGCTGCCCCCTTGCTGGAGCGAGTGTTCGCCGGCTCGCCGGTCGAGCTTCGCCGCGCCGGGTCGATGGCCGAAGCGGTCAGCTCTGCCACCGCGCTAGCCCGCAGGGGAGACATCGTGCTCCTGGCACCCGCTTGCGCGAGCTTTGACATGTTTCGCTCGTATGCCGAGCGAGGCGATCACTTCCAACGCGCAGTCCACGGCCTTGGAGGTCAAGCATGAGTCGTTCTTCGAAACCCTCGCACAGGATTGAAGCCGGACCGGTTGATGTCACGCTTGCGGCCACCCTCATTGGGCTGATCGCATTTGGCGTGGTGATGGTCTACAGCGCGAGCGCGGTCTACGCGAACAACATGTTCGGAAACGGACATCACTTCCTGATCCGACAAACGGTGTTTGCTTTTGTCGCCCTCGTCGTCCTCTTCGTCTTTGCCCACGCCAACGTCGAATTGCTTCGCCGTTCGACGTACCCGGTTCTCTTGGTCGCGATAGTGCTGATGATCGCTGTCGCCCTCGGCTTTGGCCGGAGCGCGGGGGGCGCGACCCGCTGGCTTGCTTTGGGTCCGGTCAACGTGCAGCCCGCCGAGCTCGCCAAGCTGGCGATGATCCTGTGGCTCGCCCACTCGCTCGCAAAGAAGTCCCATCGCGTGCAAACCTTCTCCATAGGCTTCCTTCCGCATGTGCTCGTGGCGGTGCTCCTGATGCTACTCTGCCTGGCGCAGCCCGACTTTGGCAGCGCCGTGATGATCGCGCTCCTGACGTTCGTCGTGCTCTTTGCGGCGGGTGCGAAGGCGGGGTACCTGCTCGGCTGCGTCTTGATCGCCCTTCCGATCGGCTACGCAGCCATCGCATCGTCCCCCTATCGAATGCGCCGTATCAAGGCGTTCCTCGAGCCCTTCGAGCACCGTCAGGGCGCTGGCTACCAGATCACAGAATCCTTGATGGGCTTCGGCTCGGGCGGTTGGACGGGCGTCGGGCTCGGCGATGGCCGTCAGAAGTTGCTCTTCCTGCCTGAAGCCCACACCGATTTCATCAGCGCGATCATCGGCGAAGAGCTCGGGTTCATTGGGGTCGTGTTTCTGAGTGCGGCCTTCGCCTGGATCGTCTTTCGTGGCCTTCGTGCCGCGTGGCGGGCCCAAGACGAGTACGCCGGCTACCTGGCGGCGGGGATGACCTTGTTCATCGGCCTTCAGGCGTTCACCAACCTGGCGGTCGCCATGGGGCTGCTGCCCACCAAAGGACTCGCGCTTCCGTTCGTGAGTTATGGAGGTTCGTCGCTGCTCGTCAATGCCGCCGCCGCGGGCATCATCTTGAACACGTCGCGGTTCGGTGCGTCCCGAAAGGAACAGACGCCAGAAAAGGTGAAGCCTGCGCGACGCCAGCCGAAGCTCCGGACCGCAAGAGGAGGTGCACGATGATCAAGCGCATCATGGTTGCCGGCGGGGGTACCGGCGGGCACCTGTTCCCGGGGCTCGCGGTCGTCGAGGAGCTTCGTCGGAGGGTTCCCGGCCTCGAGGTGAAGTTCGTGGGGACCGCCCGTGGCATCGAGGCTCGCATTCTGCCAGGCCGCGGGGAGGCCTTGGAGCTTCTGAACGTGACGCCACTCAAAGGGCAGGGCGTGGGGGCGCGGTTCAAGAGCTTCGCGCGGATTCCAACCGCGATGAAAGAGGCCGCATCGCTGATGCGGGGATTCGAGCCGGACTTGGTGCTTGGCGTTGGCGGTTACGCGTCCGGTCCGGTTCTGCTCGCTGCGTCGCTGTCGGGAAGGCCCACCGCGCTTCTCGAACAGAACGCATACGTCGGCATGACCAATCGCATCCTCGCGCGCTTCGTCGACCGTGCGTACATCGCCTTCGAGCAGACCGAACAGGTGTTTGGAGCGAGCAAGTCGCGGCTGACAGGCAACCCCGTTCGGCAAGAGTTCGTCGAGCACGCGCGCCTCGCTTTGGCCGACCCCGAAGGCTTCGAGTCGCGCGCCCGCACGGTGCTCGTCCTCGGCGGGTCGCAGGGCGCTCGGAAGCTGAATGAAGATCTGCCTCGTGCGCTGGCCCAGGCCGGTGTTGCGGATCGCAACCTCGAGGTCGTGCACCAAACCGGTGAGGCGATGCGCGAGGAGGTCGAGGCGATCTATCGAGAGCTCGGCATTCGAGCGAGAGTCGTCACCTTCATCGAGGAGATTGCGCGTGCCTATGCAAACGCTGCGCTCGTGGTGGCGCGCGCCGGCGCCACGACACTGGCCGAGCTCTGCGCCATCGGCCGCCCGTCGATCCTGATCCCATTCCCGTTTGCGGCCGACGACCATCAAGCGAAGAACGCCGACGCCCTCGAAGCGCAGGGCGCATCGATCTGCATCCGGGAGTCCGATCTCGAGGTCGACCGGTTGGCGGCGCTCGTCGCTGGCCTTCTCGACGATCCCGCCAAGCGTCAAGCGATGGCCCGCGCAGCTCGGGAACACGGCAGGCCGGACGCAGCAGCTGCCATCGTCGACGACATGATGGGCTGGATCGGCGGCGTAGAGCCCTCTGGCGAGAGTACCCCGGCGCCCGAAAGCGATCCGCCCTCGGGCATGCACTATAGGGGCCTCGCAATGGCGCCGATGCTTCGGCTGGGCTGCCCTGAAGTGACTCTCCGCAGCGCTGCTCATCGCCCGCGGCGCCCGGTTGTCGTCGACGGAGCCGTGTGGGAGTAAGCGACCATGTTTCGCGGCAGAATTCGGTCCATTCACTTCGTTGGCGTTGGCGGTGTCGGAATGAGCGGCATCGCCGAGGTGCTGCTCGACTCGGGTTTCGACGTGACCGGTTCCGACCTCCGCCGAAACGACTACACCCGGCGTCTCGAGGAGAAGGGCGCGAGGGTCTACATTGGCCACGAAGCCGAGCAGGTGACCGATGCCGATGTCGTCGTGTTCTCGTCGGCGGTTCCAGCGAGCAATCCGGAGCTGATCGCAGCGAGGGCGGCAGGTGTGCCCGTAATTCCTCGGGCGGAGATGCTCGGCGAGTTAATGAGGCTCAAGGACGGCATCGCAATCGCCGGCTCGCACGGCAAGACGACGACGACGTCCTTGGTTGCCACGGTGTTGCGAGGCGCAGGGCTCGACCCAACGGTCATCATCGGTGGCAAGCTCAACGCGCTCGGCTCGGGCGCGGCCAGGGGCGCCGGAGACCTCCTCGTGGCGGAGGCCGACGAGTCCGACGGCTCTTTTCACCATCTCATTCCTTCGATCGCCGTCATCACCAACATCGACCCGGAACACCTCGACCACTACGGTAGCCTAGAGGCCGTAAAAGAGGCGTTCGTCGACTTTGCCAATCGCGTGCCTTTCTATGGGCTGGTGGTCGCTTGCCTCGATCATCCGAACGTTCAGGACGTCTTGCCGAGGCTCGACAAGCGCATCGTCACGTACGGGTTTTCGGTCCACTCGGACTATCGTGCACGCAACCCCGTGTTTTCGGGTCTCACCGTCGGCTTCGACGTCGAGCATCACGGCGAAAGCTTGGGTCAGTTCGAGGTTCGGATGCCGGGCATCCACAATGTGCTGAATGCGCTTGCCACGATTGCGGTCGCCGACGAGTTGCGGGTGGACCACGACCAGGTCCGTTCGGCGCTGCGCGGCTTCGAAGGCGTGCAGCGCCGTTTCTCCATCGTTGGCGAGGAGCGCGGGGTCACGGTCATCGATGACTACGGACACCACCCAGCCGAGGTTGAGGTGACGCTCGAGGCCGCACGAAAGGCCTATCGATCGCGAATCGTCGTCGTCTTTCAGCCCCATCGATACACCAGAACGCGAGACCTCTTCGATGAGCTCACACGAGCCTTCAACCAAGCCGATGTCCTATTCTTGACCGACGTCTACCCAGCGGGGGAAAAACCAATCGAAGGGGCTGATGCGCGTCGACTCGCTGAGGCGATTCGTGCACACGGGCATCGTGACGTGACCTTGGTGGAAGACCGAAAGGATTTGGCCGGTGCGATTGGCGAGCGGGTTCGCTCGGGCGACGTCGTCATCACGCTGGGGGCCGGAGACATCACGCGCACGGGCCCGGAGCTCCTCGAGGTGCTCCGCCGATGAACCGCCGACGGGCCCCATCGAATGGTCGGAAGAAGCCGGCGCGCAAGAAGCCGATTCCGAGGAAGCCGGTCACGAAGCCCGCTCCGAAGCGGCCCGCCCGAAAGAACGGGGCCGCCAAGAAGGCAGCTCCGAGAAAGGCCGCTGCGAAGAAGCCGACCCGAAGGGCCGCCGCGAAAAAAAAGACAGCTCGCGAACAGCTTGTTCGGAGGGCTGCACGGAATGATCGCAGCCAGAATCGGCGGCGGCCAACCGCCAAAAAGCCGCGACACCGCAAACCCAAGAGGACCTGGCGTGAACGGGCGGCGGGGGCCCGGGAAGAGCTGGGCGGATGGCTCCTCGCCCGCAGGGCTTGGGTGCGTCGCGGTGGACAGTTGGCTCTAGGCGGGCTGCTGGTGGCCGCGACGATTTGGCTCGGAGAGCAGGCCGTCCGCTACGCGCACGAGGCCGATGCTTTCGCGATTCGGGAGATTGTCATCGACGGCAACCATCAGCTCGAAGCGATCGATGTACGGCGCGCCGCGCGGCTTCAAATTGGCGCAAACATATTCGAGAATTCAGCTGAAGCTGCTCGTAATCACTTGCTTCAGCATCCTTGGGTCGCGGAAGCAAAGGTCGTCCGCAAGCTGCCGGGGCGCGTTCGGATCGAAATCGTGGAGCGCAAGCCCGTCGCTCTGGTCGCTCTCGATCAGCTCTATCTGGTGAGTGAGGAGGGCGCCGTCTTCAAGCGGCTTGGCGTCGACGACCCCGTGGACCTGCCCGTCATCACCGGCATCGCATCGGAGCGCTTCTACGACGACTTCGAGTATCGGAAGGCCATCCTGCTCCGTTCCATGGCGCTCCTTCAAGATTACGAAGGCGCCGGCCTCGCGAAACGGGAGCCAGTCTCAGAAATTCATTTTGAAGGGGCCAACGGAATCGAGCTCTTCGTCGGCGACGACGGCATGAACGTGCGCCTCGGCAATGGGCAGCACCGCCAGAAACTGCGCCGCCTCCGCCAAGTCCTCGAGCGGCTTACCAAGGAGAATACGCGACCTTCCTACGTATACCTCGACAACGTTCGAAGTCCTGAGCGCGTCACCGTTCGACTGCCCTGACCGGAATGCCGCAGACCGGGCCGTGAGCAGGGGTTAATTCCCGGTGCAGAAAAGGTGCGTTTCTCCCCATTTTTTTCCGCACAAAAGTTGTCCCGCCAAACCCCGTTTCGGTATGGGTCAGTGAGAGGCGAGGAATGGCGGAAAACGAGATCATTGCTGGGTTGGATCTGGGATCGACGAAGGTCTGCGCGATCGTGGCCGAACAGTCAGAAGAAGGCCTTGACATCATCGGGATAGGCTCCGTTCCTTCAAAGGGCTTGAAGAAGGGCGTCGTCGTCAACATCGAGTCGACCGTGCAGGCGATTCGCGCCGCGGTCGAGCAAGCCGAGACGATGGCCGGCGTCGAGATCAACACCGTGTATGCGGGCATTGCCGGAAGCCACGTGCGCGGCATGAATCAGGACGGTGTCGCCGCGATTGCCAACCGCGAGGTTGCGGCCGAAGACGTGACGCGTGTCCTCGAGCAGGCCAAGGCAGTGCCGCTACCCGGCGACCGCCAAGTGCTTCACGTGCTCCCTCAAGAGTACATCGTCGACGATCAAGACGGGATCAAAGAGCCGATCGGAATGGCAGGCGTTCGTCTCGAGGCACGCGTCCACATGGTCACCGCTGCATCGACTTGTGTGGCCAACGTCATCAAGTGCGCGGAGCGCTGCGGCTTGTTCGTCGAAGAGGTCGTTCTGCAACCGCTGGCCAGCGCGCACGCCGTGCTGAGTGGCGACGAGCGTGAGATCGGCGGAGTCCTCATCGACATCGGCGGCGGAACGTCGGATATCATCGTCTACGTCGATGGCGCAGTCGTGCACACGAGCTCGATTCCCATCGGCGGCATCAATCTCACCAACGACATCGCCACCGGGCTTCGCACCCCGATGGCCGAGGCCGAGCGCATCAAGATCAAGTACGGCTGCGCTGCATCGCGGATGGTCGATGACGACGAGACGATCGAGGTGCCATCCGTCGGTGGCAGGCCGTCACGCTCGCTTCCCCGCCGCGTACTTTGCGACATCATCGAGCCGCGGGTGGAAGAAATCTTCGCTGCATGCCGCCACGTCATCGCCGAGACCGGCTACATGGACATGCTGGCGTCTGGAGCCATCGTGACCGGTGGGACGACGCTCCTCGATGGTTTGCCGGAGCTGGCCGAGGAAGTTCTCGGCTTACCGGTGCGCCGCGGGGCACCCACGGGCATCGGTGGATTGATCGACGTCGTGAAGAGCCCGTCCTACGCAACTGGAGTCGGACTGGTGAAGCACGGAGCGGACCAACTGGCAGGAGCGTCCGCACCCGAACGAACAGTGGAAGTGACTACGAGCCGCGGGTTCGGTCGAAAGATCGGTGCGTGGTTTAGAGAAGTTTTTTAGGAGGAATCGATGGCTATCTCGATCGAGTTTGCGGACGACGCTGAGCTTCAGGCACGCATCAAGGTCGTTGGTGTCGGCGGCAGCGGCGGCAACGCGCTCAACACGATGATTCAGGGCGGGCTCGAAGGCGTCGAGTTCATTGCGGCGAACACGGACGCCCAGGCCTTGGATCGGAGCCTCGCCCCCGTGAAGATCCAACTCGGCCCGAACCTCACGCGCGGTCTCGGGGCGGGCGGCAATCCTGACGTTGGCCGCAAAGCCGCACTCGAGGACTTGGAACGGATGTCCGATGTGTTGGAAGGCGCTGATATGGTCTTCGTGACCGCCGGTATGGGCGGCGGCACGGGCACCGGCGCGGCTCCCATCATTTCGCAGATTGCAAAAGACCAGGGTGCCTTGACCGTGGGCGTGGTCACCAAGCCATTCCTGTTCGAAGGGCGCAAGCGCTCCAAGCACGCCGAGCGCGGTGTTCAAGAGCTGATCGATGTCATCGACAGCATCATCACGATTCCCAATCAGCGGCTCATGTCGCTGGGCGACGACGACATCACGATGCTCGACGCGTTCGCGCGCGCAGACGACGTGTTGCTGCAGGCCGTCCAGGGCATTAGCGACTTGATCATCAATGCGGGCATGATCAACGTAGATTTCGCCGACGTGAAGACCATCATGTCGAGCAACGGACGAGCGCTGATGGGCACCGGCATCGCGAAAGGTGACCGACGGGCGCTCGAGGCAGCCGAGATGGCGATCAACTCTCCGCTCCTGGACGAGGTTTCGGTGCAGGGAGCGACGGGCATCCTGATCAACTTCACGGCCGGTCCAGACATCAAGCTTCGCGAGATCAACGAGGCGGCAGGCCTGGTTCAGCAGGCGGCCCATGACGATTCGGAAATCATCTTCGGAGTCGTGACCGATTCGAATCTTTCGGACACCGTCAAGGTCACGGTCATCGCCACGGGCTTCGAGAAGAGCGGGCACACGCCCATCCCGCTCGGCTTGCGCCACTCGGCGTCCTCCAATCAGAGCGCGAGCAATGGGTCAGCCAATAGGGCGATGCGAGCCGCACCGGCGCGAGCCGACGATTTGTCTTCGACGCTGGAAGGCGCCCCGGCCGTGGTCAGCCAACCTGTCGGCAGCCGCGCCTTTGGAGCCAGCGCCCTGCACGACGAAGCCGTGCTCGACATCCCAGCCTACCTTCGACGCGGAACCCGTAGCGCCGAGTGAGCTAAGAGTTATTTCGTACACTTAGCTTCAAGCCCGGCTTCGCCCGGGCTTTTTGCTTTGGCGATCTTCGACGTTCGGAGGGCGGCCTGCGTGCGTGCCAGGGCAACGTTACACAAAATGAGCCCAATTCACTTTGCAATGACAAGCAAAGCGGGTAGCTTGATGGCGCAAGGGTCATGATTTCTCTTCGAAATTGACCCCTCTAGATTAATTTTTCGCTATCTGGCAGACTAGAAGTGGGAAGAGGTTGAGGAAGAGTGTTCAGTTGGGGCTCAGTGGCCCTCGTCGGTGCCCCTGCTTTGGGGTTCTCTGCTTTCTGTGCGCACTCGTGTCCTCCCTCTTCGGCGCGAAGAGCGCCTCGGCCGATGCTCCGCTTCCCGCGATCAAGGCCATGCCGATCGCAGCCCCCGCCGCCGTGCTCGGCATGACAAACCCCTACGTCATCGCAGCCGCTGCGGCGAAGCCCGAGGTGATCGGCTTTGCGCTTTCGCGAGACATTCTCGACCTCGCAGCGCATGTCGAGCGAATCGCCCGCTACGGCGTCGATCTAAACCAGCGCAAGCTTCCGCATTCCGAGAAACTGCAGCTTCGTGTGAAGCCAAGCGGTGTCGGTGGTGTTCTTCAGATCTGTTATCGGCGCTAGCGCGTAACATCGGAGCTCGTGGCACGCCCCCGGCATCACATCGTCTTGGTTCCCGGCCTGTTCGGGTTCGCGCGGCTCGGTGGCTTCGACTATTTCATGCACGTCGAGGAGGCGCTCGCGAGCCGCCTCTTGGAGCGGGGTGCGGATTGCGAGTTCGTGCTCGTGTCCGCGCCGCCTACTGGCTCCATCGTCCACCGCACGCAGGTGCTCATGGACACGATTCAGCAAAGCTGCGCCGATGATGCGGGGGCCATTCATCTCGTCGGGCATTCGACCGGTGGGCTGGACGTTCGGCTGCTGGCCTCGCCTTCGGCCTGGCCAGATCCCCCGGCCTGGTTCGATCGGGTTCGAACCGTCACTACGATTGCGACCCCCCATTACGGCACGCCGCTGGCCTATTTCTTCACGACGATGGCGGGGACCCGGCTCCTCGAAGCGCTCTCGCTGCTCACGTACGTGACACTCCGCGCGGGCGGGCCCCCGCTCACCATTTTGGCTCCGATCATCGCGGCCTTGGGTCGAATGGACCAGGCGCTCGGCATCGAGATCAAGCTGCTCGATCGGTCGACCGAGCTGCTCCTCAGCTTCCTAGGGGCAGAAGGTCAGGCCGAGGTTCGCGACTGGTTTGATGGCATTCGCAGCGATCAGGGTGCCGTCATTCAACTCACACCGGAGTCGATGGACATCTTCAACGTCGGCGTCGAGGACAACCCAGATCTTCGATATGGCTGCGTCGTGACCCGCACCCCTCCGCCTGCGCCGCTTCGAATCGCAAAGAATCTCCGCTCGCCTCTCAACGCGCTCTCCGCGGCGGTGTTTTCTCCGCTCTACATGGGTGCCGGCCGCACTTCGAAAGTCTATCCGCCGCCCAATCCAGAGCCCGAGGTTCGCGAAGTTCTCGAAAAGCGTCTCGGGCTGGCCCTCGAGAGCTCATTCAACGACGGGCTCGTCCCAACCACGAGCATGGTCTGGGGCGAAATTCTGTGGGCAGGCACCGCGGATCACCTCGACGTCCTCGGACACTTTCACGGTGGCCGCGACTCGTCCCACACCGATTGGCTCGTAAGCGGAGCCCGCTTCCGAGAAGACGACTTCGACGAGGTCATGGACGCCATCGCCGAGTCCTTGCTGCGTTAGAGGCCCTCAGTCGAGTCCGAACTCGCCGCGGTGCGCCGCCAAGTACGCGATGTAGTGCTCGGCCGGTTGCTCGGATTCGACGTCCCCGGCGTCCACTGCGGCTTCGAGTTGCTTCATGAGGTCACCGAGGCGCTTGGATGGCGGCACCCCGAACTCCTTCATGATCGCAGTGCCCAAGCCCTTTGGCAGAGGAGCGACCTTGCTGTCTTCTTCCTGAAGATCGTGAATGTGCTTGGCAAGCAAGCTGATCTGACGGACTCCGCGCCGACGCTTCTCGGGGCGCTTCGTCGTGATGTCCGCACGGCTGAGGTCGAGCAGATCACGAAGGCCTTCACCCATCTGCTTGTAGAATCGACGAACGGCGGAATCGGTCCAACTATCGTCGTACTGCGCCGCGCGAAGGTGATGCAAGATCAGGAAGTGAATTCGTTCGCGCTGCTCGCCTTCGAAGCCGAGGCGGTCGGCTACGCGCTTTCGAAACATCGCCGCGCCCACTTCAGCGTGGCCGTGAAACGAAACGTTGCCGCGCTCGTCGATCCGACGCGTCTTGGGTTTCCCGATGTCGTGCAGCAACGCGCCCCAGCGAACCGCGACACGCGGGACCGACTGTTTCACGACCTGCTTGGTGTGCTTCCAAACGTCTTTGTGACGCCACTCGTTGTCGCCGAAGCCGACCATGGCTGCGACTTCGGGCAGCCATGCATCGAGGCCGCCGACCGATTCGATCGCGTCTAGCGCGGGTTCCGGAAACTTCCCGCAGAGCAGCCTGTCCATCTGTTCGCGAAACACCGAGACCGGCACCGCACGCCACTCCGCCGGAGCACGGCGGTCTGGCTTCCGTTCGAGCAGCGCGGGGTCTCGCGCCACATCGGCGGCCCAGCTCAACGTTTCGATCGCCCGCTCGGGCGTGACCTTTCGTGCTACGGACATCGCTCAGCCTAGTATATCGCGGAGCGCCTGGACTAGGCGCCCGTTCTCTTCGGGGGTCCCAATGGTGATTCGAACACAGCTCCGAAGCCGCGAATCACCGCTCGAGAACTGCCGGACTCCGATCTCGCGCTCCAAGAGCGCCTCGCAGAGCGTTGGAACTTCGCCCGCATATCGGACGAGCAAGAAATTCGCCGCGCTCGGATAGCAGCGGAGCGCCTCGTGCTGGCCCAGCTCGCCTGCCAGGACCTCGCGCTCGGCGACGATGCTGGTGATGTGCTCTTCGAGCAAGGGGGCGAGGTCGGTCAGCGCAAGCGTCGCGATCATTTGCGAAGCCGTACTCAAATTGAACGGCTGTCGAACTTTCTCGAGCTCAGCCGAGAGCGCCTCGTCGATGCGGACCCAGCCGACACGGATTCCCGCAAAACCCACCTTCGAAAGCGTCCCCATCAGGGCGCAGTGAGGGCGCTCCTCCGCAAACGTTGCGAACGACTGCCCCGAGTAGGCTCCGTACGCTTCGTCGATCACGTGCAAGGTGTCGGGAAATGCATCGACGAGGCTTTCCACCTTGTCGCGAGAAAAGCAGTTTCCGGTCGGGTTGTTTGGAATGGCGTAGTACACGACGTTGGGTTGCGTTCGCTCCATCGCTTCGGCCATCGCGTCCGAATCGAGATCCCAGTCCTCGTCCAGAGGCACGCCCAGCGGCTCCCAGCCGTGTACCTGGCTCGTCATTCGATACATCACGAACGTCGGCTCCGGGACCAGGACGACGGGGCGTTTCGCGCCTCCGCGCGGTCTCGACATCGCCGTCGCCAACGAAGCGATGAGCTCATCGGACCCTGCGCCGAGGACGTACTCAGCAGGGCTTCCGCCGAGTCCGCGGGCCAGCGCCTCACGAAGTTGCGTCGCGCGACCGTCCGGATAGCGATGCATCTCGATCGTGTGCAGGGCCGCGGCGATTCGCGCGCGCGCTTCGGGGGGCAACGGAAACGGACTTTCGTTCGCGCCGAGCCTCACCTCAGGCGGCGCTGGAGGCACCCGGTACGGGGAGAGCTGCGCGAGCTCAGGCCGCAGGAGTTTTCTGAGAGATTCGATCGACATGCGCCTCACCGGTCGGGCGGAGTCATTGCACGCCGCGGGCCGCTGTAAAGTGGCCGCCCAGAAGGAGGCCCATCAGTGCAGAACCAGGTCAGCCTGCTGCCGCGCTTCGGCCAGGGCCTCGCTGACGACACGGGCATCCTTCGCGTCCGGTCTGGCTTCCAAGTACGCCGCCAGATCCTCCGAGGCGGCACCATAGGTGCGAAGGGCGTGGGCCAAGAGACCGCGGTCGCGGCGGTGCTCGGGCGCCTGCGTGAGCTCGACCAAATGGTCGCAGGCAAGCATGGCCCGGGCGTAGTCCCCCTGACGCCGATGCGCGTTCTTGAGATTGGCGAGCATGCGGATCGTAATCGTGAGGCAGTCCACGGGCTCGAGGTAGCTCGGATGCAAGGCCATCTCCGCGCCAAGAAACTCCGCTGCAAGCCTTCGCAAACCTTGACCGTCGAGCAACTCGCCCCGGTTGAAGGGATCCTGATAGACGCCGTTCGACCCGCCGACGCGAACCAAGAAGTGACCTGGGAATCCGACACCTTCGACATCCATCCCCGCGCGCTCGCCGACTGCCATGGTGAGCACCGAAAGTGAAATGGGAATCCCCCTACGGCGAATCATCACTTTGTCGAGGTAGCTGTTGTAGGGGTTGTAGTAGTCGTCACGCTCGCCTTCGAAGCCCAGCTCTTCGAAGAGCAGCTCGGCGAGAATCCGCCCGTCGCGCTCGGGGTTGGAGCGAAGCCCGCGGCGAATCAACGCTTCGGCGCCAAGGCCATCGAGGCTTCGACGCATCGCGTGCTCGTCGAGGAGGGGGCTGGCTTCTTTGGCGAGGAGGATGGCAACGTCCTCGACCCGTGCGTTGGGACGTTGAAGGATTGACACCAAGGGATCTCCACTCGCCACGATTCTAACCTTGCGTTGCAGTAGACTGACCCATCGAGCGCTGATGTCGAGCCGAGCGCTGTGCTACACCGGCTTTGATCCCAAGCCTATGTGCTGTTCGAATGCTTGACGAATTTTTGCACACACTGGAACACGGTCCGGTGTACTGGGCGTACGCGCTCGTCGCAGCCGCCGCTGCGGTGGAGTATGTCTTTCCGCCCATCCCAGGAGACACCGTGGCGCTCTTCGCCGTGGCCCTCGCGGTTCGCGCGCAATTGCATTGGGCTTTCGTATACCTAGCGATGACCGCGGGTGCGCTCCTAGGCGGCTTTGCGGCTTGGGGCATCGGTGTCTGGCTCGCGAATCACGAAGACGACTGGCCCCCATTTCTGAGAACCCCGGGCGCGACACGGGCTCTCGACGCAGTGCGTCGAGGCTATGCGCGACACGGCGCAATGTACCTCGCGGCCAATCGCTTCTTGCCCGCGCTCCGCGCGTTCTTCTTCATCGGCGCCGGCTTGTCGAAGATGAACGCCGCGCCAGTGCTTCTCTACGGTGGGATCTCCGCGGCGGTTTGGAACGCGATGCTGATGGCCGCAGGCTATGCGATCGGGAACAACTGGGACGTGCTCCGGGATGTGGCGGAACGGTACGCCGTAGCCACCTTGGTCCTGATCCTCGTCGCGGTGGTTGGCGTCGTCGCGCGCTTCATCTGGGACAGCCGGCGCGCCTAGCGCCGCCCGCTCTTGGTCCCCGAGTCGGATCTCACCATCGAGCGTACGAGCTCGCGGTTCATCCGGGCAATCCATTGCAGGCTCACGCCCTTGGGACACGCCGCCTCGCACTCGCCGTGGTTGGTGCAGCCGCCAAACCCTTCGGCATCCATTTGTGCAACCATCGTGCGCGCTCGGTCCTGACGCTCCGCTTGCCCCTGCGGGAGCAACGACAGGTGAGAGATCTTCGCTGCGGTGAAAAGGCTGGCCGATGCATTGGGACAAGCTGCAACGCAGGCGCCGCAACCGATACATTCCGCCGCATCCATCGCCTGATCCGCGATCGCCTTGGCGATCGGCATCTCGTTGGCTTCCGAGGCACTTCCCGTTCGGATCGAGATGTAGCCGCCCGCCTGGATGATCCGGTCGAGGGCGGACCGGTCGACCACCAGGTCCTTCACAACGGGAAAGCCGCTCGCTCGCCAGGGCTCGAGCCAAACCTCATGGCCGTCGTCGAACTGCCGCATGTGAAGCTGACAGACGGTCGTGAGCTTCTGGGGCCCGTGCGCTACGCCGTTGACCACCATTCCGCAGCTACCGCAGATGCCCTCGCGGCAGTCGTGGTCGAAGGCGATCGGTGACTTGTCTCTCTCGATCAAGTCTTCGTTCACGACGTCGAGCATTTCGAGGAACGACATGTGCGTCGAGATGCCGTTTGCCTGATGGGTCTCGAAGCGGCCGGCGTCGTTGGGGCCGTCTTGGCGCCACACGTGAAGGGTCAGATTCAGTAGTTCTTCGCTCATCGATGGGCCCCTTACTTGTAGCTCCGCTTGCTGGGCTTGACGTATTCGAAGGTCAGAGGCTCTTTGTGGAGCCGCGGCTCGCCGGGGTTTCCTGTCCACTCCCAGGCCGACACGTGGCTGAAGCGCTCGTCGTCACGGAGAGCTTCTCCGTTCTCCTCGTATTCTTCGCGGAAGTGACCGCCACAGCTTTCCTCACGTTGCAAGGCGTCGATGCACATCAGCTCGCCGAGCTCGAAGAAGTCGGCGACTCGTCCAGCGCGTTCGAGCGTCTGGTTGAGCTCGGCGCCGCTTCCCACGATCTTCACTTCGCGCCAGAACTGGTCGCGCAGCTTCGGAATCTCGCGCAGGGCTTCTTCGAGGCCCTCTTTGTTCCGCGACATGCCGCATTTGGTCCAGATGATCCGGCCGAGCTTACGGTGGAAGTACTCTGGTGCATGCTTGGGCTCCGGTGCGTTCATGAGCTTGTGGATTCGCTCCTCGACCGCACGGACTGCCCGAGTCACATCGGCATGGTTTTCGTCGAGCGGAGGCAGGGTCCGAACCTCACCCAAGTAGTTGCCAACCGTGAATGGCAGCACGAAGTAGCCGTCGGCCAGGCCCTGCATCAGCGCAGAGGCACCAAGGCGGTTCGCGCCGTGGTCGGAGAAGTTCGCTTCGCCGCCCGAAAAGAGCCCCGGGATTGTGGTCTGTAGGTTGTAGTCCACCCACAGCCCGCCCATGGTGTAGTGGGTCGCGGGGTAGATGCGCATCGGCGTCTTGTACGGGCTATCGCCAGCGATGCGCTCGTACATGTCGAAGAGGTTCCCGTATCGCTCCCGAATCGTCTCCTCGCCTAGGCGGTTGATCGCATCGCTGAAATCGAGATAAACGCCGCGCCGTTCGCCGTCGACCTCCAAGCCTACGCCGAGGCCTTCGCTGGTTACGTACAGCGCGTTGCGCGACGCCACGTCCCGGGGGACGAGGTTACCAAACGCAGGGTAGCGCTCCTCGAGGTAGTAGTAGCGGTCCTCTTCGGGAATATCCTCGGGACGTTTGGTGACGTCTTCCTTCTTGCGAGGGACCCAAACACGTCCGTCATTGCGGAGCGACTCGCTCATGAGGGTGAGCTTCGACTGGTAGCTACCGGACTGCGGGATGCACGTCGGATGGATCTGCGTGTAACAGGGGTTCGCGAACGCCGCACCGTGGCGGTGCGCGCGCCATACCGCCATGCAATTGCAGCCCTTGGCGTTGGTCGAAAGGTAGAAGACATTGCCGTACCCACCGGTGCACAGAACTACCATATCGGCGATGTGCGGGCTGATCTTGCCGGTCTTCATACAGCGCGTAACGATGCCGCGCGCGCGACCATCGTGAACGATCAGGTCAAGCATCTCAGTTCGCGGCATCATTTCCACGGTGCCCTCTTCGATCTGGCGGCAGAGCGCCTGGTACGCACCGAGAAGGAGTTGCTGACCCGTTTGCCCACGCGCGTAGAAGGTCCGGGAAACCTGGGCGCCGCCAAACGAACGGTTTGCCAAAAGCCCTCCGTACTCGCGCGCGAACGGGACGCCCTGAGCAACGGCCTGGTCGATGATGTTTACGCTGAGCTGCGCGAGCCGGTACACGTTCGACTCGCGGGAGCGAAAATCCCCGCCCTTTACCGTATCGTAGAACAGCCGGTAGACGCTGTCGCCGTCGTTTTGGTAGTTCTTCGCGGCGTTGATTCCACCCTGTGCGGCAATGCTGTGCGCGCGACGCGGGCTGTCCTGATAGCAAAAGCACTTGACGTTGTAGCCCATCTCTCCGAGCGAGGCGGCTGCTGCGCCACCCGCGAGGCCGCTCCCCACGACGATGACCGTGTGCTTGCGGCGGTTGGCCGGCGCGACGAGCTTGCTCGACTCTTTGTGCTTTTCCCAACGATGCTCGATGGGACCGGTCGGTTCGTTCGATCGAAGTTGCATGAAGACCCTTACAAGGTGACGAAACCAGCGAGCACCGAAATCGGGAACGACAGGTTGCCGAGGGTGATAGCGGCGGAAATCGCGATCGCCGCATCGCGGCGATAGGCGTTGTAGCGCGGATGGTTGGCGCCCAGCGTTTGGGCCGCGCTGAAGATGCCGTGGAAAAGGTGAAAGCCAAGGGCGATGTTGCCCGTGATATACACGCCTGCGATCCAAGGGTTCTGAAAGCCTTCGACGACGTTGCGATAGACCTCTCCAGGATGCTCCGGCAGGATTGTGAAATGCAGCAAGTGGTAGACCACGAAAAGCAAGAGAATGGGACCGGACCAGTACATCGTGCGCGCCGCATAGTCGGTGGCCATGTCTTGGTGCTTCTTGTAACGCGAACCACGCGCCTTCATGTTCCGCGACCAGAGTGAGAACGCCGACACGATGTGAGCCCCGAACGCGAAGAGCAAAAGCAGTCGCGTACCCCACAAAACCGGGGTCAGGCTTTGGAGGAGGTGAGCGTAGTCATCGAGCGCTTCCTGGCCGCGGTAGAGGTTCAGATTGCCTAGGAAGTGGCCGATCACGAAACCGACGATGATGAGCCCGGACAAGGCCATGACCACTTTCTTTCCGATGGTCGTTTGATGCAGCGTCAAGGCTCGTTGCATGGGTTCTCCTCAGTGCCCCGCGCGGCGGGCGGCTGATTCATACATCCACCAGCCAGGGCTTGCCAGAGGCGGGCGGAAAAACGCAGGCGCTTCAGTTCTCCGTGGGGTCGTAGTACTCGACAAACTCTCCGCGGAACGTTTCGAGAACCGTGACCCCGTCGTTTGCGCTCACTATGTAATTGGGTCCAATCGGCACTTTGCCAAGGCCGCCTGGGGTATCGACGATGAACTTTGGGAGCGCAATCCCGCTCACGCGTCCTTGAAGGGCCGCCATCAGCTCCACGCCGCGCTGCAAAGGCGTTCGCAGGTGCCCGGTGCCGCCGACTGGGTCCATCTGCAGGAGATAGTAGGGTCGAACTCGAGATCGGACCAGGCCTCGAAAAAGCGCCTCGAGCGTATGGGTTTCGTCGTTGACGCCGCGAAGCAGCACGGTCTGATTCATCACCGGCAAGCCCGCATCCGCAAGACGCGCGCATGCGCTTCGAGCCTCTCCCGTGAGCTCCTTCGGGTGGTTGAAATGGGTCATCACCCAGGTGCGCTCGTGGCTTTCGCGAATCGCCTGGCAGAGCTCGTCGGTGATTCGCTGGGGGAGGGTGACGGGCGCGCGGGTGGCCAGCCGCACATAGTCGACGTGCTCGATCTCTCGGATGCGCCGCAGCAAACGGGCGATTCGCTCGGTGGACATCAGGCAGGGGTCGCCGCCAGAAAGAATGACGTCGTGGATTTCGGGGTGAGCCTCGAGCCAGGCGAACGCGGGCTCGAGCGCCGCCATGGACCGCGCCCCACCGCCGTCTCCGACGAGTCGGGATCGCGTGCAGAAACGGCAGTACACGCCACAGCGATCGGTGGCGATCAGCAGAACGCGATCTGGATAGCGCTGTATCAAATGAGGGGCGACTTCGTGAGCCTCCTCGCCGAGCGGGTCGCGAAGATCGCCCTTGGTCGCGATCGCCTCTTCCGCACGGGGAATGCACTGGCGGCGAATCGGGCACGTCGGGTCTGTTGGGTGACAGAGCGCGAGATAATAAGGAGTGATCGAAATGGGCAGCCCCGAAGCCTCCGCGCGGCTGGCTCCGATTCGCTCGGCATCGGTCAAGGTCAGAGCTTTGTCGAGAGCTTGTAAATTCGTCACGGCGTGCTGCGATTGCCAACGCCAGTCGTTCCATGCGGGCTCGTGCGAACCCAAGGACTCGCGAAAATCTAGCGGCGGCGCGCGCACGGCGCGGAGCTTACTTGGTGCCGGCTTGGCGGCAACCGTTCCGGGCCCTGGCTCGCGTGGGCCGGCTAGGATCAGCTGAGTTGGTCGGGCTGGACAATCGGGCCGTGCTCGTCCCTCAGAGCGGAAAGCTCGGCCTTCTGCGCCGCGTAGACTTCGAACAACTGCGGCGGAAGATTCTCCTCCTTGCCGTAGGCCTCGGTCTGCAGATCGATCCTGGCGACGATCTTGTCGATGTACAGGGCGAACTGCATGGCATACAGGCTCTTGGGGTATTCCTTGTCGATCCCGGCGAAGAGCTTCTTGAGATCCTCGTACTTGGGAATGTAGCCGATCGGAGTCTCCAGGCCCTCGACATCGCCGTGGGCGAAGAGCTCGAGCCAGCCGAGCCAGACTTTCACGTCGCGCTTCTCGCCGAGCAGACCTTTGCCGTCACTGCCGCGGTCTGCGTGCGTCAAGAAGTAGTTCAGCCCGGCCATGACGGGCTTGCCCTCTTCGGACAGCTTCGGGTTGTTGTAGAACCTGAACTGCGTGTCCATGTAGTCGGAGAGAGGTCCGGGGATGAAGGGCGCGTTGGCCCAAGGCTGCCGGTTCACACCCGTGGCGCCGACCTCGGTGGCCGTGGCGGCGGAGACGATCGAGGCTCCGATGGCGACGCCCTGGTTGTTGTCCTTGGCCACCCACACCGGCGGCATGGTGTCCGCGTCGCGGCCCGAATAGGTGACGACCTTTACTGGCACGCCGGCCGGATCCGCGTTGGCCTCGGTGGCGTGATTCTTGATCGCCGAGCAGAGCAGCGTGCAGCGTGCGTTCTTGTGAGACATCGGAAGCTCGTTGCCCTGGGCATCCGTCTTGCCCCTGTGCCACTCGCCCTGGTAGTTGACCCCTTCTAATGGGCGCGGCTCACCGTTGCCCGTCCAGTGAGGCACACCTTTGTCGTCGACGAGCACGTTCGACCAAATGACCTCGGTACCGTCGCCGCGGAGGCAGTCCATCAAGTAGGGATCGCCTTCACGGTTGACGTCCTCCACGATGCCGAAAATGCCCTTCTCCGGATTGACGGCTCGCACCGTGCCGTCATCGGCGATCCACATCTGTGCCAAATCATCACCTACGAAATCGGTGCCCACCATGGCGGTCGTGGTTTTGCCGCAGCCCGAGGGCGCCGCACCGGCGAAAAAGGTCTTGCGGCCACCGGGACCGGTCATGCCGGTGATGAACATGTGCTCCGAGAGCTCATCGCCAGGCCGAAGGTAGGTTGCGCAGTCGACGGAGAAACGGTGATTGCCCTTCTTCATCAGCAACGTGTTGCCGGCATAGGTGCAGAAGGTCGAGTACGTCGTGAGCCAGCTCCGATCCATGAAGATGCGAGCCTTCGGCACATCTTCCGGTCGATTTGGGCCTTCGGAGTGCAGATTGGTGAAGAACAAGCCCTTGCGTTCCACCTCTGGGTCGAACCGGTCGTAGCAATTGCGGTAGAGAAGCGACGCCGAGTGAAAGACATATCCGGAGGAGGAGATCTCGATGGCGGGAATTGCTGCTTCTGCGCCGGCGGGTCCACGGCAAAAGAAGCCGATGAGCATACTCTTGCCCTTCATGATTCCTCGCATGTTCGCGCGGACATACTCGAGGGCCTCTGCACGTGGCGTCGACTTCGCCAGAGCGCTCAGATTCTCCCCCTCGTTCACGATGTAGAAGGTCTGGTTGACCAGACGCGCCTGGTCCTGGGGGAGGTCGAAGTGGATTGTGTGCCCTTCCTTGGCGAGCTTCTTTTCCTCACCTTTGCGCAGCGAGTACTCGCGGACCCACTGGGTATCAGCCTCGCTGCCCGTGTCGATGAAGACATCATCCGGCTCGCAAAGCGCGATCGCGTTGGCGATCTTCAGCAGCGCTTCTTCATTCTTGATCGGAGCGAGCTTCTCGAGATTGCCTGCGTCGAGCTTCCGCTCGATGACGGCCTTTGCCTCATGGATGGTCTTCACGCCGCCGGTATCGGCGAGGATATCTACACCCTTCTTGAGCTGCAGCATGTCTTCTCCTTGGTCTTCTTCTAGCTACCTAAGCAGGCAGTAGGGTCAAACGCCCCTTCTGAGATCGGAGAGACCGGAAGAAGCAGAAAGACCGGGCGTTCTGCGCAAATGCCGGAGGCACCATAGCCCATTCGGCTTCCCCATCAACTCGAACGAGTCGCTCCGATCGGAGCTTCGTGCCCTGCCTCCTGGTCGCCGACACGCCTATCATTTCATCGCCAAGGTCGACGCAGGCGATGTAGCACACCGGGCCTGGGCTAGGCGATCGTCGAGGTCGACAGGCGGGAGAACCTCCCCTCGAACGTGCCGGCCGAGCCGCGCAGCTTTTGCGGGCGGCAAGAAGACTTGTGATAACAGGTATGGGCGTGATGCGCTTCGCGCCCATGTTCGTTCTGCTCTCGTCACTCGGGGTTCTCGGGTTCGCGCAGCCGGCCTTTGCCAATACCGACCTCGTCGTGGTCGACGGCGTCTTCGGCGGCACCGTGTCCAAGTTCGCTGGCCAACGAAAGTGGCAGCCGACCCTGTGGTTGGACGGTTCCTATGGCGTCGCGGGACCTCTGCACTTGGGCGGATACTTTCAATGGCTCGGCAGGTCCTGGCCGCTCGAGAATCCTGGCTTTGGCGGCGGCGCGATGATCGCTCTGCGCGGCAACATCAAAAGCCTTCGGCTCTCGGGCGCATTCACCGGCGGCTACCTCGGGGTCCCGCTGCCGACCTACATCGACGGCTCCGGGACGATCGGCGCGTTTGTTGGGATCGGTTACGGCTTCCTGTCCTGGATGGGACTCGAAGTACGCGGCCGATGGGCCAGGTACTTCAAAACGCCACCTGGCGCTCCGAACCACGCGTGGAGCGTCGAGGCCGGCTTTAGCTTCTTCATCGACTGACCGCCGGGCCCTGCTACCGACGCTGCAGGTTCTCTACGGCGCGCCGGGCGCGTTCGGCTGCGTTGGGGTCGTTCTGTTCGGTGGCTTTGATGTACCGCTCGAAGGTCGCGATTGCCGTCTTGGTCTGGCCGACCTTTTCGTAGCACGACGCCAAGTCAAACAAGAGGTCGGGCGGCCCACCGTCGCCCAGCTCGAGCGCCTTGATGTAGATCGGGATGGCTTCCTTGTACCGCTTGGCGCCGCGGTATGCGATCGCGAGGTTGCGGGCGATCTCCACGTCGTAGGGGTCGACGGAAATCGCTTGCTCGAGCGCTTGGACCGCCGCGTCGTAGCGTTGGGCCTTGCGGAGCGCCACGCCGAGGTTGTTGAGTAGAAGGGGGTCGTTTGGGATGACCTTCAGTGCACGCTCGTAGGTCGCGATCGCGGCGTCGTTGTTCTTCGACTTCCGGTAAGCCACGCCGAGGTTGAGCCAATGGTTACTGTGCTTCGGTTCGAGCTCGGTGGCCGTCCTCAAGCATTTCACGGCCTCCTTGGGCCGATCGAGCCGCAGCAGGACGGCGCCCGCCAGTCCGTAGGCCCTGCCGTCCTTGGGCTCCAGCGCGATCGCGCTTCTGAACGCCCTCAGCGCGTCGTCGTAGCGCCCGAGCCGCCGCAAGATCGAACCGCGCGTGAGATGCCCCTGCGCGTAGCTTGGCCGAGCCGCCACCGCGCGGTCGATTTCATCGAGCGCCTCTTCGTAGCGCCCCTCCGCTCGGAGCGTCTTTGCCAGGCGGTAGTGAGCGTCGGCTTGATCCGCCAAGGCAAAGGGCGTCATGAGCCACATCGCGGACGCCAAAACCACCCCGATCCACCGCACGTGCAGAGAATAGCACGACATGGCGCTCAGAGGCCGGTGTACAAGAGTCCGATCGCTGTTCGGAACACCGGTGGCATCACGCGGTCGAACAGAATCCAAGCAATGATCAGGCCCATCAGCGCGCCCCCGCCTGAAAACATGCCGAACCATTTGTTCCGCATTCGGTCGTTGAGGACGATCGGCACGATCGCGTATCCGTCCAGAGGCGGGAGCGGGATCAGATTGAAGCAGCCGAGAATTAGATTGATCGAGAACAGTACGCTCAGAAAGAGCGCCAGCCCCTGGGCGACTCCTGCGGGCGCCACCGCGAGGGTTTCGAGGCTCAGGCCGCTAGCGGGCAGCGTGAAGTACCCGGCCGCGATCCCGATGCGCATGGCCAGCGCGGCGAGTAAGGCCAGCGCAAAATTCGCCGCCGGACCGGCGGCGGCCATCCCAGCGGCTCGCCTCGGGTGTCGACTCGCCCAGCTGGGGTCGTACGGCGCGCTGGCCCAGCCGATCATCCAGCCGCCTCCCTGCAGAAAGAACGACAGGATCGGCACCACGATCGCGCCGAAGGGCTCCCTGCGGATGTGCGGCAAGGGGTCGAGCGTCACCTGCGCCGCCGCGGTCGAGTCACCCCCGATCTTGCCGGCCAGCGCGTGCGCCGCCTCGTGGCAGGTCAGCGATAGCAGGAACGCGGCAAGCCAGAGGGGGAGCTTGGCAAGAAGGTGAAGATCCATCGGTCGGGCGGAGCCTACTATGAAAACCCCGGCCTGCTACATTCGATCGATGCAGCGTATCATCGCCTTGTTCGATATCGACGGAACACTCTTGCGCGCGGGCGGCGCCGGCCGGCGGGCGGTCGAGCTTGCGTTGAGCGAAGTGCTGGATGAGCTCGATGAAGATGTGAGCTTGCATTCGGTCGAGTTTGCAGGGCGGACCGATCCGTGGATCGTGCGCGCGGCGCTCATGCAATACGGCGTGGCAGCTGACGACGACTTGATTGACGACGTTCTTCGGCGCTACGTCGGGCATTTGCCGCGTGAGCTCGAACGCGCGAGTGCATTTGAAGTCCTGCCCGGTGTCCTGTCGCTGCTCTCCGAGCTGAGCAATCGTGATGACCTCGTCTTGGGTCTGGGAACCGGGAACACCGAGACCGCTGCCTATGCGAAGCTCGAGCGAGGCGGTCTTGATTCGTTTTTCGGGTTCGGAGGCTTTGGTTCCGACCACGCAGAGCGTCCCGAGCTTCTGCGAACCGCGCTCCACCGAGGTCTGGAGCGAACTGGTGCGCAAATGGAGGACGCTCGGGTCGTCGTGATCGGAGATACCCCACATGATGTCGCGGCCGCCCGCGCGATAGGCGCGCACTGCGTCGCGGTGAGCACGGGAGGGTACGAGGCCTCGACCTTGCAAGCCGCCGGCGCGTCCCTCGTGGTGTCCGACCTGCGGGCCTCCGCCGTCCGATCAGCCTTCGATCGCGGGACCCCGGAGTAGCGGACCCGGTCCTGGTCGCGAGGCTCGAGCAGGTGGAATGTATCGATTTGCAGGCCCGTGCCATACTCCCGAGATGAATGCGCAGTCGAAGCCCTGGTATGGACGTTGGTGGGCGATTGCGCTTTTGATCGCGCTCGTGATCGCGGCAACCGGGATCTTGACGGTCAAGGCTCTCGGCATGCGTTCGATTGAGGTCGATGCGAAACCTTTCGCGCAAGGGGCGGGCGGCTTCGACTACAGCTGGTGGAACGCCGCGCTCGGCCGCTGGGTCCAACCAGAGGGTGTCGACTATGATGCCGTGCGAGCGGACGAGGCCGAGCTCCGGCGCTTCATTGCGACGCTCGGAATGACTGGGCCTCGGACGACTCCGGATCGCTTCACGACTGACCCGGAGCGCCTCAGCTACTACGTCAACGCCTACAACGCGCTGGTCGTGTTCGCGGTCGTCGACAACTGGCCGATCGACACGGTGCACGACGTTCATGGCTGGTTGGACCCGAGGGCAGGGTTCGGGTTCTTCTACGGGCTTCGATTTCCGCTCGACGGCGGTGAGATCAATCTCTACGACCTGGAAAACGAGCTGATCCGTGGCTTCGTCGACGCTCGCATTCATGCAGCGATCAACTGCGCGTCGAAGTCATGCCCAGCGCTGATGCCCTTCGCCTTCGAACCCGGGCGGCTGGATGAGCAGCTAGACGCCGTGACCCGGGGATTTTGTTCGAGCCCGGTCCACGTGCGCGTCGACGACGAAGCCGAGGAAATCCAGCTATCGGCGATCTTCGATTGGTACAAGCCGGATTTCGAGGAGCACGCGCGGCGCCTGGGCCGTCCGGCCACGATCGAGGACTTCATTCTGGCATTTGCCACACCGGAGGTCTCAGCCGAGCTCGAGCGGGCACGTGGTGCGGAGTTCGACGTGGTTTTTCGGCCGTACGACTGGGGCTTGAATCGTCTCTGAGCCCGCCGGATTACAGAAAAATACGGCAGAACTCGACGAGAAGTGCCATAGCCTACTAAGCTTTGTGAATGATTCGGGGGGATCAAGAAGCGGGATGAAACGCCTTGCTTCAGTGTTGTTTGTGCTAGCGACGGCCTCGGGGGGCGCCGCCTGTGTGGGGAGCCTAGCGGACCCCGACGCCTTCATCGACGGGGGCACGATTCCCAAAGACGCCCAGACGGTGTTCGGTGAGAGCTGTGCCACCATCGGTTGTCACGACGACGCCACCACGGCGTCAAATCTCAATCTGCTATCGCCCGGCGTCGAGAGTCGCGTGTTGAACGTCAACGCGACGGGGGTCGGATGCGAAGCCAGGGTCCTGGTCGTGGCCGGCGATCCAAACAGCAGCTACCTCTTCGACAAGGTCCTCGGGACGATCGGCATCTGTGGTTCCCGAATGCCGCTCCTGAGCATCCTCCCGGACAGCGACGTCGAGGTGATTCGAGAGTGGATCATCGAGTTGGGTGGTTCCGGGCAAGGAACGCCAGACGGGGGATAGTCGATGCGAATCTTGCGCTTCGGTGCGATGACACTGCTGTTGAGTTTGTGTTCGTCCTCGGGACTTGCCTCCGCGGATGACGGCCCGGTTGCGTTGCTGCCATTCCAGGGCGCGCAAGCTGTCAAGGTCCGTCAGAACGTCCAAAAGGGTTTGGCTGCGGCCGAGGTCGACGTCGTTGCTCTCAAGCGAGTCACCGCCGTCGTGAAGAACACCAAGGGCTACGCCAAGCAGGCGGCCAAGCTCGACGCCAGCACGCTGGTGAAAACGCGCGTGCGGCGCGCCGAAGGCCGATGGATCGGCGACACCGAAGTGCGAAACGCCAAAGGGCAACGGATCGAGAAGTTTCGAAACACCTCGTCGAGCTTGATACGGCTTTCCAATCGCATCGTCGCTGCACTCATGAAATCCGGGCGGATGCCGGTTGCAGGCGCTGTTGGCGCCGCCGCTGCGGCTCCCAAGGCGGAACCCGAGGTGCCCGCGCCGACCCAGCCCAGGCTCGTCATCAGGCCGTTCACGGGCGCGCAAACGGGCAAGATTCGGGGCGCTGCGGTGCGCGGGCTTCGCTCGGAACCGGTCGAAATGCTTCCAAACAAGCAGTTTGCCGCGAAGGCCAAGCGCATGGGCGTCAATCTCAAGTCCGAAGGGGGGCACGTCGCCCCGGCTTCCGCTCTTGCCGTGAGCGGGCTCATCGACGGGGACGTGTTGTACGAGGACCGCGTTTGGTCGGCTTACATCCGATTGGTCGACGGCGACAGCGCCAAGGTGATCAGTCAGCACTACTACGACGCCAGTACGTCGGCGGCCCTGGCCAAGTCCGTGCAGGCGAATATCGGGTCCGACTTTCGCAAGGACATCAGAAAGCTAGGTGTAGACGTTCCCGGCGCTGCGGTAGCCGCGCCCATCGCTGCGGCGACTCCAACCCGGCCCCAGTCAATCTCATCCAAGGAGATAGAGAAGGACGAGCGCACGCCGAAGGCCAAGCCGAAGCGACGGAAAGGGGATCTTCCCGCTGCAGTCGACATCGAGATCGATTTCCGGGTCGTGCATCGCACCTTCAACTACAAGGACGACATTCGCGGGGACTTGCGCGACTACAAGCTAACCGCCGGTCCGGGCGTCGGCACCAAGTTTCAATACTTCCCTGGCGCACATTTCACAGCCGGCGTCGGAGCGCAGTTCGGGGTCGACTTCGAATGGGAGCGCTTGTTCAAGATCGACTCGACGCGCCGCGACGCAACGACGGGCCAGGAGCAGAGCTTTCCCACCGAGTCTCAGCAGTTCCTCATCGGCCTTCGTTGGCGCTACCCGAAGGGGCGCTGGGAGCCCTCGGTCGTGCTCGGCTACGGCGTGCACCGCTTCAGCTTCGGCTTGTCGGGCCCACCGGTGCCAGGCGAAGACAACACTGCGGGCGTCCCCAGCGTGAAGTACGAGTTCGTTCGGCTTGGCGGAGGCTTTCGGGTGGCGATCGGAAAGAAGGAGCTCTTCATCCTGGCCACGAGCATCGCCTTCCGCGGCACCTTCGCGGTCGGAGGGATTGGCACGAGTCTCTGGTTCCCGGAGGCCAAGGCCAACGGCATGGATGCTCTGCTGATGATGGGCTTTGCGCTTCCAAAGGGCTTTGAAATCCGGCTCAGCGGCGATTATCGCCGCTACGGCTTCGACCTGAACCCCGTGCCGCCCGATCCGCCGTACGTGGCCGGAGGCGCGCTCGACCAGTACTTTGGCGGCGCGCTGGGCGTAGCTTGGCGTCACTAGGGAGGGCGGGCGCACGAAGTACCGCTACGCGAGATTGCGCGGTAGACTGGATCCATGATTCGCGCATGGGCTGTCTGTTCCGCCGCGATGCTGGCCTTCGGTTGTCAGAGCGGAGAGGAGCCGGTTCGCGGCGCGCGCCAGACCGTCGTTCAACAGCCGATTTCTCGGAGGCCGCCGGACCCTCCGAAAGGGCCGCGCGAGTGGCCCTCGCCAGCCGAGCCTGGACCGATGTTCGTCCGGCCGGCGACGAGAGAAACGGTGGACCGCGACCTGGGAGCCGAGCTCAAGGCAGCGGTGGGTCTGCCCACGGATTGCGTCCGGGATTTCACGTCGAGCAGCGCTACGACGATTCGCATCAGCGTCAGCGCGATCGTCCGCCCCACGGGAATGTGCATCGAGCCTAGCGCATACGGATCCGGCTTGTCCCGGGCGGCGCTCAAATGCGTCGAGCGGCGCGTCGGCACCGTGGTATTGAGACCGCTCGAAGATACGACCCAGTCGAAGACCGCCTCCACAGTCATCGAAATCAACTATAAGCCCCCGGTCATCGTCGAGGCCGATCCAGGCACGCCGGAGCCGGAGCTCAAGAACGTCGTGAAATCCATGGCCAAGCGACCAGCGATTCCGCTGATCGGCCAAGGTGGTCCCGGCGTACCGATTGAGGATCCATTTCGAGGTTGGCTCCAAGGCGGTGACGTCAAGCATCCCGACGGCCCGAAAACGAAGAAAGTCAGCGGCCCGAAGCCACGCCCCATCGATGGATACGAAGTCGATGAAAACGCTCAGGAGTGGCGCTGACGCCGCCTAGCCCGGGCGCTCGCGCTTCGCGAACCACTGCCGGTAGCTCTGCATCCGCGACTGCTGCCGCTGCGACGCGCGTCGCCTGCAGGTCGACCGTTCGTCGGAGCCCTCTGGCGCCCCCCAGCGAATCTCCACGCAATCGTTCGGATTGTAGGCGAGCTCCATCGCCTTGTTGCGAGCGACTAGATCCGCGAGTGTGAGCTGCCAGCCAGTCCCGTCCGAGCGGCGATACTCGAACGACCGTTTCTCGAGCTCGGTCTGCAGCGCGGCGCGAACCTGCTCCGTCGCGGTATCACGATCAACGTCGAGAATTCCGAAGCGATCCGGATGGGCTGCCACGCTGTCAGGAAATGACACCACTGCGTCGATGCTGATCAGCAAACGCATGTCGCGTGACGGCGTGGAGTAATCCTCCCAGGGGCCGGTGGTCAAAAAGAGAGCAGCGCCGTGTGGCATGTCGATCGGCGCATAGCCTTCGGCCTTCATGAAGTCCTCGCCGTTTTGGACGGAGCTCAGGCGTCGCTGAACCGATTCTTCGAGGGCGTCGACCAGGCTGGTCTGCATGCGGACCGGGTCGAGGGCGCGCGGGTTGATCATGCCCTCCATCGAAGCGTAGAAGTCGTCGGCGCTGCCTTGGTATTGTGCATCGGACCAGGCCCGGATTCCGCCGGCTTTGCGAAGCTGATCGTTGGTGGCGATCCGCCAGGGCTGCGACGGAGGATCAGTGTCAGCGTCAGTGCCAGTGTCGGTGTCGGGCGCGTATTGAACCGGTCGCCAGCCCTTGAAACCTGCGCCGACGAGCTTGGTTTTGGGGGTGAACAGGAAGGAGCCCCGCCAGAAACGCCGGCGGCCGACCGTGCCGTCCGGTTGAGCGTCGGCACCGATCAGGACGCCGTAATCGCTGACGCCCTGCGGCTTCCAACGCGCCACGACCAAGACGTGGCCGTACGGGTCGGCGAACACGGTGCCCGGTCGCATCGCTCGCCGGCTCAAGCGCAGCGGATAAAGATCGGTTTGGTCGTCGGTGGGGAGGGTGCGAGGGCTCGACGAGTGAACGGTGCCCGCCAACCTGCGAACGAATCTACGAAACGCGCCGACTTCGTCGCGGTCCGGAACGGGGTCGAGATTGCTGAGGACCGCGGTGTCACAAACCGGGGGTGTGTCTTTTCGGCCGCGCGTACACGCCCGATAGACGAATGGCAGTTGAAGCTTCCACGCGAAGTACGCTCGCAGGAAGTAGGGCAGGTCCGCACAGTCGGGCTCCAGGTCGAGCCTCGCATCCTCCCCAACCGATCGGTAGTCGTAGAGAAGGTTGCGATCGCGTACCCCGATCAGCTCTTGGAGTCGAGACCAGGTGACGTCGCCGCCGCTCGGTTCACGAAAAAGCTGCTCGACGAAGGCAGCGAAGAAATTCTCGGTATCCCGCTCCCACTTCCGGCTCGGCTCCCACGCGGGGCCTCGGGAGCTGCGTTTTGCGGGTGGCGCTGGATGCTTTGCAACCGCGATGGACTCGCAGGCGCGCACGAGATCGCCGTCGGCAAAGACGGCGGTCCACCGGCCCGCTTCCGGCGTGGGAACCTCGACCCACCGGCTGTACGGAGGCCCATCGAGAATCTGCTGCGCCGGTGTGACTCGAGAGCCATCCGGCGCAAAGAGAACGAGCGAGGCGGGACCCGGGTCGCGCTCGCCGGTGACGATGACGCGGAGGGGCCTCGAGGAGTCCGGTCGCTGAGGCGATCGAAAGATCGCGGTTTGTTTGTTATCGACGCATCGTCCCTCCGGAAGAGAGACCGGCGCGTTCGGGCGAAGCTCCGCGTCGGCGACCAGTGCGGGCCCGGGCGTCTTGCCCAAAACCGTGATGCGCGTGATCCGGCTCAAGAAATCACGGCGGGAGCTTCCGACGCCCAAGGAGAGGTCGCTCACCGCGACGCGATCAACGCGGTTGACCGTCTCCAGGTCGAGGCCCACGCAGGGCGTCAGGTACTCGGAGAACGCGTGGATCGCCATTGGCACGCCTTCGTTGCTCGTGCCGAGGTAGAGCATGATGTGGCCGGGAAAGTGGAGCAGCACGATTCCGCGGTGTGCGGCGGCTTCGAGCAGCAGCCGCTTTTCGTTGAGGTCCCCGACACTGGACACGTCGACACTGAACGTGCCCGCCAACGCTTGCCGCGCGCTGTGCCGCGGCAGTTCAATCCCGAAACTACCAAAGACGTCGAGGAGAAATCGCGAGCAATCGTAGCCGCCTCCCTTGCCGCCCCAGCCATAGGGTTCATCCAACACGGAGAACGCTTCGGTGAGGAGCTCTCGGCGGGTAAACGGGCGGAGCTCGCCGGCTTGCCTTCGCGTTTCGACTTCGTCGCGGTCGATCGCCGAGGAGAGCGCTTCGCTGCGGACCCAGCCGAGCGCGTACGGTGTGCGTGCGAGGAACATGCCGTTTGGCCAGCGGGCCAGAAGCTGAACGAGCTCGCCTTCGCGCATGGTGCTGCAGCGGTTGCGGTCGAAGTCCGGGTCGATCGGAGCGGTGTAGAGGCCGCCGTCGTACGGACCACAGCGGAGGGCCTCGAGCTTCTCGACGACTCGCCACTCGTCTATCGCGTCGATCGACGCCGGCGCACTGAACGGAGCGAGCAGGTCTGCCCCGATCGTCTTCCCGCTCGAATCGAAGAGCTCGTCCGCCTCGAGCCTCTGGCTCATGTATGCCAGGCGCTCATCGAGCTGGGTCTGCAGCGCCTCCCGATCGACCGGTGCCAGCAGATCCGTCTGACCGATCGGCTCGCCTTCCCGGGGCTCTCGGAGCGCAAGCTGGTGGCGCCGGACCGCCGCTGCGTCCATGAGCGGCTCGTCGAGGGGCCCGTAGGCCTCGTTCCGGGCAAGCCAGTATTCGAGCGTCTCATGGGCGGGAGACACATTGGCCAGGGGCGGATCGACTTTGCGGGTTTCAGGGCACCAGGCAGGGCGTGGTGGCTTCTCCGCAAGGTGAGGGCCGTCATCCCTGCACCCGGACAACGAGACAAGGCAGAGCGCTGCCGCAACGGCCAGGCGAAACGCTATGTGGGTGCCAGCATCCATCGGAGGATTTGGTCTTCGACGGTACCCTCGGACCCGAGTCCAAGGTCCACGTTCTGCGGGAAGCCGACGTGGCCTCCGCGATCAGTGACGATCCGCCGCAGCCCGGTCGCATTCTGGAGCCAAGGCCGCACCGTGTCGATCGGCACAATCGGGTCCCGTTCGGTTGCGATGAACAAAGTCGGCGTTTCGATGTCTTCGAGGACGTGGCAGGCGCTGGTCCGCGCCCAGTAGTCCTCGGCACCTGCGAACCCGTGACGCGGCGCGATCACCCGTTCGTCCCACTGTTCGATCGTGTCGATGCGGTTGGCTTCCGCCATCGAGAGAGGCACTTCACGACGCTCTGCGACGTTGCGATAAATGTCCTTGAGGGCGTTCAAGATGTGTCGACGATAAAGCAGGCCGCGCGGCTGATCGATCGCACGCGCGCCTGGCTTCAAATCGATCGGCGAGCAGACCGCAGCAGCGGCTCGCACGCGTGGCTCGGGGCGGTCGGCGAGGTAGCGAAGCATCATGTTGCCGCCAAGCGAGTACGCGAGCAGCAGGATCGTGTCATAGCCGGCGAGGGCGGGGCTTTGCAGCGCGGCATGGAGATCGTCGGTGAGGCCAGCATGGTAGTAGTCCGCGCCGCCGCGATCGGCGCCGCGAAGGTTGAGCCGAAGGCTGTCCAGCCCGGCGCGTGCTGCGGCAAGTGCGGCCCGGCGAGCGTAGTAGCTCGTCGCGCTGCCACCGAGCCCATGCACGATCACCACGATGGTGTCCGATGCGCCGCTCCCGCTCAGCCGGCCGCTCAGCTCGAGCGTACCGACCGCGCCGTCGCTGAGACTCGTCTGCCAACGCTGCCAGTCCGGAGCCCTCGGCGGGAGCAGGCTATGGAGAAGAAATGGGCCTAGGGTCCAGAAGTGACCCCGCCAGCTCATGAATCATTGGGCTTGAGCGTGCTGACGGCCGGAGCCTGTGTAGCCCGTTGGTGCCACGAATAGAAAGGCGGGCGGTCTTTGCACATCGGGCGATCGTCGTCTGCGCAGTAAACACGGACGTGGAAGTGGCTCCGGTGTGGCGCACCGTGTCGGGGCTGCGTGATGACGCGTCGTGCGCGCATCAAGAGCTCGGGATTCGCGCGTTCCTTGATGGCCTGATTGAGCAGGCGACGCTTGATCGCATTCGACACGAAGATGTGCTGGACGTCGGTCGTCGGATGGCTGAGCAATGATTCGATTAGCGCCCAGTTTCTTGACGCGTCGAACTTGTAGAGGCTACCCCACTGCTTGCCCATAGCCTGATTGTTGAGCCGGACGAACACGTGCGCGTTCACCGGCGTCGAGCGCCTATCGAGCAGGTAGAATCCGATGTCGACATCGCGGCCACTCTGGTGCGAGACGTGCGGGCGGAATCGGCCACCACCGGGCCGCGAAAGATCACCGACCGTGAGCTCGGCGCGAGGGTATCGAAATGCAACTTCGTGCGCGGCGCGTTCGATCAGTCGAATGAGCTCGCCGGTCGCATGGCGCGAGTCTTGCGAACCGACCTTGACCTTGAGGGCCCTATCATCGTTGATCCGCATCCCGAATCTCAGCAGCCCGCGGTTAGGGTAGCCGACGGAAACACTGGGGTTCGGCTCGATGTCCGAAGGCGAAATGCTGCGAGGCATCCGCGCAATCTTTTCTAAGTCTGCGTCGGAAGGTTCCGCGTGCGACTCCGCATGTTGCGCTTCGCGAAGAACCGGGTTGCCGGTCATCGGGAGCTCAGCGGATGCAGACGTACCGAATGAGCCCGACAGCCACACCAGAGATGTCGCGATCAGCGCACAGATCCATGGCACTAGCCTGGATTGCGTTCCCCTCTGTGAATCCTGGTTCCCCATTTTCGCGACGGCAAGTGTGGCCCGAATCCCCTCAAGTGCCAGTGTGCAGGTTGGACTACCCTCATGCCAAGGCTGAGAGCCCGTTCAGCCTGTGTTTTACAGGGTTCCTGTATCCTTGGATCGCCTTTTTACGAAAAAAACGACGATTCAACCGAGTGCAGGCTGCTCCTGTGCGGCTTTTTCGAAGGGAATGTCGCCCGGAGGGGGGATTTTCGCGCCCATGAGATAGCGCAGAAAGAGCCACCAAATGACGCCGAGGCCCCACATCAGGCCGAGCACGACGCCCCCGTCGACGATCCCACGCCAGGGCTGCGGCAGCGAACGTACCCACCAGATCAGCAGAACGATCGCCACGACGAACACCCAGCTCACGGTCATCTGGCGCCGGGTCGAGTGAAAAAGGCTCATGCAAAAGGGAAGCGCGAGAATGACCCAGAGCGGCCGGGGATTCTGCCCAAGGTAGATTGCCCTGGCCACGACCCGCGGCGAGAACCGCAACTGGAAGCCACGGTAGCCCTCGAGGTAGGCATTCGCGGCGAGCCAGGCGATGTAGATGCCCTTTTGACCGTTCGTCATCAGGTCCTGAGTCCACGGTTCGAGCGCAAGCGGCGCGAGTCGCCATATCGCCCTTCCGAGCAGTAGCGACACCCAGGCGATGCCCCAGGCGGCCAATAGTTTTTCCACCCACGGGCGCATCGTCGGCCGCGACGTTAGCAGCCTCACATGGCTTGTCGACTTGCCCAAAGGGCGCCTCGACGGTCATGCTCACGGAAGCAGAGGACGCAACTTGGACGACGCATCGTACGACTTTGGCGAAGAGGACGCGTCGGCTGAAAAGCCACGGCGTCCCGGCTTGCCGGTCGAGCCGCGGCGCTTGCTGTGGATTGTTCGAGACCATCGCAAGCGCTTGCTCAAGGCGTTTCTCGTCGCGTCGGTATTCGCGCTCCTCGGATTATTCTTCGTGCCGCAAACCTTCGAGTCTTCGGCACTGCTCTTGTACGAAGGGACCCCGGAGCTGGAACGGGAGGGTGCGAGGCCCACGCCGGACGCTTTTATCGACGCTGCGATGGCGCCGAGCCGTCTTCGAGAGATGCGCGATCGACTGAGCTGGGACGTGTCGCTCGAGGACCTCGAGAGCCAGATCGAAGTATCGCAAGAAACCGACGCAGCGATGCGGATCGTCGGACGAGACAGGAGCGCTGAACGGGCGCATACGCTGACCCAAGTCGTGCTCGATGTGTTTCTTGCACGGCAGGCCAGCTTCAACCGTGCGCGGCTCGAGCGTCTCACCGCGGAGAACGAGCAGGCACTAGAACATGCCAAAAAGAAGCGGGACGAAGCCGTCGCGGCCTATCAGGTATTTCGAGAAGAGAGCGGCAAGCCCGACGTGATTCAAGAGAAAGAACAGCTCTTGGCACGCGCCGATCTTCTTCGCACCCAAGCGGAGGCGGCGTCGGTGGAGGTGGTGGCGCAGCAGGCCCGCATCGGGGAGCTCGAAAAGGCGCAGACGGAGTTGCCGCGTCAAATGGTCGCGAGTTCGAAGAAAGGCTCACCCGTCGACTCGCCTCTTGCGCAGGCGCGGTCCGAGCTTGCTTCCGCTCGCGCTTCGTTGAGCGAGCAACATCCGAGGGTGCAGGCGCTCAAACAACGGGTTGCAAGCCTCCAAGCACAAAGGAAGGGTCAGAAGGCGGAGCTCAGCGAGCAGACGATGGCCGTCAATCCGGCCCGGTCCGCGGTCGATCAGCAGCTTGCGACGGCGCGCGCTGCGCTGGCGGGGGCCAAGGAGCGGGAATCTGCCCTCCTGGTGCTGTTGAAGACGATCAGAACGGAAATGGAATCGCTTTCCCCCGACGAAGGGGAGGCTCGACAACTGGTCGGAGCGGTGGAAGCAGCCGACGAGCGCTTCCAGCAACTCGCCAAACGGGCTGCGGAGCTTCGAGATGCATCGCTCGGGCCGATGACCGGCTTTCGCGTCTTGTCGTCCCCGATGTTGCCGGAGGAGTCGCATCGCTCCCCCGCGCATGCGTTGATGCTCGTGATGCTGCCGATCCTGACGGCGCTGATCTTCGCGGTCGTGATTATCGTGCGAAGGTTGCGAACCCTCACCGTCGAAGCCCCGCGCGAGGTTGCATGGTGGGGCAACGGCCCTGTGCTCGGCACCAGCGTGTGGCCGCGTGACCCGAGCGCGCTCGAAATCTTCGTCGACGAGCTCGAGGACTACGGAATGTACGGGGCGGGGCGAACCCTCGTCGTACCTGCCACCGAGGCCGAGCGCGAGATCGCGTGTTCGTTTGCGATGCGCCTCGCCGATGCGCCTTGGTTGGCGGCTGCGATTCTCGATGTTGGGGACAGGGCAGGCACAGCCTCGAACGCGGCTCCGGTCATCACGCCGGCACCATCGGTACGGCCTTCCACACCGCCGTCGCGTCCGCGTCGGCTCTCCTCGCAGGCGAGCGTGTCGGTGCCCCCGGGAACCAGGCCGTCCGCGCGCCCGACGATTCAAGGTTTCGTGCCACCGAGTGGGGGCTCGCCGTCGGCGCCGCCGGTCGTCACGCCCCCTCCGAAGGCCGAGGCGGGTAAGGCCTACTCCTCGAGACCGCCGCGCAAAAAGACGATGATCGGCTTGCCCGCGGTGGAGTCGTCTCGCCCGCCCCCCATCTCCTCGACGCCCCCCTCCGCGGCGACGGTGTCTGCGATCGGTTCGTCCGAGCCCCCCAGGCCATCCAAGGAGCCCGAGCCGTTTCGGAGGAAGCGCGGGGCGCGAGCGACGGTGCGCATGATGGTGCCCGATCCACATCCGGACCTGCCCGCGCGTGAGTCTGCGGCTGGTCCGGCTCGTGACCCAGGAGCCGAGGAGGACGCCTTCCTGCTCACTCGGCCTGTACCCGTGGCGACCGGACCTAGCACGTCGCGCGCTGGGCGCGGGGTGCACGTGAGAACCGAAACGCCGTATGCAGGCGCCTCCAACGCCGTCATGAGTGCCGCGGTCAGGCTGCTCGGGAACGAGGAGGAGGAGCTCCGCAGCCTTCGGCCATCCGATCCACCGGATCGATCCGAGTCGCCGGGTCCTGGGTCCGTGACGGGTGTCGCGCTGGCCTGGAATGGCCCGTTGAGCGGCCCGGTGTTGCGCCGCGCTGCGCGGCTCGCGCACCGAGTGATGGTGGTGGTGTCTTCAGGCATCAGCGTGATCGAGCTGGCGCGCATCCAGACGCGTCTGGGGCGTACCAAAGCCGTCGGCTACGTGCTCGTCAACCTGGGCGATGCCTATGTGGACCTTCAGGATCGCGCGGGGCCCGTCGAAGAGTTCTGGGAGAGCGCGAGCGAGGCAGAGCGCTAGGATTCAAAGCGATGCCAGGGGCGCGTTGCGGCTCCAATCTCTCTAGTCTATCTAGCTTTGCGGTGCCCAACTCCGACGAGCGAATGAACGTCTTTCCGCCGGTGAGCAAGTCCGAGTGGATCGCGAAGGTGGAGGCTGACCTCAAGGGCGTCTCGTATGCCGGACTCCGCTCGGCGGCGCCGGGGGGGCCGGCGCTCGAACCGCTCTATTCGGCGGAGGACGTCGAAGAGCTCCGCGATCCTGGTTTGCCGGGAATTTTTCCCTATCTCCGCGGGGCGTCGCCTCTGGGCGGTTGGCAGATTCGGCAGGAATACGACGAACCTCGTCCTGGCGTCTGCAGGGAAATGATCAAGCAAGACCTCGAACGTGGCGTGGAAGCGCTTTGGCTGCGCTTGGGGCCGCGTCGCGGATGCCGCGTGCTGACGATCGACGAGCTCGATGAGCTGTTGGCGTCGGTCGATCTTCAGACGACATCGGTTTGTGTCGACGGCGGTGCGGACGCCCTGGCCGTTGCCTCGGGGCTCCTCGCCATCGCGAAGCGCCGTGGAGTGGAGTACGGCGGGCTAGCAGGCGGCCTCGGGTTCGACCCGATCGGACTGCTCGCCGCGGAAGGATGCATTCAAGGTGGGCTTGGCGCGCGATCGGCCGAGCTCCAAGATCTGGCAATGTGGTGCTCCGAGAACGCACCGGGCCTCCGCACTGCGAACGTCTCGAGCGACCCCTACGACGGCGGCGGTGCAAGCATCGTCCAAGAGCTCGCCTACACCATCGCCACGGGAATCGCGTACCTTCGCCAGCTGACCGATGCGGGCATGAGCGTCGATGCGGCGGCACGCCAAATCGGATTTAGCTACGCGGTGTCGAGCGATTTCTTCACGCAGGTGGCGAAGCTTCGCGCGGCTCGTTGGCTCTGGGCCAAGGTGGTGTTCAGCGCGGGCGGCGAGGCCGCCTCCGCAGCCATGCAAATGCATTGTCGGACATCGCGTTTCACAAAGTCCCAGGTCGACCCCTGGGTGAACATGCTGCGGGTGACCGCCGAGTGCACGGCCGCGGTGTTGGGCGGCGCTCAGAGCATCGCCACGCTGCCCTTCGACTGCGTCATCGGTTCCCCCGACGAGCTCGCACGCCGCATCGCGCGCAATACGCAGGTCGTGCTCCGGGAGGAATCCCACCTCGGCAAGGTGGCCGATCCGGCTGGCGGCAGTTGGTTCGTCGAGCGGCTCACCAGCGATTTGGCTCGGGGCGCCTGGAAGGAGTTGCGTTCGATCGAGTCGGGAGGCGGCGTGGTCCGGGCGCTGGGCTCCGGCAAGATGGTCGATGCGATCCGCGACGTCGCCGACGAACGAGAGAAGGTTCTATCCAAGCGCGAGGCCGCCTTGGTCGGCGTGAGCGAGTTCCCGAACCTGCACGAGGATGCGATCGATCGCGCGTCCGTCTCGGACAAAGAGCTGCAGGCCCTGCTCAAAGCTTCCCTCGAGTCGCTCGATCTGGCTGCCAATCGCGATCGCCTTTTGGCGGTCGCTCGCAGCGTGAAGGACGAAGCGCGCGCGCCAGGTTCGCTGACAGAAGCCTGCGTCGATGCCACGAGCAACGGAGCTGACATGTACAGCGTCGCGACGGTCCTGCAGCACGGCCAACCCGATTTCCACGTGGAGCCGATTCTGCAGTGGAGAGCATCGGAGATTTGGGAGCGGCAGCGGGAGCGAAGCGATCGGCAACAGACTCGACCGACGGCGTTCCTAGCCAATCTCGGCTCGATCTCGTCCCACACGGCGAGGGCGACCTGGGCGCAAAACCTTCTTGCTGCGGTAGGCGTCGACGCGGTCGCCAACGACGGCTTCGATGCCGTGGATTCACTGGCCGCTGCCTGGAAGAGCTCTGCGACCGGGCTTGCGGTGATTTGCGGCAGCGATGCGGACTACGAGACGATGCTCGAGCCGGCCGTCGCTGCCTTGAAGAACGCCGGATGCGACCTGGTGTTGGTCGCAGGCCGCCCTGGCGAGCGCGAGGGTGCGATTCGGGAGCTTGGAGCGAGTGATTTCGTCTTCGTCGGCGCCGACGTGCTTCGTGTGATGACGCGGGTCCTCGATGCGATGGGGGTGCAAGGATGAGCGGCCTGCCCGACTTCAGCCAAATCGAGTTCAACTCCAAGTCGTGGAATAGCACCTCGCCCCTCGCCGATTGGACGGTCCTTGCTGACGAGCGAGCCGACCAGCGTTGGAACACCCCCGAAGGGATCGACGTCCAACCTGTCTACAGCGCCGAGGATCTCGATCCGGTGACGCATCTTCAGACGATGCCCGGCATCCCGCCCTTTTTGCGCGGGCCGTATTCGACTATGTATGTGCGCCGGCCTTGGACCATCCGGCAGTACTCGGGCTTCTCGACCGCCGAGCAGAGCAACGCCTTCTACCGCCGGAATCTCGCGGCCGGTCAAAAGGGGCTGTCGATCGCCTTCGATTTGGCAACCCACCGCGGATACGACTCCGATCACCCCCGGGTCGTGGGCGATGTCGGCATGGCCGGCGTGGCCATCGACTCGATCAAGGACATGCGCATCCTCTTCGACGGCATCCCGCTCGACAAGATGAGTGTTTCGATGACGATGAACGGCGCCGTGCTCCCGATACTCGCGCTTTATGTCGTGGCAGCCGAAGAGCAGGGCGTCGACGCGACCGAGCTCACTGGGACCATTCAGAACGACATCCTCAAGGAGTTCATGGTCCGCAACACGTACATTTATCCGCCATCGCCTTCGATGCGGATCGTCGCGGACATCTTCAAGTATACCGCGGCAAAGATGCCGCGCTTCAACAGCATCAGCGTCAGCGGCTACCACATGCAAGAAGCCGGCGCGACACAGGACCTCGAGCTTGGCTATACTTTGGCCGACGGCCTCGAGTACGTTCGCACCGGGATGGCGGCCGGCCTCGGCGTCGACGAGTTTGCGCCCCGAATCAGCTTTTTCTGGGCGGTTGGCACCAACTTCTTCATGGAGATCGCCAAGCTCCGGGCAGGGCGGCTTCTTTGGGCAAAGCTCATCGAGCAGTTCAATCCGAAGAACCCAAAGAGCCTGGCGCTCCGCACGCACTGTCAGACCTCCGGCTGGAGCCTCACCGCGCAGGACGTCTACAACAACGTCGTTCGCACTTGCATCGAGGCGATGGCTGCCACGCAAGGGCACACACAAAGCCTTCACACCAACTCACTCGACGAAGCGATCGCACTGCCCACGGACTTCAGTGCGCGCATTGCCCGCAACACGCAGCTCTACCTGCAGCTCGAAAGCGGGACCACCAAGGTGATCGACCCGTGGGGCGGGAGCTACTACGTCGAGCGTCTGACCCACGAGCTCGCTCTCAGAGCCTGGGAGCACATCAAAGAGGTCGAGGAGCTCGGTGGAATGACCAAGGCGATCGAGGCGGGTCTGCCGAAGCTTCGCATCGAAGAAGCGGCTGCGCGGACACAGGCGCGTATCGATTCAGGACAGCAAACCATCGTCGGAATCAACAAGTATCGGCTCGAAAAAGAGGACCATCTCGACGTTCTCAAGGTCGACAACACCGCGGTTCGGGAGGCCCAAGTCGCGCGGCTGCATGAGCTGAGGGCAGAGCGCGACGAGGCGGCCCTCAGACCGAAACTTGAGGCTTTGACCAAGTGCGCCGAAACTGGTGAGGGCAACCTGCTCGAGCTGGCGATTGACGCCGCCAGGCAACGGGCGACCGTGGGCGAGATCAGCGACGCGCTCGAGCGCGTCTGGGGGCGCTACCAAGCGACAATTCGGAGTATCGAAGGCGTGTATCGAAGTGAAGTCGGCAAAGATTCGGACGCGGTAGACCGTGTGCGGGCGCGAAGTGATGAGTTCCTGAGCAAGCACGGCCGCCGGCCGCGCATCCTGGTTGCCAAGATGGGCCAAGACGGGCACGACCGCGGCCAGAAAGTGATCGCGACGGCATTCGCGGACCTCGGGTTCGACGTGGACATCGGCCCGCTGTTTCAGACGCCCGAAGAGAGCGCGAAGCAGGCGATCGAAAACGACGTTCACATCGTCGGCGCGAGCTCGCTCGCGGCGGGTCACCTCACACTGGTTCCGCAACTCAAGCAAGCGCTCCGGGACCAGGGCCGCGACGACATCCTCGTGGTGGTCGGAGGCGTGATTCCCCCAGAAGACTACGACGCGTTGCGCGAAGCGGGGGCAGCTGCGATTTTTGGACCAGGGACGGTCATCGGCGACGCCGCAGTCGAGCTCCTGGAGCGGATCGACGCGCAACTCGGGGGGTCGTGAGCCGTCTCGACGTGCAGGCCTATGTCGATGGCGTTCGCGGCGGAGACCGCGCGGTTCTGGCCCGAGCCATCACCTTGATCGAGAGCGAGCAGCGCGCGCATGCCGAGCTCGCGCAACGAGTCCTCGAACCGCTCTTGCCGGAGACGGGCGGAGCCTATCGAGTTGGGATCAGCGGCGTACCCGGGGCCGGGAAGAGCACCTTCATCGACGCGTTGGGGACACAGCTCACCGCGAACGGCCATCGCGTGGCAGTGCTCGCAGTCGACCCGACCAGCAGCGTCAGCGGAGGAAGCATCCTCGGGGACAAGACCCGGATGTCAGCGCTCAGCAACGATCCCAAAGCCTTCATTCGTCCCTCGCCGACGAGTGGAACCCTCGGCGGGGTCACCCGGAAGACCCGTGAAACGATCCTTCTTTGCGAGGCCGCCGGCTTCGATGTGGTGCTCGTCGAGACCGTGGGCGTGGGTCAGTCCGAGACAATCGTCGCTGGGATGGTCGACTTTTTCCTCGTTCTGCTGATCGCGGGGGCGGGCGACGAGCTCCAGGGAATCAAGCGCGGCATTCTCGAAGTCGCGGACATGCTGGCGATCAACAAAGCCGACGGCGACAATCGGTCGCGGGCGATTCGGGCCCAGGCTTCGTACCTGAGCGCTTTGCGCCTGATGCGAGGAGAGAACGTACCGCCTGTCGTGACGTGCAGCGCGCTCGAAAAGACCGGCCTCGACGAGCTCTGGGCGCTCGTCGTCGAGAGCCGACAAGCTCGCGAAGCGTCCGGCGAGCTCCATCAAACGCGCCGCACCCAACAAGTTCGATGGATGTGGGACATGGTCGAGGACGGGCTACGTCGCGCGCTCCGCAGCGACGCGGATCTGTCGACCCTCATCTCGGAGCTCGAGGACGCCGTTGGGCAAGGCCGCACGACTGCGAGCGCTGCAGCGCTGAAGGTCCTTCGCCGATTCGCGGAACGGGCCGGCGACTTGCTCAAGCTCGACTGAGCTCGTCGGCTGCGTCGGAGCTCTTTAGTTTCGCCTTGCCCGCAGGCCTGGGTGACGGGCCGAGAAGCTCTGCCAACCAACGCAGCTCATCGCTGTGGGCGAGCGAATGCTTGATGACCATCGTGAGCGGTGCTGAGACGAGGGCACCGACTGGCCCGAGCAACCAGCCCCAAACCACCATCGAAACCAGCACCACCAGCGGCGAAAGCCCTAGCGCGTGCCCCATGACCCGCGGCTCCATCGCGCCGATGGCCAAGTTGATGCCCCCAAACCCGGCCGCGACGACCAGCGCCTGGCCGGGGCCGAATTGGATCAGCGCCAGCGCAATGGCCGGTGTCGCTGCGATGATTTGGCCGACGGTCGGGATGTAGTTGAGGAGATACGCAAGCAGGCCCCAGAGCACCGGAACGTCGACGCCTCGCCACACGCACCAGAGAAACACGAGGGCGCCGGTGAGGAGGCTCATCACCGTCTTTGCGACCAGATAGGCATTGACCTCGCGGGCGGCGGCAGACAGCTCCTGGATTTGGGCAGGCGTCGCGATCTTCGCGAGCTTTTCACGAAGGCCGGTGGACTCGAAGAGCATGAAGGCGACGATGAGCAGGACGAGAACCATCTGTGACACGAAGGAGGCGGCGTACTGGGCCATGGTCGCCGCGAGATTCAGCATCCAAGTCGACTCGGAGAAGTCGTAGATCGATTCGAGGTGAATGCCGTTGCCCGCCAACCAGAGCTCGAGCTTCCCAAGTTGGCCTGAGAGCATCGGGGCATAGGTCGGCGCGCGCGCGGTGAAGGTTCCGACCGCTCCGGCGAGTGGAACGCCGAGGGCGGCGCCTGCGGCCACGTCCAGAAGCAGCCCCGACAACACCGCGATGAGGCGCGGGACACCGCGGTCGCAAAGCCACATCACGAGGGGCGCGGTCACGATCGCGATGAAGGAGGCGACGAGAACAGGAACCAGCAACGGCGCAGCCAGCTTGATACCCGCTCCGACCACGACGATCGAAGCAACGATCAAAATGATGCGTCCGGTCTTGGTGACAGCCACCGAAACAATGTAGCGCGGATCAGGGAGGCGTGCGATCCAGCAGCTCGAGCTCGGTGCCGTCGACGCGAAGCGCGGCCGTTCCGTCGATGATGGCGCGCAGCTCGTGGCCGACGAGGGCATCTCGCCAGCCACTCGCGAGGCGAGAAGGCTGACCCAGCACGAGGTTGGTCACGTCGTCACGCGTGCCGAGCACGGTCATGTCCAAGCCTTCTCGCCCGGCACGCTGCGCAAGCCAAGCCAGACAGAGCGCGATGACGCCTTCGACGCTCGGCAGGTTCTCCGGCTTCCTCGGCGGCACCCGAACGTCGTGTTTCGGTAGTCGGGTTCCCCGTTCGATGGCCAGCAAAAGCTCGTCGCGGTGTTTGAAACGCCGAAGGTCGAAGTTCCGGATGCCGCCCAATTGCTCGGCGTTGCGCGCGGGCCGTTGGGCCAGAGCCAACAGAGCCATGTCGGACAGGACGGTTCGTGGCGGCCGATTCTTTTGTTTCGCAACGCCCTCGCGCCAGGCAGCGAGCTCCTGCGCAACCCCGCGCGCCCTTCCGTTGAGCTTGGTCTTGCCACGTAGCTTCCACCAGAGCGTCTCGGGCTCGAGTGGCGAACGGTCCTTGCAGCGTAGGCGTTCGATTTCTTCTTCCGCCCATTCGACCCGACCTCGCTCACGAAGGCGGTCGAGCAGCGCATCACGGAGCTCCAGTAGATGTGCCACATCCGAGGCGGCGTACCGGAGGTCGTCCGGGGGCAGGGGACGTCGCGTCCAGTCGCTGAGCTGGGAGCTCTTGTCGAGCTGAATCCCAAGAAACCCCTCCACCAGCTTTCCGAGCGAGCTGGTGCGATATCCGCAAAAGAGAGCGCCGATTTGGGTATCGAACATTCGGTTCGGCACTGCGCCGCACTCGAGCTCGAGAATCTCGAGGTCCTGAGAGCCGGCGTGCATCACGCAGACTGCTTCGCTTTGAAATGCTCTGCCGAGCGTTCGCACGTCGACGTCGAGAGCGTCGACTAGGGCGATGCGGTCCGCGGTTGCGAGCTGCACCAGAGCGAGATGCGGTAGGTAGGTTCGTTCGCGATGAAACTCGGTGTCGAGGGCGTAGGCGTCCGTCCGACAGAGCTCGTCCACCAGCCGATCGAACTCTACTTGTTCGGTGATCCAGTCGAAGTCGGTCACGACGTTACCTTAGCGCATCACGGCCCGGCCGCCCGATCACCGACAATAGCGGCGGCCCGGGTGCGGTTGCTCGGCCCATTGCTTGCGGCGATCGAGCCAACGTTCGACTTCGGGATCCATCGGCCCTGCGGCCGCGCGGGCCTCCTCGTGCGTCACGATCTTGGCATTGGCGCTTGGGCGTCTGGACGCGAGCGGGCGGGGTTGCACGCCGGCGCGCTCGAGCCGCTTTCGGTGCCACGGGTAGAGCGGAGCAGAATCGCGACAGCCCTCCACGATGTCGTCGGGAGCACAGAAGAAGCGGAAATGGAAGTGATCGTCGTGTGGATAGCTCGGCTGACAACTCATCGCCGCGAAGCGCATCACCGCGGTCGAGGGCTCGTCGTTTGAACGGGCGTACTCGAGAAGCAGCGTTCGGAGGTGCTCGGCGACGAAGATTTGCTGGAGCTGTGCCTCTTCGTCCTCGATGAGCGCCCGAAGAAAAAGCCAAGTCCGAGCCCTGTCGAACTGCAGGACGATGTCGTCGTTAGGGTCCGCCAGGTCTCGAAAATCCACCCCTACGCCGTCTGGGCCGAAGAACGCACCCACGCTCTCGATGGGCTCGCCGTCGGGGCCGCGCTGGTAGAAGAGCACATCGACGTCGCGGCCGCTCTGGTGTGAGCGATGATGGGGGATCGGTCCGCCGCGCTCGCGGCTGAGGTCGTTGATTGTGACCGGAAGCCCGCCGAGCTCTTGGTCGACCCGTGCGCCGGCGCGAACCAAAGCCCGAACGACTTCCACGGTCCCGTAGCGAGCCGATGGATCGCGGCGCGGGTTGAAGCGCAAGCCGGGAGCCCTGAGGGGAAGCGGCACACCGCCCCGCAATGCGCCGTCGTTGGGGTTGCGGAGCGAAGCGGAGTCGCAGCAGCTCCAGTCCATCGCGGCGCCTTGGCGCGCTGGGTCGGTCCTCAGGGGAACCGGCGTAGCGTCCTCGGTTTCGGTCTCCTGCGTCGGAATGGACCTCTGCCCGCTGGTGCAAGCGGTCACTGCCGCGGCTACGAGCGCAGCGGCAAAGACGTCGCGTCGCCCCATCACGGCTCGGTGGGATTGAGAATGGCGGCAAATACGGCGCCTGCCATCTGGACGAGAAGCTCCAAAAACACATCCAGATCGAGCTCTTGGCGTTCTGCCCAGTCGAGGCTCGCCGCTTCGAGAAAGCCCAGCCATCCCCGGAGACGCAGCCTGGTCGACGGGGCTTTCGGGTCCGCGCCGAAGCGGGACAAACGCGAACCCATTTTATCCAGAACAGCCTGTCGGGTCTCCTCGATGATCTGGGCGACCTCCGTGTCGGTTCCAATGCCTCCGCGAAGGAGAAAGGAATACGAGATGCGCCGGCGCGAGACGTACACAAGGAAGGCTCGAATCCTGGCGCGAATGCCCTCGGGGTCGAGCTCATGTCCCACGAGCTGCTGATCGACGTCGGTCTCTTCCAAGAGCTCGCGCGCCGCTTCACGGACCGCCGCCACGTAGAAGGCCCGTTTGCTCGGAAAGTAATGGTAGAGAAGGCCTTTGGAAACGCCAGCCCTTTTAGCGATCTCGTCGATGGAGAGCTCGTCGTAGGTCTGATTCCCGAAAAGCTCGAGCCCGAGCTCCAGCAGTTGCTGTCGGCGGACGTCGACTTGGAGCCGTGTGCGTGCGGGCTGCATCGTGCAGTGCAGAGTATAGCCCAGCTTTGCTTCGGCGCTGCAAATCTGGGAGGTTTGCGTCCGGGGCAGCAATTTCGCATGCTGGGCAGGTGCTACAGGCGGTGCAGCGAGTCATCGACGAGGTTCTCAATCCGCTCCTTCAAAAAGACGCGAGCAGCATCGAGCTCTTGGACGTGGGCGAAGACGAGGTCGTCGTTCGAGTGACAGGCCGGGCGGCCTTCGGGGTCGGCGCGGAGTACGTTCGCAGCGGCGTCATCGAGCCGGCCCTGCGGAAGGTCGTCGGAATTGACTGCACAATTCGAATCGAGAAGGCGATTCCGAAGGTCAAGCGGCGCAGCTGACCGCGCAGGCGTCGAGGCGCTGCACGATTCGGATCAGACGATCGGAGAGCGGTTAGCGGCCTTTGAAGTCGCCGTCGCGCCGCTCGAGGAACGAGCGGATGCCCTCGGCCGCGTCTTCGCTGTCCATCAGCTCGCGCGCGATGACCAAAAGCTCGGCGACTGCCGCCTCCTGCCCCTTCAGTTGAGAGGTCCGCGCGGAGCGGAGGGTCGCCCGGACGCCCAGCGGGGCCTGCTTGGCGACAGTCCGCGCGATCTCGATGGCCTTTTCGCGCAACGCGGCCTCGGGCACGACCTCTTGGACCAAGCCGAGCCGTAGGGCCTCGTTCGCATCGAAGCGGTCACCGGTGAGGAGCCAGCGCATCGCGTTGCCCCAACCGGCGATCTCCGGGAGCCGAATCGTTGCGCCACCAAACGGAAAAATGCCTCGGTTGATTTCGATCTGTCCGAAACGGGCGCCTTCGGAGGCCAGGCGAATATCGGCGGCGAGCAGCAGCTCGATCCCGATGGTCAGGCACCAGCCCTGCACGGCCATGACGAGCGGCTTTTGGCGCATCGTCGCGTGCAGATTGAGCGGATCGACCGAGCCCTCCGGGAACAGCGCCGCTCCGCTTCGGACGGCCGGGCCCACCTCGGCCAGGTCGAGGCCCGCGGTGAAATGCTCACCATTGGCGTAAAACACGGCGCACCAGAGCGATTCGTCGGCTTCGTACTCGGTCACGGCCTCGGCGAGCTCCCGAAGCATGCGCACGTCGAAGGCGTTCATCTTGTTCGGGCGATCGAGGACGATGTGAAAAATGCGTCCATCGCGTTCGGTCAGCACACGGGGTCGTTCGTCGTTCATGGGCCGCGATCGTAGTGGACTGCCGTTCCATAGGCCAGCGCTTCGATGGTCCCCATCCCCTCGTTCCCCGTCGTGCTCGAGATGGTCGAGGTCTCGATTCTGGTATTGAGGAACGCATCCGCGCCGGGCTGGGATTCTTTCATGCGGAGCACCGCTTCGCGACGGGCGCGGTCGATGAGCGACGAGTAGGAACGGATCTCTCCGCCGAAGATCATTCGGAACCCGCTCAAGAAACGCTTGAAGTGGTCGACGGACACCACCACGGAACCGACGGCGAGACTTGCCGATTGAATCGGGCAAGGTGCGTCGAGGTGCTTCGTGGAGACCGCCGGCCGAGCGCGGAACTGGGCTTCACGCTCGATGATGCTTCGGTAGTGATTGCGCTCGACGCTCGCGCCGACGAACCTGCCCACGAGGATCAGGATGACGGGGATTCCGAGGGTTATCCACAGCTCGACCGAACCCATTCGGCTACTCGATTAGGACGGCAGTGCCGTAGGCGAGAATTTCGGAGGCTCCCTGAGCAACCGAGGAGGTCGTGAAGCGCACATTGATCACCGCGTTCGCGCCCAGCTCGCTCGCTTGCGCAACCATGCGGCTCGTGGCCTCGGCGCGGCTTTCTTGAAGCAACTCCGTGTAGCCCTTGAGCTCTCCGCCGACGATGTTCTTCAGGCCGGCGGCGAAGTCTCGCCCGAAGTGTTTGGCCCGGATGGTGCTCCCCTGCACCAGTCCGTAGTGCTGAACGATATGTTGGCCCGGCACGCTGTCGATGTTGGTGAGAATCAAAGGAGCCTTTCCGTGCACGAAGGTTAGCCCGAAGATCCGAAACTGGCATCTTTCGGGAATCCGAAAACGTGCTATGGCTCCGCCGTGAAACTCTGCGTCATTGGCACAGGTTACGTTGGCCTCGTCACCGGCACATGCTTCGCCGCGACCGGTCAGCGCGTGGTTTGCGTCGACAAAGACGCCGACAAAATCGAGCGCCTCAAGCGCTACGAGATTCCCATCTACGAACCGGGCCTGGAAGAGATGGTGAGGGAGAACGCGAGCGCAGGCCGCCTGACCTTTACGACCGACCTCGCCTCCGCCGTTCGGGATGTGGATTTGGCCTTCATCGCGGTGGGCACGCCTCCCACGCACGACGGCGAGGCGGACCTGAGCGCCGTCTTTGCGGTCGCACGGGAGCTGGCCAAACACACGACCCACGACCTGGTCATCGTCAACAAGAGCACGGTGCCTGTGGGGACGAACGCGCAGGTTCAGAAGCTCGTCGCCGATGCCGAGCACGACATTCAAGTAGCCTCGAACCCGGAGTTCCTCAAAGAGGGCGGCGCGATCGAAGACTTCATGTATCCGGACCGGATCGTGGTCGGCATCCGTCCGGGGCATGAGCGAGCGCGCCGACTCATGGATCGGGTCTACCATCCACTCAATCTATCGAGCACGAAGATCGTCTGGATGAATCCGGAAAGCGCGGAAGTCACCAAGTACGCCGCCAATACGATGCTAGCGATGCGCATCTCTTTCATGAACGAGTTGGCGGTTCTCTGTGAAGAGGTCGGCGCCGACGTGCAGAGCGTTCGCAAGGGCGTCGGCAGCGACCCGCGAATTGGCGCACAGTTTTTGCACGCGGGCCCTGGGTACGGCGGGTCTTGCTTCCCGAAGGACGTCAAAGCGCTCGTGGCAACCGCGCGGCGCCACGGCATCGAGCTCGAGCTCGCAGACGCCACCAACCGCGTAAATGTCCGACACCGGAGCTTTTTGGTTCGTAAGCTCAAGCGCCACTTCGGAAGCGAGCTTGCTGGCAAGCGGATCGCGATATGGGGCCTCGCCTTCAAGCCGGGCACCGACGACATACGTGAGTCGCCTTCGATCACCACCATCGAATTCCTGCTCAATGAGGGGTGCGAGGTCGTCGGCCACGACCCCGAAGCCATGAAAAACATCAAGGAACTGTTTGGCGACAACGTCACGCTGGTCGACGACGCCTACGACGCGGTAAAGGACGCCGACGCCCTCGTGCTACTGACCGAATGGCGCGAGTATCAATACCCGGAGTTCGATCGGATTCGCGATCTTTTGCGGAGGCCCGTGATTTTCGACGGCCGCAACATTTGGGTCACCTACAAGCTCGCCGAGCAAGGCTTCGAGTACGCGGGCGTTGGGATCCATACCGAACCGGCCTGACCAGCGATGTGCGGGCGATACACGCTGACTTGCCCCGACGAAGATACACTCGTTGCTAACCTGCCGTTCGACGCGTTCAGCGAGACTCGAATCGAGCTCCGCCCACGATACAACATCGCGCCAGGGCAACGAAGCCCGGTGATTTATTTCGACGGTGGCAGCCTCATCCTCGCCGATTCGCTCTGGGGATTCGAGCGATCGACGGGAGGGCTTGCCATCAATGCACGGTCGGAGACCGCTGAGCGAACGGCCATGTTTCGTGATGCCTTTCGCGGCGGACGATGCCTCGTTCCGGCGGATGGCTTCCTCGAATGGCGAAGGGAAGGGCGGGTCAACCAGCCGTATCTTTTTCGGACCCAAGACCGTTCGTTGTTCTCGATGGCGGGCCTTTGGAAAGAGGGCCGCTACGTCGTTCTAACCCAAGATTCGGCCGGCGAGGTCGAGGACATCCACGACCGAATGCCGGTGGTTTTGAGCGGCGAACGAGCGCGGCAATGGTTGCACGAGGGTGAGCTATCGGAGTCGCCGCCTCTGACCAGAACGGCGGTCTCTGCGAGAATCAACCGAATCGAAAACGACGACCCCGGCTGCATCGAACCACTTGCCCAAGGCACATTTCAATTCGACTAGCGATCGGGCTCAGGCTTCGTTTTAGCGTCGCTGCTTTCGCTCGGGTCGCTCGATGACCTCGACCTCCGCGACCTCGGAGTCCGCTCGTTCCACCCTCACTCGCCGGCCTGGCTGCGACGGTGCCTGCGCGCGAGCGGAGAGCTTGCGGGACGCGGCATCCACGAGGGCGTCCACGCCCACCTGAATGGCGCGGTCGACCTCTTTGCGAACTTGCTTCTCCCATTTTCCACGGCTCCGCCTAGCGATGCGGCGGCGAGCGCGGGCACGAAGCCGCTCTCGGTCAGGCATCAATGCGCGACGGGCGCCCAAAGCCAGGGCGACACCCCAGCCTGCGAGGACCCACTGCACCCACCAGCCTGGCCCAGACATGATGTCGATGACGAACAGGCCGGCGTTGACGACCACGTAGGTGTAGATGCTTTGAAGGAAGCGCTTCTTTCGGGCGGTGACGATTTGCTCTTCTTCGACGAGGATCTCGCGCTCCTCTTCGATTTGCGTTGCCGCAGCTTCGACGTCGGCCGCGTCGATTCCGGCTTCCACCGCGGAGTCGACGAGGTCTCGATGAGAGAGCGTTTCGAGCGGCTGCGTTTCAAGCGCGCGCCGCAAAATTTCTTCGACCTCGTCTCGCGAATACTGCTTCACGGCTAGACTGTGTCCCAGCGAAACCCTTCCGCCGAAAACGCGTCGTCGGCGATGGCCTTCAACATCTCGTCGTCGTTGGTGTCGATGCGCCGGAAGTTGTGCTTGATGCGGACCTTGGCCGCGCGGGTGAATGTCCTGAGAATGTCGATTTCGAGCGCCGAAGCCTCGACGCCCTTGCTTTCAATCGAGGCCTGGACGCGGCTAATGGTCGCCGCCATGACGAAGAGGTCGATCATGATTTGGGCCAGGCGGTGGCTGTCGAACTGCTTACCGATGATGGCCTTTCCGTGCTTGCGGAGAATCTTGTCGGCCGCCTGAGCCAGGTACCGGGTTTCCTCTTCGAAAACCTGCGCCTGATCTTGAATGGCCGCGTCTATCCCAGTGAACTTCGCGTCTCCTCCGATGCCGGTCCGGAGCACCGCGTGCTTGCGCGCGTAGTCCGAGAGCACTCCGAAGCCCTTGATCGGTTCGTTGAAGATGTCCTTCATGGTGGACGCGAGCTCTTTGAGCTGGCTGGCTACGTCGTTCATCGCCGTCAAAGCGATGAGCAAACGCAGAATCTCGTTGGTGCCTTCGAAGATCCGATTGATTCGGCAGTCGCGAACGATCCGCTCGTACGGATACTCGCGCATGTAGCCGTTGCCGCCTGCGATCTGGAGGGCTTCATCGGCCGTACGCCATAGGCATTCGGTGGCGTACACTTTGGAGATGGCGGCCTCGACTTGGTACTCCTCATAGCCTTCATCGATGAGCCCACCGACCATGGTGACCGCGGCTTCGGCGGTGTAACAGTCGATGACCATCCGAGCGACCTTCTTCTTGATGAGGCCGTAGCTCGAAATAGGCTGGCCGAACGTCTTTCGCTCGTTTGCTTGGAGGGTCGCCATCTTGATCAGGTGCTTCATCGCGCCGACCGAGCCGCCCCCAAGCCCCGTGCGTCCGCTGTTCAGGATTGCCATCGCGACCTTGAACCCTTGGCCCACCTCGCCAAGGACGTTGCCGTCCGGCACTTTAACATTGTCGAAGTGCACCGTCGTCGTCGAGCTGGAGCGGAGCCCCATTTTGTCTTCGTGGGGGCCGATGCTTACGCCTTCCATATCGGTCGTGATGATGAAGCCGGTCATCTTGCCGCGGCCGCCTTCCTCGGGCGTCTTTGCGAAAACCGTGAAGAAGTCCGCGATGCCGCCGTTGGTGATCCAGAGCTTGTTGCCATTGATCACCCAGTGGTCACCCTCTTTGACGGCAGTCGTCTTCACCGCAGCGGCATCCGAGCCGGCGCCCGGCTCCGTCAGGCAATAGGCCGCGAGCATTTCGCCCGAAGCGAGCTTTTCCATGTAACGGTTGTTTTGATCTTCGGTTCCGAACAGCAACAGGCCACGCATCCCGATAGAGCTGTGTGCCCCAATCGTCACGGCAACGGAAGCATCGTACTTCGCGACTTCTTGTAGGGTGCGCGAGTAGGCCTTGTTGCCGAGCCCCATGCCGCCGTGCTCTTCGGGGATGACCAAGCCAAACATGCCGAACTCTTTCAGCTCGTCGATGAACTCCTGAGGCAGCTCGCCAGCGACGTCCCAGGCTCGAAAGTCCTCGGCTCGGGGGCCGAGCAAGCCTTCGAGCGCGCCGGAAACATCAGCGAGGGTTTCTTTTTCTGCGTCGGAGAGCGTCGGAAACGGAAAGATGACGTCCTGTTCGATGCGGCCCATGCACAGGGATCGCATGAAGCTCGTGGTGTCTTTGTCGGCCACTGGTCACTCCTTTTTCGAGGTGGCCCATCATGCACGCCTTGCAGCGGTGCGTCCATGGCCTCCCGATAGGAACTCTTTAGGGTCAGCGGGCGCTTCCCGCCAGGACGCCGGGCCCGAGAAAAACCGCGGCTTAACGAAAAAGGGACCGCGCGCTTTCGCAGCACGGTCCCTTTGGAACGTTCGAGGATTCGAGCCCAGGCCTAATCGCTGACCTCAACCTCGATGACTTCGGTCTCTGCGACATTCGACTTGTTCTTGTTCTTGCCTAGGACACCCCAGAACGCTGTGCCGGCGCCGATTCGCCAAGCGAACGACGCGCCGGAACGGCCACTGCCGACATTGATGCCCGGGCCGAGGTCGAAGAAGAACCAAGGGGCAACGTTGTCATTGGCCTTGATCTCCACCCCCATACGGACGAGCAGCGGAATCACGCCAAAGTTGCTGCCCTGATTAAAGAAGTAAGTGAACGGGATGTAGCCACCGGTGACGACGCTGACGCGCTCGTGAACGTCGATCGAGACGGGGGCGCCTACTTCGGTTTTGATCCCAAAGGTAAACGAGTTGCCGACGTTGCTCGAAAGCAGAATACCGGGCTTGAAGAGAATTCCCACGTCGTTGGTCACTTTGGGCCGCTCTTTTGCCGACAGATGCCACCGGAGCAGGCCATTGATGCCAAGGCCGATCTTGATGAATCGGCTTCCAGATCGGACCCTCACGCCAAAGACCCGGGTTCGGCTGCCTGTGGTCGCGACTCCCCAGCTTCCGCCGTAGACGAGATCACCGCTCAATCCCCAGTCGAGCTTCTTCTTACCCTTATTCCACCATTCGTAGAACATGCTCGGGTAACCCACGCCACCACTGTGGACCATGTCGTTCTCGAGCTTCTTCGCACCAATGGTCGAATTCGACGGCCCCGCCAATGCAGGGCTCGCCATCGCCAGGACCAGGACGAATACACCAATTGCTCTTGCTGTCATTTCCAGCTGCTCCTTCCCCGTGAAACTGGCCGAAGCCTAGATGACAAGCGCCCACATAGCCAGCGAATATCAGGGTGAATTCGATTGAACGCCAGATCCTAGTTTCGATAGTGGTTTCAACCGTTTTCGGCGCTTGTCCGTCGATGTAATCAAAGCGATCGCCGGTCTTGACCATGACCGTGCAATCACCATAACCGGGCTCACGGAGGATTCATGCGAACAACAGCGCTTCTATTTGTGACTGGTCTCTTGGTGGTGGGCTGCAAGAACCCCGGCGCCGACGTGGCGCCTGCGAAAGTCGAGCCTGCCCCCGACAGCAAGGCAGAGGCCGCTCCAAGCGGCAAGCCCGACAAGGCGGCCGCAGGCTCCTTGGCCATCAACCCCTCGAACAGCAAGATTGAGTTCGTCGGCGCCAAGGTCACAGCGAGCCATGTCGGAGGGTTTACCGATTTTTCGGGCAGGGTGGACGTTGGCGACCCCATCGAGTCGAGCACGATTGAGTTGACCATCCAAACGGCCTCGCTCTTCGCAGACAAGGAAAAGCTCACCAAGCACCTGAAGTCGCCGGACTTCTTTGATGTGGGCAAGTTCCCAACCGCGAAGTTCCGCTCCACCGAAATCAAGAAGGACGGAGCCGGCCACACGATAAGTGGTGACTTGATCCTTCACGGCGTCACCAAGAGGATCAGCTTTCCGGCCACGATCAGCGCCACCGACTCCGAAGTCAGTGCCAACGCGGAGTTCTCGATCAACCGTCAGGACTTCGGCATCGCGTATCCCGGGATGCCGGATGATCTCATCCGCGACCTGGTCGTGATCAAGCTTTCGCTCAACCTGCCGCGCCAGAGCTAGTCACTCGGTATCGCGGGCCAGGGCTGCAGGCCCAGGAGATCTTTGACCGCGATCTCACCGGTTTCACGCACTCCGGTCGCTGCGTCGGCGATGGTCCACGCGTGGGTCCCGCGGCCCATTGGCTGCGATTCCACGAAGATGCATCGCAGCTCGCCATCTTCGAACCCGCACTGCTCCTGAATGGATCGCAGGAGCTGCAGGTTGTGTAGGTGCCCCTCGCCGAAGTTCCAACCGACGACGATGCCCGTCACGAGCTCGCCGTCGAGATATTCGTACGCGTCGATGTCGTCGACGGCCTTGGGTAGCAGGGACTGCAGACAGCGGCCGTGGAGGTGCATCGAACGGAAAGCGAGGACCTTGGACATCGAGGCGATGATGGCGTCCTCGTCGAGCATGCCCTCGAGCTGCGCATGGAGGCCGGGCGCGACCTTGGTGATGTGCGCGTCGATCTTCTTCCAACAGTCGCCCTTGAAGAGCCAAACGCTGTAGGCCCAGTTCCCCGCGTAGTAACGCATCGAACATAGGAACGAGGCGCGTGACGGAACGAGGTTCCCGAACAGCGGGACGGCGATCAGCGCGAAAGCGAGGTAGGCGATGAGCAGTGGCGAGCCAATGCTGAACGCGCTGACGTCGGCATAGTGCCCGAAGAGCACGAACGCGCCGTACACCATGATGACGTTCCATTCGATTGGCACGCCCATCGGAATGCTGCTGGTGATGAAGATGTGGAACGAGAGCATGACGGTGAGCGCCACGGTCGTCGGCATGCCACCGTCGCTGAGGACCAGCACCACCGGGAAAACGAGCTCGACCGCGGTCCCCGCGTGCGCCATCAGGTGGGTCAGGCGGGAAGGGCGGAGGTCGTCCGGATAGCTTCGGTAAAACAGCTTTCGGACAGACCCCATGCGGGTGAGCGGGCTGTTGCTCTGCATCACTGCGACGACCGACGGGAAGTGATGGTTGAGCTTGGAGGTCGCTGCCCACAACCAGATGGCGACCCAAACCAGCTTCGAGCCCGCGAGCCAATCGCCGGCAAAGAGGAAGCAGACGAGCGCGGTGTAGTAGTGCTCGGCTCGCGACGCGAGGAAGATCGTTTTGTCGGTAAGGCCGAGGAGTGGAAGCAGAACGATAGTTGGCAGGAGGAGGTCGGTTGAAAGCTCGGGCGCCACCAGCGCACGGAACAAGAAAAACATGTGGGCCGCGTAGAGCAAGACGTCGAGCACGGTGCGCTTCGAGCCACCGAAGACCGGGATGCCCGGGAAGAGTGAGACTTTGGTCGTGCCCGGTCGGAGGAAGTAAAGCGCGCCGCCCATCGGCGGCTTGTATCGACCCGTGAGCGGACCGCTCCCGCATCCGAGACCGAGGCCCTCGAAGGCCATGCTCCACAGCACGGCCTTTTGAAACGCGATCGGCTCGTAGTACCAGGCGCTGAAGCTGCCGAGGTCGCCTAAGCCGGGCGTGACGGAACAGAACACCGTCCAGAGCCAGACGTAGAGAGCGATCTTGAGGATGTAGACGATATAGATCGGCGAGGGAGTGCCGTAGCCCTGCAGCGCCCAGGATTGGCAGACCATCTTGACGCGCTCCGGAAACGGTTTTCGTTGCCATTCGCCGATGTCGTAGGGGGGTGGGATGGGTTTCAGCAGAGGCACCGGCGGCATGCTATCGACCTGAGCGTCGTCTGTCACGGGCAACGGTCCCCGGCTGGCGCAAGAATTCTGAGCTTGGTCCTTTTGGGGGTTTGCCTCCGTCGAGCGTGCTATGCGAAGTTGAGTTGGAGCGAGGGTGCGATGGGCAAGAGTGAAGAGCAGGAGTCCGGAGTCGAGAGCGTGCGGTCCGACGTCGGTCGGGAGTCGAAGGCTCCCAAGAGGCCAAAAATCAAAAAGGCGCAGTACAACAAAGTCCTGGCGGATTTTCAGGTCGAGTTGGTGAAGCTCCAGAAGTGGATTCACACCGAAGGCCTCAAGGTCGTGGTGATCTTCGAAGGTCGTGACGCTGCAGGTAAGGGTGGCGCGATCAAACGGATCACCCAGAGCCTCAATCCACGCGTTTGCCGCGTCGAGGCGCTCGCAAAGCCCACCGAACGCGAGCGATCCCAGTGGTACTTCCAGCGCTACGTCGAATATCTCCCCGCTGCAGGCGAAATGGTTTGCTTCGACCGGAGTTGGTACAACCGCGCCGGCGTCGAAAAGGTCATGGGCTACTGCACCGAGGAGGAGTACCGCGAGTTTCTCCGTTCGTGCCCTCAGTTCGAGCGCATGCTCGTCCGCTCGGGGATCATCTTGATCAAATACTGGTTCTCCGTCAGCGACGAGGAGCAAGAACGCCGCTTCCAAAAGCGCATCGAAGATCCGATTCGACGTTGGAAGATCAGCGACGTCGATCTGCAGTCGCGTAAGTACTGGGTCGACTACTCGAGGGCCAAGGACGAGATGTTCGCGCACACCGACATCAAGCAGGCGCCCTGGTACGTCGTGCACGGCGACGACAAACGCCGCGCCCGCCTCAATGTCATTTCACACTTCTTGAGCTTGATTCCCTACCAAGAAGTGCACCAGCCCGACCTCAAGCTTCCCGAGCGGCAGAGCAAACAGAAATACATCCGCCCGCCACTCGACGACCAGAACTTCGTACCCGAGATCTACTGAACCGGGTCCGCCGCCCTGCGCAGTTTTTTCCGCGGAAAGTGGCCACGGATTGCGGTCCGGTCGTTCGAGCCCCAGAGTTCAAGGGTTCGGCCGGATGTCCGGCTTCCTTTCATGACTTCTCCCTCCCGTCATTCCCTACGTTCCGCCATCGTAGCCGTGAGTCTTTTCCTCGTGCTCGCGACGGGCTGCACCGGGCTGCTTCAAAACCTCGGCGCTCGCTGGGTGACTCGCCAGATCGCCGTCGAGTTCAATTTCGACGAAGCGCAAACCGCGGCCACGCGCGCTTCGGTCGACAAGCTCATGGCTGCGGCGCCCGTCGTCCTTGGAACCAAGATCGACATGCTGGTCGCGACGGTCGACGTGGCCATCGCCAAGGGGCTCACTGAAGAGAAGCTTCTCGGGATGGAGCGCCAGGTCGACGGCCTCATCGACACCGTCGCGGGCGCCATCATCGACGAAGCCGCGCCGATCATGGCCACCCTTCGAGACGATCAGATTGATTTCGTCGAGAAGCGAATCGAAAAGCGGCTCGAAGAGGCGCGAGAAGAGCTGGCCCGGCCTCACGCGGAACGTCTGCAGGAGCGCCAAGACCAGTTCGTCGACGCCGTGGAAGATTGGGCGGGAAGCCTCACCGACGGGCAAGACACGGCGCTTCGCAAATACGTGGCCAACCTTCCCGACGAGGCAGCCGCGCGCCTAGAGGCCGATGAGCGGCGCGTCGCACGGTTCAGCAAGTTGGCGCGAACGCACCCCGACGCGCCGACGATCCGCGACGCCATCTGGCAAGAGTGGCAGAACCGCGAAGACTGGGGCCCCAACGCCCGGCCGCCTTCAGCGCGAAGAGCCGAAGGGCGTCAAGCACTGCTCTTCGTCTACGGCCTGCTCGACTCCGAGCAAAAGGACCACGCGAGCAAACACCTCCACGAGCTCCACGACAAAGTGAAGACCTTCTTCGGCGCAGCGGGTTCCTAGAAGAGCCAGCCGAGGAAGAACTTGAACACGTGCGTGTTCGTTCGGAACTCTGTCTTTGTGAGGCTGTTCATGCCAACGGTGTAGTTGAAATCGAAGTTCAGCGGGCCGAGGTCGAACTGGACGCCGATGCGCGCCCCGGCGAGGTAGGGCGCGATCTTGTACCCCGGGACCTCCCTCGGACGGAACTTGAGCGCCTTTCGCCGGCCGTCCAGCTCCACGAAGCCCCGTATGTTGAAGGTGTTGACCAGACCTCCATAGACGAAGATCTTGAAGTAGGGGTTCGCGTAGGGACGGTAGCCGGCGGTCAGCGGGATCTCCATCTGGTTCATTCGGATCCGCTGGCCAGACAGTCTGTCTACTTCTGCGGGGTCCTCACCCAGCCACAGCGCAAAGGTCTGGAGCTGGGGCCCGTAGTTGAAGTGAAAGCGACTGAAGCCGGCGGCCAATTCCGTGAAGACCTTGTTGTCAAACGTAACGCGCGCGGCTAGCTGCATGCCCCAGTTTGGGAAGGTGGCCGGGTTCCTGCCGCCCACGGTGCCGATGTAATTCCCTGGGTTCGCGGGGTCGTCGCCTTCGTAGAGATTGGCCGTCGGGAACCGGGGTACAATCGTCGTGCTTCCGACGCCGACGGCGACCTTAACGTCCATCTTGGGGACGGCAGACGCCGAGCTCGGCGGGAGCCAGACCGCGGCGCAGAGAGTGAGAAGAGCAAGGGCAGGGAGGATTTTCTTCATTGCATCAGTCCGTTAGGCGGGGAAGTAGTAGTCCTTGCCGTCGATGACGAACCGCTTATCCATGATGCGGGGCCACATCGGGTTCACCTTGAGCTTGTTCTTCTGCCACTCCTCATGCTCTTCGTGGAGCTTGTCGTAGAGCTCCGGCATCTGCTCCTTTAGATTGATCTCTTCGGACTGGTCGGTGATGAGATTGTAGAGCTCTGCCCAGCCGTCTCGCGTGCTCAAGATGAGCTTGTAGTCGCCGTCGCGAATCGCCCAGATGTGATCGGCCCGCCAGAAAAGCGACTGGTGCGGGCGTTCCTTGTTCTTCCCGGTGACATAAGGAACGAGGTCGACGCCGTCATACTCGCGGTCGTCAGGCAAGACGCCCCCCGCTGCGGCGACCGAGGTCGCAAAGATGTCGGTCGAAGACACGGGGTACTTGTAACGCGTGCCGGCCGGAATCTTGCCCTTCCACTTCATCATGAAGGGCACCCGGATGCCGCCCTCGAACTGCGTGAGCTTGCCCGCCTTGAGCGGCCCGTTGTCGGTCGCGTGGGTGTACGAAGCGCCGCCGTTGTCGCTGATGAAGAAGATCAGCGTGTCTTCTTCGATGCCGAGGTCTTTGATTTTCTGGGTGATCGCACCAATCGCGTCATCGAGGGACGAGATCATCGCGTAGTACACTCGCTTGTTCTCGTCTTCCACCTGCGGGTACATGCAGTAGTATTCGACGGGCGCTTGGAAGGGCACGTGAGGCGCCGAGAACGCGCCGTAGATGAAGAAGGGCTCGTCCTTCTTCTCCTCCATGTACTGCAACATCTCGTCGCGGAAGGCGTCGGTCAGGTATCGATCTTCCTCGATCTCTTCGCCGTTGCGAAGCATCGCCGCCTCGCCTTTGCGCCCGGTCTTCCATTGGTGCTGCGCGCTAAAGGCCTCGTGCTTGTGGTTGATCACGCCCGACCAGTTCTCTTTGGGCGTGTACAGCGACGAAGCGCCGTAAAAGCCGTACTGGTAGTCGAAGCCCCGAGCCGAGGGCACCTGCTCTCGGTGTACGCCGAGGTGCCATTTGCCGATCAGTGCCGTGTCGTAGTCGTACTTCTTCAAGATCTCCGAGAGCATGATCTCGGACGGCGGGACGCCCTGCTTATGCACCTGCCACGCGGACGGGAAGGAAGGCTTGGCCTTGACCTTGAATTCGCCCGTGTCGACCAGCCATCGGCCCGAGATGTATTCGACGTAGTTGCTCGGATAGAACTCCATCACCTGGGTCTCGAAGCCGTAGCGGTTCTGCACGCGGCCGGTCATCAGGCCCGCGCGTGCAGGCGCGCAGGTGGGCGCCGTGGCGTAGCCCTCTTCGAAGACGACGCCATCCTTGCCGATCTGATCAATGTGGGGTGTCTTGATGTGCTCGACGCCGTAGGCGCTCACTTCGTAGGGGCCGAGATCATCCGCGACGAGCAGAATGATGTTGGGCTGTCGCGCTTTTTCGATCGGGAGTGGGGCGTTCATAAAGGCCGCCTTGCTCTCCTCCATCCCCTTGTTCCATTTGATGCGCCATTTGACGCGGGTGATGGAACAGCTGACGAGAACCAGCCCAAGGCCGACCAAGAGAAACGTACGCAGGTAGCGATGGTTCATGATGCTGCGTCATGAGTAACGCCGATGCGGCGACTGGTGCAACTACAAAATTTGCGCCTCCAGGTTTAGGTTTTTCGATTAGTATCCGCGGCATGCGCCGGTGCGGGCCGCTCTTGCTACTTGCCGTCTTGGTCGCCCCTGCCAAAGCATGGGCCGGAAACAGTGACGAGGTGAATGCAGGTCTCGATGTCACCCTCACCGGCGGTGCGGTCGTCGCGACCACGTACACGGGTGCGGCGCTCTGGTACAACCCCGCGGGCATCGCTCGCATCAACAAGGCCTCCCTCGAGCTTACGGGCATTACCATGCAGATCCAGATCGTGAAGATCCCCGGACTGCTGACGATCGAGACCGACCCCCAAGCGCAGAGCGAGGGCAAGACGGTGAACTTCACGGTCGTCCCCCAAGCGATCACCTTCACGATTGTGCTCAAAGAGAACCTCAAGCTGGGCGTGGGTCTGTTCAATAGCTCGATTCGACGATCGTTCGTCACCGAACAGGTCACGACCGCGCCCGGCCTCTCGTCCGAGGCCCGAGCGGTCGGCGGCCAGAACTCCAAGGTCGACTTTTTTCACATCAGCGCCGGCTTAGCGGGAGAGTTTGGCGCGAGGCAAAAAGTGCTCGTCGGCGGTGCGTTCGACATCGTCGTGGCCACGGGTCGCCTCGACGCGACGCAGGCGATCTTCTACGACGAAGGAGAGGCTGGCTTCGTGACCAGCGGTGTGACCGAGACGCAGACCGGCTTCGGCCTGCAGCTCAAGGGGGGCATCCAATGGGTCCCGATTCCGGAAATCCGACTCGGCTTGTCCGTGGCATCGCCCTCATTCGCGTTCGTGATCCTCGAGCGCTCCGCAAACACGTTCGGGCAGAGCCCGCCCGTGGGCACCACACTTCCAAGCTGCGATCCTCAGGTCGAGGACGGTTGCAGCGCCCAAGCCTCGGGCGGCTCGGAGTCGCGTGGGGCACGAGGAGGTTGGTGGGGGGTCGAGCCGGGGAATTTTCGTTTCGGCATTGCCTATGTCGGGGACTGGGGCTGGGTCGAAGCGGATCTGATCGCCCAGTGGCGGCTTCGCACGGCCGAGCTCGACATTGACCTGCGGGCAATTATCAACGGACGCATTGGAAGCTCTTTTCGGCTGACGAAGTTCGTGAAGCTTGGCCTGGGGCTGTTCACCGATCTGAGCCCCATCGACCGGCTTCGTGTGGCGCCGTTCGCGACGAGCGATGTCAATTTCTATGGCGCTCACCTGGGCTTTCTATTCTCCAACCGCGAGGTCCATCCAGAACGCGCCGACGCCGAGGGCGCTGCGAAGAAAGGAGGCGGCTTTTCGATCGCGATTGGCTTCCGCTACTCGCATGGACGTGGGCAGGCCTTGGGGGTCTCGGTTCCCGCGCAGTATGACCCCTCGTCGATTTCATTCGAGGGCACCAGCGGCAGAATCAATGAGATCGCCCTCAACCTAGGCGCCAACGTCAGCTTCTGAACAGGGCGCGGAACCGTCCCCACCAGTCGGCGCCGAGCGCGTAGACGCCAGCGAAGAAGAGCGCTTCTGCCGCAACCAGCAGCCCGACAAACCACTTCAACTGTTCCGCGCGGCCGAGGCCGAGTACCGTCGGGAAGGTTCCGTCTGTTGCCACCGAGTAGTGTGATGCGATCGGAAAGACCAGCGCCGCGAATTGGGCCACGACGTGCAGGACGAGAAGAGTGACCCCGACGCGGTGGCGCCGAAGCGAGACTGGCTGGCCCGATGGTGTACGCTTCAGCAGCGCAAACAGTTTGGTCTTGAGCTCGGTGAAGCCCTCTTTGCCGAGCAGAAAGATGCTGCTTGCACTGATGATCTCGCCTGCAGCGAGGATCACCGCGATCACGCCGACCATGCGACCACTTGCGAGACCAAAGGCCGGCAAGACCATCCCCGTCACCGCCAGGAGGTTTCCGAAGATGAATACGCCGAGGCCGATTCGATATCGAAGGGTCGGCGTCGGCTTGGACGCTTCGGATTTCAGCGGCATGGCGGCAGGGGCATAGCGAAAGAGCTGCTTGAAGCGATCCCACCAAGCTGGCCCGAGGACATAGATCGCAACGATGAACAGCAGCTCGGCCAGGATGACGCCCCAGACCAGTGCCGGCCCCTGACTCTCGAACGACAGGCCGAAGATGGTGGGGAAGGGGTCTACTACTGTTGCCCGGCTGTAGCCGAGGATGCCGGTGATCCAAACCAGGAAGTAGGCGCTGAGATGAGCGAGGAGCAGCGCCATGCCGGCGCTGTGACGCTTCGCCAAAGTGGGGACGGCCTTCGCTGCCGTGTCGCGCCGCAAGATTGCAGAACCGCGCGCCCGGAGGGTTTGGTATCCGTCGTCTCCCAGCAACAGAACGCTGCCGAGAACCGTGAGCTCACTGGCAGCCACGAGTGCGACGATCCAAGCTCCGGCGGTTCCCTGCGCGTAGCCCAGCGCTGCCAGAATCAGTCCGGCGATCGCAAGCGCGTTTCCGATGCTGAAGAGCAGGAAGCCCATCGGCGCGGACCATGCCACAGATTTCCGCGCCTGACGCACCGTTGGAGAGCCATCTGCAACCATTGGCGCCTCGATTCCAACCGTCGAGCAACAGGGGCCCACCTTGCTTTGACAGTGTGCGCGTCTCCGTTCTACTAGAACCTCGATGAGCGAAACCCCCGACGACCTGAAGCCCGGCCTGCCGTTTTCGCTCGTGAACAAGCTCGATGGTCTCAGCAAGAAGATGATACCGATCGACTCGGAGCGGGTCATGAAGCTGGCTCAGCGGACGACTGGGCTAGACGATTGGGGCAACGGCGGGTTTCGGGCGCGGCTCGATGCCGCCGTCGACGGGCTCAACGACGCAGGGCTCAATACGACCGGCCTCTTTGGCGCGCGATACGTTCTCAACTGGCATCTAGGCAACAGGCTTCGCGTCGTCGACTTTGCCAAGCGTCATCCCGAGCTCGATGAAGTCGACATCGAGCGTCCGGTGGTCATCACCGGCTTTTTCCGCACGGGCACCACGTTCCTTCACAATGTGCTCGCGGCCGACCCGAACAACCGGGTGGCCCAAGCCTGGGAGCTCGCCTATCCACTCGGCCGCTTGGGAGACCCGCTTGGTGACGTCGCGTGGAGGCGTGCTCAGGCCAAGTTCACCTTCGGCTTCAATCAGGCGGCGATCCCAGATCAAGGCGTTGCCCACAACGTCACCGCGGACTCTTATGAAGAGGACTTCTTCCTCCTCGAGAACGACATGGCCGTGTTGACGTTCTGGGTGGGCTTCGGGACCTACAGCTACGCCCGCGCGATGCTCGACTGGGACATGGTCGAGCCGTACCAGTTCCACAAGCTGCAGCTCAAGATGCTCAACGCGCAACGCTCCGCGAAGCGCTGGGTTTTGAAGTGCCCCTGGCACATCTGGAACATGGATGCCTTGATGGCGGTCTATCCGGACGCCCAGGTGATCTTCACGCATCGAGACATCACGAAGGCACTCGCATCGCATTGCAGCCTGTCAGCCAAGATGGCCTCGAAGCTCAAGCGTAGCCTCGACGTGAACGAGCTGGGTGAGTTCTGGCTCGACTACACGCGGATTGGCTTGGAGAAGGCGATGGAGTCGCGGAAAAACATTCCCGAATCGCAGCTCTACGACGTCCGACTCCGCGATCTGATGGCGAATCCGATGACCGTGCTCCAGGACATCTACGCGCAGTTCGACTTGGAGTTCACCGCAGAGATCGCCGGCCTCCTCGAGGAGCGCATTGCCGAAAAGCCGACCTCACAGGAAGGTGAGCACGAATACGCGATCGAGGACTTCGGGCTCACCGACGAGCGGGTGCGCGAGACGCTGAGGGCGTACAACGAGCGCTTCGGTGTTTAGCGGTTTCGCTAAGACTTGCGCAAGACGGCGACCAGGAAGCCACCGAAGTATCGAAGCGGTGAGCGAGCGGCGAGGTGCTCGGCCCGGCTCAAGGCGCGACCGACCCATGGGATGCGGTGCGCGCTGGCAACCGGCGTGAGCACGCGAACGCCGTAGTAGTCGACGAGCTCGAGGGTCGGCGCCACCAGCTTCTGAATGGACCGGGGCGAGTCCCAGCGGGTCGGAATGTCCGCTTCGGTTCGGTCGTCACCGATCGGCTGTGGGCCTGCGACCTTCTTTGCGAGGTAGCGAAGGCTCCATGGGTTGTAGAACTCGAGCAACAGATGCCCACCGGGCCGCGTGACGCGCGCGGCCTCTCGAAGGGCGGCGTCGATGTCAGGGACGTGCGCAAGCACTTTGAAGCTGTAGGTGAGGTCGAATTCGTCATCGTCGAACGGGAGGTCGCACACGCTTCCGATGTGCACGTCGAGGCCACGCTTCCTCGCGTGCTGCGCCATTCCTTCAGACAGGTCGATCCCGACCGCCTTCTCTGCGACCTCTGCGACTCGCGCGAGGATCAAACCGGTGCCGCAGCCGAGCTCGAGCACGCGCGCGCCCCGGGCGTAGGGCACGGTGAGCTGAAGCTCTAGGTCGTCGATCATTTGATGATAGCCGTGGCCTCGCTCGTGTTCGTACGATTGACTGAAGTCGTCGTAGTATTGCCGCGCCTGTTGCTCGGATCCTTCATGCATGGATTTCCTCATAGAGCACCTCGTATGCTTCTGCGACCGCTTGTGGTGAGAACTTCGACGTCGCCAGGCCGCGCGCCTTTCGGCCGACCGCGTGAAATGCCGCCTGGTCAGCGCTGAGACGCTCAATCGCCTCGGCCAAGGCTTCACCGTTCGTCTCGACCGCGACCGCCGCGCCACCTTCGGCGAGCTCGGCGGAGGGTGTTCCTTTGCCGACCAGCACTGGGCGCGCGAGGCACATCGATTCGAGCGCCACCAGCGGGTAGTCCATCTTGGCGTAGGCCTCGGGGTTGACCATCACCACGAAGTCGCTGACCGCAAGGAGATCGTGGATGTGCTCGGTCTCTCCAAGCCAGCGCACCCGGGCATCGATACCCCATTGCTTTGCTGTCGCTTGAAGCCTGGACAGCGCGTCGTCCGCTCGCGGGGTCTTCCGGCGGCAGGCCATCAAGAGCATCGAGTCGGATCGGTTCCATGCTGCAAAGCCTTGCAGCGCGATCTCGGCGCCGCCGCCGAACTCCAAGTCGCCGGGGTAGATCCAGAGGGTCGCCGCCTCGGGAAGCCCGTGCTTCTCGCGGAGCTCGGCCCGTTCGGATGGAGTCGGCTCCGCGAGAGCCGGGACGGACGGCGGAATGACACGCAGGGCCTGCTCGCTGATACCCTCTTGGCGGAAGCGCTCGTAGGCGGACCGCGACAGCGCAACGGTCGCATCTGCAAAGAGCAGCTTCCTCACGTCGACCCCTTCGGCCGGTACACTGCAGACGGTGTGGACGCTCGGTACGTTTCGAATCGCCGAGGCGAGGCGGCCGGCGGCCGAGCTCTTCGGATTGGGCGCGAAGAAGAAGTGCCAAAGATCGGCCGAACGCCCCAAGAGCAGGTGACGCAGAACTCCCAGGTTCTCTCTCGCGCTGGGGGCAAAGCCACCAGAAGAGGCGGCGCCGTACACCGCCTCTACCCGCCCCCGGTCGATCGGGTTCAATTGGCCGATGCGCCCCATCAAGACGGGAGAATGGCGCTGAAGTTGCCCTGCGATGTCACGGACGAGATTCTTGCTGCTGTCGTTCCAAGGGGGGGCGACCGGCTTGGACACGAAGAGGACTTCAGCCATTCGCAGAGGTGTTACGCGGTGCCACGGCACCCTGCAAGCGCTTGACCCGCGAACCGGCAGGCGATAGCCCGTCGCTCCATGTCGGACTCCCTCAGCCTATCTGGAGAAAACGATGCTTGCCGGTAGACGAATCGCCGTCGTGATGCCGGCCTACAATGAAGCGAAGCTCATCGCGGGGGCGCTCGACGGTATTCCGAGCTTCGTCGATCACATCATCGTGGTCGATGACGCGAGCCTCGACGCCACTTCCATGATCGTCCGGGCGTTTCCGAGGCAGATCGACCTCACGGAGCACGCCGTCAATCAGGGTGTGGGCGCAGCCATCGCGACGGGTTGCAGGCGTGCCCTCTGGCTCGGCGCAGATCTCACGGCCGTGATGGCGGCAGACGGGCAAATGGACCCGATGGATCTGCCTGCCCTCCTTGCACCTCTAATCGCAGGCGAGGCCGACTACACACACGGCAATCGCCTCGGCTGGCCGGCGGCAAGAGAAGCGATGCCTTTGCACCGCTGGTTCGGGAACCACTTCTTTTCGCTGATGACCCGATACGCCCTTGGCGTGGAAGTCCAGGATTCGCAGTGCGGCTACGCGGCGATGAATCGACGCACGCAGCAAGTCCTCGATTGGGACGGCCTGTGGAAGGGCTACGGCTATCCAAACGATCTACTGAGCGCGTTGTCGCTTTGCGGGCTCCGCGTGCGAGAAGTCTCCGTGCGTCCAGTGTACGGGGCGGAGGAAAGCGGGATACGGCTCCGGCACGTGCTTTTCATCATCCCGTTCGTGATTGCACGCGCGTGGATCCGAAGACACACGCGACGACGAGAGCTCGCCCTGCGTTCTCGTGCGGTTGCACCGGACAATCTCAGCGACTAGAAGCGCGTTCGGGCTGGCAGTGGATGGCAGCCGGGAGGAGATCCAATGAAGATGACGCTCGTACGTGGTTTGCTGTGCATGTCCCTGTTGCTCGCGCTGAGCAGCTGTAAGAAGGACGGTTCTTCGGCGACAGCCGCGGATGCGAATGTCGATCCAGTGCTTCTTCTCGACGCGGGCGCCGAACCGCAGGCGCTACTTCGTTACAAGATCGCGGACGGGACCACGACCAAGTCCAACATGGACTTCACGATGGCGACCTTGGCGAAGACCTCCGAATCCGCTGCGCTTTCGGTCGTGCCGGGCGTCCGGCTTCACATCGTTTCGGGGCCTGCCATGGCGACCGAGCGAGGGGTGAAGTTCGAAGTCAAAATCGCGAAGGCCGAAGCGGCCATTCCACAAGGCCTCGATCCGGAGGTCGCCAAGGAGCTGCAAGCGAGCGCCGCCATCCTCGACGATGTCGGTGGCACCGTCGAGATGGACGACCGTGGTGTTTCCTTGTCGACGGAACTCAACGACAGGGCCAAGAGTCCCGACATTCCGCTGCGCCTCTTGATGATGATCGTCAACGCGCGCACTACGCTGTCCCGCGTCGTTTTGCCGGTCGAGCCCGTAGGACTCGGGGCGCGCTGGGAGGCTCGCAAGGAGCTCCAGCTCTATGGCTTCAAGGTGCAGCAGGTGGACACGTACACGCTGGTCGAGCGCGTGGGTGACGAAATCAAGCTGAACGTCGTGGTCACCCAGAACGCGCTTCCGCAGACGGTCGACTTCCCGGACGAAGGCATTGCGATCTCGGTCGAGCAGATGTCGGCGAACGCAAACGGCGAAATCATTCTCAATTTGAATGCCCTGGAGTCCGATGCGGCTGCGTCCGGCGCCGCCACGGACAAGCTCTCGGTGACTGCGCCGGAAGGCAGCGAGAAAATCGAGGTCGACGAGGCCTTCGAGATTCGGATGACCAACACCACCGCCTTCGAGTAGAACAGCCGGGCGGTGAGCGAGCACCGAGAGACGTTCGATGCGGTGGTGATCGGCTCGGGCCCAAACGGCCTGAGCGCCGCCGTAGCCTTGGCGCAGGCGGGCGCGTCGGTCTTGGTGCTCGAGGCGACCGAACAGATCGGCGGCGGTACGCGTACGGCCGAGCTGACTCTGCCTGGGTTTCGACACGACGTTTGCTCGGCGGTACACACCACAGGAATCCTTTCGCCGTTCTTTCGGTCGCTTCCGCTCGAAGAGCACGGCCTTCGCTGGGTTTCGCCGCGGGCTTCCGTCGCGCACCCGCTTGACGATCAACCTGCCGTCATGATGTGGCGCTCGCTCGAGGAGACCGCTCTGGGGCTCGGCGCCGACGCAAGCAGCTACCGCGACCTCCTCGCGCCGTTTGTCGAGAACGCCGAAGGGTTCTTCGGCGATGCGCTCGGGCCGCTCGGCTGGCCTCGTCATCCAGGGCCTTTCGTTCGGTTTGGACTCGAGGCGATGTGGCCAGCGACCGCCTTTGCCAATTGGCAGTTTCAGCAGTCACGGGCCAAGGCGCTGTTCGCAGGTTGCGCGGGCCACAGCATCCTGCCGCTCGACAAGATGTTCACCGCGGCGCTCGGGCTCATCTTTTCGATTGCAGGCCACGTCGAGCCCTGGCCGATCGCGTCTGGAGGCTCGCAGGCGATCCCGCGCACGCTTGGCAGTCTCTTGAGGCAGCTCGGCGGCGAGATCCGCACGGGCGTGCATGTGACGTCGCCGGCAGAGCTTCCTGCCGCTCGGGTCTACCTCTTCGACACCAGTCCGGACCAGCTCGCTTCGATCGCCGAGGCCGCGCTTCCGAGCGGTTACCGGCGGCGACTGAGTCGCTATCGGTATGGCCCCGGCGCATTCAAGCTCGATTGGGCGCTCGACGGGCCGATTCCCTGGCGCGACGCCAATTGCCTGGAGGCGTCAACGGTGCACCTCGGTGGTACGCTAGGAGAGATCGCAGCCGGAGAAGCAGGGGTGTTCCGAGGAGAGCATCCCAAACGACCCTATGTGCTGCTCTGCCAGCAGAGCCAATTCGATGCGAGTCGAGCGCCCGAAGGGAAGCACACCGGGTACGCCTACTGCCACGTTCCTGGCGGTTCCACGGTAGACATGACCGAAGCGATCGAGTGCCAAGTCGAGCGATTCGCCCCCGGCTTCAGAGATCGAATTCTCAGCCGGCACGCCATGAACACGCACGACTTCCATCGGTACAACCCGAACTTCGTCGGGGGCGCGATCACGGGCGGCATCGCCGACGCGTTCCAGCTCTTCACGAGGCCTGTCACGAGGCTCGACCCATACACGACGCCGAATCCACGTGTGTTCATCTGCTCCGCATCGACGCCACCGGGCGGCGGCGTGCACGGCATGTGCGGCTTCCATGCGGCAAAGAGCGCACTGCGTAGGCTGGAGCGCTTCGAGCCAGCGCCGCTGGTGGGTTGAAGCGCTCGGCCCTTAAGCGACGCGGCGCCCCGAGACGAAGTACTGCGCGCCGAGCGGCAGCCAACGTAGGCCCGATTCGACCGCGCGAAAGCCCGAGCCGTCCCACGGAAAGAAGAGAACGTAGCGCTCTTCGGCGGCGTCGAGCCCAGCGCTACGCAACAGGGCGTTCGACCGGCTGCGCGTGAGCAGGGTCGCGTCGGCGTCAAAAGGGCAGTTGCTGACCGCTCGCCTGGTGAGTGGATTGTAGGGGTTGTGCTCGAAGATGTAGAGCAGCCCGCCCGGCTTGAGGACGCGGGCCATTTCGGCGACCAGTGACTCCCATTGCAGGGGCGGCACGTGATGGAGAACGCAGACCGTAAATGCGACGTCAAAGGTCTCGTCCTCGAACGGTATTTGCTTGCCGTCGTAGAGCTCGAACATACCCTGCGGAACTTGCGTGCACGCTCGGTCGACCACCCCAGGGGCGATGTCGATACCGTGAAGCCGGCCGAAGTGCTCTCCGACGTAGCGCGACATCAGCCCAACGCCACATCCAACGTCGAGCACGCTGCGCTCCTTCAGCGAGCCGAGCTGCCTAGCGCAAGACGCAACCAGCTCGTCTGCCTTGACGCGGATGAAGAAATCATGGCTCTGCCCGGCGAAGTCGATCGATTGCTCGACTTCCGCCACATAGCTTTGCTTGTATTCCTCAAACTCCACGCAGGCTCCGAAGGTTGAACTATACACGACGTCGTTGTACAAGGCCCGCTGCCGCTTGGTAGGCTCGGAGCGACTCATGCAACGTCCAGCGCTGTCTCTCATCATCCCCGTTTACAACGAGGAAGCCATCATCGAGGAGCTCGACCGTCGGCTCAAAGCGTTCTTGGCAGAGGTCGACGAGACCTGGGAAGTGCTTTTCGTCGACGACGGCTCCCAAGACGGCACGCCGGCGGCCCTCGGCCAGCTCGCCGCGGCCGAGCCACGCTACAAGGTGATTTCGTTTTCGCGCAACTTCGGGCATCAGATTGCGATCACGGCAGGCATGGACCGCGCCGAAGGGGACGCCGTCGTCATCATGGACGCCGACCTTCAGGATCCTCCCGAGGTGGTCACCGAGATGATTCAGAAGTGGCGCGAGGGATATGACGTCGTGTACGGACAGCGAGCCATTCGCCACGGAGAGAGCGTTTTCAAGCGAGCGACCGCCGCCGTCTTCTACCGCGTGTTGCGTGCTCTAATCCCGATCGAGATGCCTCTCGATACCGGGGATTTTCGACTGATGAGTCGGAGCGTAGTCCTATCGATGCGCGCGCTACGCGAGCAGCATCGCTTCGTGCGTGCCATGGTCTCTTGGGTGGGCTTCAAGCAAACCGCAGTGCGATACGAACGGCCCGAACGCTTTGCAGGCGATACAAAATACCCGCTTCGCAAAATGATCCGGTTTGCGATCGATGGTATCACCTCGTTTTCAATCGTTCCGCTTCGGGTGGCCACTTGGCTCGGTCTGCTTTCGGGCGTCGTTGCGATCGTTACGTCGGCTTGGGCGCTGTACGCCGCAATCACGGAGCAGACTGTTCCAGGCTGGGCGACGATCATGATTGCGGTGGCCTTGGCTGCGTCGGCTCAGCTCATCATGACGGGAGTCCTCGGCGAATACATCGGCCGCATTTACGAAGAGGTCAAACGTCGGCCGCTCTACGTCGTGGCGGACACGCTGAACCTTCCGTCGACCGATGCCTCATCGGCAACCATGGAACCGCCGGCCGAGCCCTCCGAAAGATCCTGACGGGCCACAAAGCCTCACCCCACGAGCCCCAGCGAGCCTCCACATTGAAAACGAAGGTGGGTTAGGGCAATGGGTGATTGCGCTCAGCGTGGCTGATGAACGAAGTCAGAATCGCCATGAGCTCCTCGAACTCTTCAGGCTCTTGCTCGTGCACATCCTCGAGCTCGCCCGGGTCGGTGGCCAAATCGTAGAGTGCGGCCGTACCACGAAGTCGATCGACGATCAGCTTGTAGTCGCCGCGTAGCACCGCCTTGATGTCGTACGTGCGCTTGCCGCTTGGGTCGGTGTATCGATGCGCTTCGGTGAACACCGGGCGCTCATCGGGGTAGCGGTCGTCGACGGCAAGCGGGAACAGATTGACGCCGTCGAGGCCCAAGGTGGGGGCGCCCGCGGCGACCGCAAACGTCGCCGTGAGGTCGATCGTGGCGGCGTTGTCGGTCACTTCCCGTCCTTGGACGTTGGGAACGCGCAAGATCATCGGAACGCGCGCCTGCTCTTCGTAAAGGGAGGTGCCGTGCCCCCGGTGGCGGTGCTCGCCAAATGCCTCGCCATGGTCCGACGTGACGCCGATGAGAGTGTCTTCATAGACGCCTCGCTTTTCGAGCGCAGCACGCAGCTTCGCGAAGCCCTTGTCGGTGTGTGCCAGCATGGTGTCGTAGCGCGCCTTGCTGTGCTTGTTCTCGTGCGGATCGTACAGGTGAATCCAAAGAAACCACGGCGATTCCAGCTCGTCCAGCTGATTTAGCGCGATGTCGACGATGCGTTCGGTCGTTGGCGCTGTCCATCCCGTGCGGGTGAGATCCTCGAACAGGTCGAAGCCTTTATCGAAGCCGACGCCAGGTCGGAAGAAGTCGGCCGACACGTACGGTGTCGCCGCGGTGTTGTACCCCGCGCTCTTGAGTCGCATCGCGAGCGAGTCCCCGGGCTGGAACGCCGGAATCGTGGTGAAGATGGCCTTGCCGTCGTACTTCTCGCGCTCCTCGTCGGACATCTCCTTTGGGTTGGCCAAGCGTCCACGGGTCCAAAACCAGAGGTCCCAGTCGATGTTGGCGCTGTAACGACCGACGAGTAGCGTGCCCATCCCCATTGCGGTGCGCGGACCTCCTGCATAGCCGCGGCGGAAGTGGAGCGACTCGTCGGCGAACCGCTGAAGCGCGGGCATACGCTCGTTCTTTTCGCCCCGGCCGACGAGCGCATCGCCGCGAAGCGCGTCGACGCTGATCAACAAGATATTCGGACGTCGGAGCGGAGGCTCGGCATCGTGGTAGCGATCGTAGTCCAGCGCCGGATGTGACGGGAAACCGTCCGGAGAAGCCGATGGGGCGGCGAGCACGAGCTGGAGCAGCGAGCCTCCGATCGCCGTCTGGCCGAGCTGGCTTCGGATGCCGATCTGCTGAACGCCGTCCAGCGCGAATAGAAACCAAAAGGCAGAGCCGGTCACGACGATCGCCGAGAGTGCCGCGAGGGCCTGTGTGACTCGATGTCGCGCCGAGCCCAGCAACGTGCGCGCCCCCGTTTCGAGAGTCAGGATGCCGAGGGCACCCAGCCACAGATGCACGGGCACGTAGAGGTCGACGAATAGACGGCGGTCGGCTTCGAGCAATCCCATGCCGATGAAGCACGTCGCGACGCCGACCGCGTATTCCTTTGGGCCCGAGGGGAGTTCGTCGTCGAGCGCGCTGTAGCGATTGGCGAGGACAAACATGAGCGCACACGAAAGGAGCCAGGTGCCACCGAACAGACCGATGTGCAGCATGCCCGTGCCCGGCCGCACGGTGAACAGGGTGCCGGTGGCATGATGCATGAGCAGCAAGGCCAAGGTGAGCAGGGTGGAAGCGGCGATCGACCCGACGGCCCAGCGCCCGCGTATGCGACGCGTGGGCCACGGCATCATGGACAAGCCGTAGGCTCCCACGACCCCCAAGGCCAGTAGCGCCACCGGCGTCCAGCCCGGCAATACCGATCGGGCCTGCCACCATCGAACGGCGCCGAACGCCATCGGAATCAGGGTGATGATGCCCACCGCTGCGGCTTTCAAACCGGCTGCGTGCTGCGCGGCGACCGGTGCACATCGTATGGCGGCGTCGAGCGCCATCATCACAAGCAAGCCGAGGCTCACTGCTCCGGCCAGTGTCAGGAGCGCCTGCGGGGACAATCTTCGCCCGTCGCGCGCAACCACGTACGCGACCGTGAGTGCAATCGCGATGAATGCAGGGCCGGCTGTCAGCAATGCCTTCGTTACGCGATTCGACGAAGTCACGCGCGGCAGTCTAGAGGTTCGGCGTTCAAGCGCCAAGCCAAGCTCCAACCAATCTCCGGTGCCATCGCTGACTCACCGTTGCATCGGCAGCGAAGCGAACGACTTCGGTCGGTTGGAGACGCTGCTGAGGGTATACAGAGAGCCGGTTTTTGGCGGACTTTTCGTTCCAGATCACGTCGAACAGCCGGGGTGTGGACACGCCCGCCAAGATGACTACCCTGGCGGCGTGACAGACGAGCAGAGGCCCTGCGAAGACATGTCCCAGCCGACCACTGCTCCGTCCGAGGGGCCTGCCGAGTCCTCTTCTGGAGTCGAGTATTTGTCATCGTTGATTCGGGGAATTTCCCTGTTGCTTGGGGCCGGCGCTTCGTTTGGCATTGCGATTTGGGAGGTCGTGTTTGGTGATCTGATGGTCGCCTACGTCAGATCGAACCAAATCGAGCCGGCTACTCGTAAGCTGCTCTTCCTGTTCGGCGGCCTCGGATTGGCCGTCCCCCTGATCGCGATTGCGGGCTACTGGTTGGTGCGCCGAATCCAGCCCCGCGACAAGGCACAGAAGCTCGAGTCGGTCGGGTGGAAGCTCTCGTCGCTATGCGTATCGCTCGCCCTTCCGATGCTGTTTGAGTGGCAGATCTGGAAGGGCCGCGATATACAGTTCCTGGTCATCGCCGCGGTTACTGGCCTTGCAACGCAGAGGCTGTTCTATCGATCACTTGCCGAGCCGTCGCTGTTCCGCCCGACTTCTGGGGCGATCGCCACGGCCCGCCAACGGACCGCCGACGCTCTCCATCGATGGTCCACTTGGCTCCCCTGGGTCCTCGTCATCAGCCTGTTCTTTTTCTATGCGTCGTATTTCTCGTTCTACACACTGCGCAACCACTGGAACCTGGGGACATCCGCGTACGACATGGCGATCGAAGACAACGTCGTCTTCAATGCCATGCGCGGGGAGTTGCTGAAGGCGTCGCCGATCTTCGGCCCCGAGGGCACGCATTTGGGACACCACGCGACTTTCTTCGCGTATGTGCTCGTGCCCATCTACGCGCTCGCACCGCGTGCGGAAACCCTGCTGATCATTCAAGCCACCCTCATCGGTGCGGCCGTGATCCCGCTTTTCCTCTTCGCGCGCAACCGCCTGGGGGCGTACCAAGCTGCCGCGATTGCAGCCATGTACGTGTTCTACGCGCCGCTGCACGGCGGCAACCTGTACGACTTCCACTACCCTCCGCTAGGGATCGGGTTTGTGTTTTGGCTCGCGTATCTGGTCGACATCGGCAAATATCGATGGGCGGTCATTCCACTGCTCTTGAGCCTCTCGGTGCGCGAGGACATTGCTCTCTCCGTCTGTGTGCTGGGCGCCTATTTTCTGTTGTCCAATACCCGGCCTCGGGCTGGCCTGGCGCTGTCGCTGATCGGCCTTGGCTATTTCGTGATCATGAAGATGGGGGTGATGCCGTTGTTCCGTGACGGAAAGTCGACCTTCGTCTGGTACTACGAGAAGTTGGTTCCGGAAGGCGGGCCAGGGGGCTTTGGCGGCGTGCTGGTAACGATTTTCGGCAACGCGGGGTACACCCTCGGCACGCTGCTCGACGCCGAAAAGATCAAGTACTTCCTGCAGGTGATGGTTCCGTTCGTGTTCCTGCCGTTTCGACGACCGATCGTGCTCGTGTTTTGCCTGCCAGGACTCCTGATGACCTTGTTGGCGACTCGTTCCGCCCTCTACAACATCGGGTTTCAGTACACCACGCACTGGGCGCTCGAGATGTTTCTCGCCTCCGTCGTGGTTCTGACGATGATCAAGGAACCTACGCAGCTCGGAGACCAGCACGGTGAAACGCGCGTTCGATCTTGGTTGATAGCGTTGGCGCTCGCGATGGCCGCTACGTCCTATCAGCATGGCGCAATTCTTCAGCACAACACCGCGCGCGGCGGTTTCTCCGCTTTCAAGTTCGAACGTACGGAGAAAGACATCGAGCGGTACGAACACCTCATGTCGCTGGCGGCCCTCATCCCGCCGGAAGCGAAGGTTGCTGGAACCGAAAGGACATTGTCCCACGTGTCCAATCGCCCCGATGCGTACACTATTCGGTACCTGGGCATCCAGGATGCCGAATACATCTTGTTCCAGACGAGCATCGGCGGAGCCGACCTCGACCACATTCACCCGGTGATCAGTGATGGGACGTTCGGCGTTGTCGAGGCCGCTGGAGAGTTCGTGCTCGCCAAGCGCGGGCACCCCGCCGAGCTCAATGCTGCGACGGTCAAGCGCCTTCGCAAGCCTCGAAGGCCCCGAAAAAAATGAGGGCCCAAATCCTGTTGGGCTAGTCCACCAGCAGCGGCGCACCCCCGGTGTCGTCGAGGTATGTTCGCAACGCGGCCTGAAGCGAATCGGCATTCCGGGCGTCCATCAGATTGCGTTCAGCCCCCGCAGGGTCGTCGACGTCATACAGCCCGAGCGTCTTGTCGAGCCGGTTCATGGTGAGCTTGTAAGGATCTGAAACGGCAGAGACGAGATCGAGCCTGAACTTGGTGCCGGTGTCGCCGGCGTTCTTGTCGAGAATGAAGGTGTCGACGAGAAGCATGCGGTGTCGATATTCATCGGCCGAGGTCGCGATTGCAGCCAGAGAGATCCCGTCGAGCCCGCGCGGCCCGGGTGTTTCGGTGATGTCCAAGACGGTGGGCATCAAGTCGATCGCACCTGCAACAACATCGATCTCGGCAAGTGGAAAGCCCGGGCCTTTGGCGAGCAGTGGGACCCTGATGTTCTGCTCGGTATGATCGGTTCCGTGACCTCGCGAACGAGCGTTGTAGATACGCTCGCCGTGGTCAGAGGCCAGCAAAACCGTCACAGGCCGATCCGTCTGCTCATCGATGACCTGCAGCAAGCGACCGACCTGTTGATCGACGTATGTGATCTCGCCCTCGTACAGATCCCGTTCGGTATCACCGGCGAGGGAGATGCCCGGATGACGGGTGCTCCGCGCGTGCGGGCCGAAGAAATGCACCCAAAGAAAGAATGGCTTGCCGCGAGGGCGGTTGCGCAAAATCTTGATGGCTTGGTCGGCCGTTTGGGCGTCGTTTCGTAGGTGCCTCGCCAACAAGTTGATTTCCACGAACGTGTCGAACCCCTCCGCGGTGCCCCACTTTTTGGAGAGTATCTCCGTGAAACCGCCGTCTACCACCGCCGCAGTGAACATGCCTCGCCGGCGGAGATAGGTCGCCAAGGACCAATGCGGATCGCTCAGCGGCAGCAAGAACATGGCACGCGGCGTTTCTCCATGCCGCAGCTGGTTTCCGAGCGGTGCCTTCAGGCACCTGTAGCGGTTCGTCTCGTACATGCGCGTCCACTGCAAGCGCCGCGGATTGACCCCGCGCAGAATTGCCGGAATCGCGATGCTCGTCCATCCCCCTGCGGCATAGGCGCGGGTGAACTTCGTGCCGTCCGCAAACCAACGCGCGATCTCGGGCGTCGTGTCTCGCTCATAGCCGTAGACGGACATCAGGTCGGGGCGGACGGTGTCGACCGTGATCAAAGCGACATGCTGAGGAGATGGCTCGGCAGGCACGGGAACCCGGGATTGATGTGCGGCCGCGACGACTGGGTTTGCGTCACCCATGGAACAATCGTCGTCCACACCGTTGCCAGGAATCTCGCGCTGTTGAGGGCTGACGTCTGCGTTGAACGGTTCGCAGTCACCACCACCGAGCAAGGCCGAGGAACCGTCGCCATCGACGTCCGTCACGAGCCGCACGGCTCGAAGGGGCAAGGCGGCAAACGGCCGGCTGAGCATGGTTTCTAGCGCTGGCTGAAACGGGGCCTGCAATAACGGAAACGGCAAGAACACGAGCAGTGCGACACCGGCGATACCGAGGTTGCGAACCGTGCGCCGCCGAGGGGTGAGGACGATTCCGGATAACAGGACGACAATGGCGATGCAAAACAAGGTCAAGCCCTGAAGCGCGATATGGAAGGTCGCGTATTGCCCGGGAAACTGGCTTCGATCGATGTAGGCGAACACGAGCGCGCCAACGACGAGCCCAAGGCCGACGACCCATCGAATCCAGCCGGGCGCACGCATGAGTGGAGGTGGGCCCGTGCGGTTGGGCTGCATCAGCACCAGCAGAACGCCGGTCGTCATCGCGGCAAGGCCGCACGCGACGAGTGTGCCAACCGCAAGCGTATTGTAGCGCGTCCCGAGGTTCGCAAAGGCGCGAAGGCTCCACGCGAGCTCGGCGAAAGCCCACAAAGCCAAGCCCGGCCAAATCACCCATGAAGCGAATCGCGGAGCTCTTGCGAGCAGGTGGGCCAATGCCGCCCACACAGCCCCCATCGTCAAGCCGAACGCCAGCCCAAGCCCGACGCTACCCGCGAGCGCGCGAAAGGAAAGCCCAGCGCCGGCGGGCACGATGTCAGCGGCCGCCGCGACCGTCGCAGTCAGGCCGGCCGCAGTCAGTCCACGACCCAGCTTGCTAGCCAAGGTGGTCCAATCATCGGGGTGCGAGAAACCAGGGACGCTCACACGGTGAACCAGTATGCCCACGCGATGAACAGGAACTGAAACGGGAGGCGTGCCCAGAGCGCCCAGCGTGGGATGGGCTTCTTCGGGTTCAGGGAGATGTTGTGCGTGAGCATGTAGATGTTGGCTGGGAACACGGCGACGTAGAGCGCGATGAGGCCCCAGGCCGCCCACGCCCGTGTGTCGGGGATGAGTAGACCGATGCCACCGAGGATTTCGAAGAAGCCACTGATGTAGACCAGCGCAAGAGGCGCCGGCAGGAACTTCGGGACGATTCGGACGAAGGGCTTGGGCTGGACGAAGTGAAGGATGCCAACTGCGATCATCAGGATCGCGAGCAACCAGAGAGCGGCGAGCTTGAAGCCGGGCATAGCTCCGCTTGTACCTCAAGGACGGCCTCGGCGACACCCTCCGTGCCAGCGTCCAGCTTGGCTGACGTGCTAGATCTCCTACGCATGGGAGCCGACCGCCAAAAGCCCCTCCGCGCGGAGCAGTTCACCACGGCGCGTGCTGCGCAGCCGTTCTGGTATCGTGCGGTGAACCGCGTGGGGCGAGTCCTGCCGAGCTTCGGCAAGCCTTCGGCCGAGGCCTGGTTCGAGAAGGCCCAGCGAAAGAACCCGGGAGTCGGGGACCCGCGGCCCGAGACGGTGGCCGCGCTCGACGCGCTCCTTCGCTCCGTGCAACAAGATGCGGCGCTAAGCTTCTCGGGCCGGATCGCTGCGCAAATGGACTGCCTGCGGATGGCAAGCCAGCACCTGAGAATCGAACAAGCCCTTCGCGACACGCCAGAGATTCTGGACACCGAAATCCCCGCGCCGATCTTTCTCATCGGCTGGATGCGGACCGGGACCACGTTCGTTCACCGCTTGCTCGCCCAAGACCCGGATACGCGGACGATGCCCTATTGGGAAAGCATGTACCCGGTGCCTCCGACGCGCGGAAAGGACGATCGCCCGGAGCAGCTCGCCCACCTGCTCGAGCAGCTCGAGAGCATCTCGCCCAACTACGAGGCCATCCATCCGATGGGCGCGCGTGAGCCCGAAGAATGCGTCGCGCTCTTCACGAATGTGTTCCGGACGCTGCAGTACAACGTACAGTATCGTGCCCCGGGCTACATCGAATGGCTTCGCGCGCAAGACCCTCGCATCGCGTACGGCCAATATCGACAGCAGCTCCAGCTGGTCCAGCACTACCGGCCGCACGGCAGCCGGTTCGCGCTGAAAGATCCGACCCATTCCGTGTTCGTCGACACGATTCTCGAGCTTTTTCCGGGCGCACGATTCGTGTTCACCCATCGCGACCCGGCGACGACGATGAGCTCGCTCTGCAGCCTTTATGCTTATACCCGCGCCCTCTTCAGCGACGACGTCGACCCGCACGCGCTTGGGCCGGAGCTCCTCCGCAGCTACCTTCCGGCTTCGCTGGAAACCGCGCTCCACAAGGTCGACGCACTAGCTCCGGGAAGGGTGGCCCACATGCGTCACGTGGACGTGCGTCGCGACCCAATCGGGACGATGGCGCGGGCATATCGAGACCTCGGGATGGAGTTGAGCGAGCCGGCGCGCGCGGCGATGGCTGCGATGGTCGACGCCGAGCATCGAAAGGTTCGGGACGTGCACATTCACAGCCCCGAGGGCTTCGGGCTCCGTGCCGACGAGATCCGAGAGCGCCTGGCGGGCTACTGCGAGCGCTTCGACCTATGAGCCCTCGGGCCGCTTGCTGAGCTTGGCTTTGGCCCCGGCGAACATGCGTCGTACCTTCACGCCCGCCCAGATGAAGCCGATGAGCAGCAACACCAAGACGACCATGTTGAACCACGGGACGTAGACGTAGTCCGGCTCGACTTCCTTTAACGACAGGACGTTGGGGTACGAGTCGAAAATCGCGATGCGTACGCCGTAGTAGGTGACCAGTGCGGTCTCATCGACATCGTTTTTCGCCAGCTTCGAGGCCTCCGCGGCGATGTCGCCCGCGTCCCATTTGAGGTACCAGCCGTTGTCCTCGTTGCGAAAGACGCGTGCCTTCTGCGTGTCCTGATCCTTCGCGTAGATGAAACGAACGTCGCGGCTCCGGTGGTCGCCGGTCGCAGGGTCCTTGGTGTCCATTCGCTTGACCTCGGTTCCCGTTATCAGGACCTTGGTCGCTCGAGGCATGAAATAGTAGAGCGTGCCTGCGAAAAGCAGGGCCACCAAGACCGCAAGCGCTATGCCTAGTTTTCGCATCGTGTTGGCTCCCAGGGCAGGAGTCATACGTCCTTTCCGGGGGCACGCGCAACCGTGAAGGGGCTCATGCCTAGCCCTGGACCTCCAAGGTCAGGCCGGCTGCACGCAGACGCTCGACGAGTCGCATGCCCATGGTCGCAGCGGGCGTCAGGATGCCACCTTCTGCCTCGAGCTCCTGGCCCTGCAGTGCGAGGCAGAGCGCTGCCTCCGAGAGCATGACCGCGGTCGAGCCGTATCCGGGATCGCGCTTGTCGGCTACCGTGCCGCGCAGCGACTGACCGTCGCCAAGCGCCACGAACTCGGTCTTGAACCGGCCCTTCGCACGAGCCTCGGCGTCTGGTCCTTCGCCGGGGGAAGGCAGGCGCTTCTCGACGAACGGTCGCGTGAGCGGGATGGCGAGCGATGCCATGAACGCCACCATGCCGCCTGCGACCGAAACCGCGGCCGAAAGCCCCTTCGCACCCTTGCCGGTCCCCATGACCTCGGAGTAGCGGAAATCCTGTCCCCATGGCTGACCCATCAGCGCGTGGCTTCGCCGAACGATTCGCGTGTTGATGGCCGCCATGATGAACGGCCCCGTCCACATATTGAAGTCCTTATCGAAGCGTGCGCCCGCCTGATCGCCTTTGTCAGGGCCGCGCATGCCCTTGGGATTGAGCGCATAGGGATTGCCGAGCACTTTTCGTAGGCTCGGGTTCTCCTTTATCTCGTCGACGATGTTCATCATGCTGGCGATCGTGCCGCCGCTGAACGCGCCCCTCATGTCGACCGCCGCCATCTTGACCTGGGTCGCGTACTTGCCGTGCCTCGCTTTGAAGGCCTCCTGCACCATGAGGGTTCCGAGGTCTGATGGAATCGAATCGTAGCCGCAACAGTGCACGATCCGTGCGCCCGTCTTCCGCGCTTCCTCGTGGTGAGCGTCGATCATCGCGCGCACGAAATGGGTTTCGCCCGTCAGGTCGCAGTAGTCGGTGCCGTTGTGTACGCACGACGCGACAATCTCAGCGCCGTACTTCGCGTAAGGCCCCACCGTGCTGATCAGGACCTCGGTTTTCGAAGTGATGGCATCGAGCGATGGGGTGTCAAAGCTGTCGCCGACCAAAATCGGAAGCTGCGGGGCCCCAATCTCCTTGGCGATGCCTTCGAGCTTCTCTTTGTTGCGACCCGCCAGCGCGAGGCGCAGCCCGGTGTCGCCGCCCAGGTAGTTGCGAACGAGGTAGTCAGCCACGAGGCGCCCGGTGAAGCCGGTGGCGCCCCACAGAACGATGTCGAAGTCACGGGAGCGGTCGCGGGGGCGGGGGAGATTCGTCATCCGGGTGTCATAGGGCAGCCACAGTGCCAGTGCCAGCAGGAAGCGTGGGTGGGGGCTCGAATCCGCCTCGCACTTCGGCGAGAAGCTCTGCAAAACGGATCGTTGTCCTGTCCCCCAAAAAAGGACCCACGATTTGAACGTTGACCGGGAGCCCGTCGGGCGTGACGCCAACGGGAGCGCTGGTTGCCGGCAAGAATGCGGCGCTGGCGAGTGCCACCCAGCAGACGTGATCCATGTACGGCCGCTTTTCTCCGTTGACCGTCAGCCTTCTCGACAGATGATTGCCTCCGGTCTGATGGGGAAAGGCCGTCACCGGGACGATCGGGGTGAGCAGCACATCGATGTCTTTGAAGAGCTCTTGGCATTGCCAGCGCAATTTCGTGCGCCCTTCGTTCGCACGGTTCCAATCGGTGTGCGACTGCAGCATGCCACGTACGGCATTCTTGGTGACGAGGTCGGTCGGGATCCCCACGCGGTCGGCGAGCGCGTAGTAGGGCAACAAGATGCGCGCCATCGTCCGAAGCGGCATCGGCATATCCCCCCCGATGACCCCCATCAGCAAACGAACGTACATCGGCACGATTCGGTCCAGTTGAAGCGGCGCGCCGATGTCCACGAGCTTGACGTGCGGCCGAAGCGCCTCGATCGTCGCTTCGAGCTCGTCCCGAACGCTGGCGTCGATGGGGCAGAGCGGGTCGTCGAGCCAGTACCCGACCCGAAATTCGCTGAGACGGTCTGCCCGCGACGCCGGTAGGTTCAGCGACCATCCATCTCGCATGAGCATGTCGGGGCCGGCGATGACATCGAGCGCGAGCTGCAAGTCGCCTGCCGTTCGCGCGAGGGGTCCGACCACCGCGAGATCCGGCTCGCTCTTGGTTCCCGGCGGCCCAGGAATGTGCCCGCGCCCCGGAACGACCCCGTGCGAAGGCTTGTGCCCGTACACCCCGCAGTAGTGGGCAGGAGTTCGAATCGAGCCGCCGATGTCGCTGCCGATCTCCAAGGGCACGAAGCCCGCGGCGACCGATGCGGCCGCGCCACCCGATGAGCCGCCTACCGTACGTGTGACGTCCCAGGGGTTGTTGGTGCGTCCGTAGACCGCGTTGTAGGTCTGCCAGTCGCCCGCGTAGATAGGCAGGTTGGTTTTCCCGAGAACGATCGCGCCCGCGTCGACGGCGCGGTGAACCGCAACCGCATCTTCCTCAGGCAGGTGGTGGCGAAGCTCGGGCGCGCCCGAGGTCGTGACCAGACCTGCGGTTTCCAACGAGTCCTTGATCGTCATCGGAAGGCCGTGCAACACGCCCAACGCGTCTCCATTCGCGCGCGCGGCGTCAGCTGCGCGCGCCGTCTCCCGGGCACGGGCATAATCCGTTGCAACCACCGCGTTCAGCTCTGGGTCCAAGGCCTCGATGCGTGCGATGCAAGCGTCGACGAGCTCCAAAGAGCTCACCTCTCGCATTCTGAGCGCCGCCAGACACTCCGAGGCAGAGCGATAGCTCAACTCGTCCATCGTGTCCTCATCGTGCCGCAGCCTACATCAAGGGTCACGTTTGCCGGCCGACTTTTTCACGGGCCTTACGCGCTTGGCTTGTTCTCCCTGTGGCCCAGGCTAGGGTCGGTCGGATGGGCGCCGAACAGGACAAGCGCGTTGCGCTGAAGCAATGGCTTCGCGGGCGGCTGACCGAAGGGCAGCAACCCAAAGAGGAGTGGCGCCAGCTGTTGGAGGCCACCTGGGATTACCTTCTGCTCACGCCGGTTGATGACTTGATCGACGCCAAGTCCGCGAAGGCTGCGGCCGATGAGCTCATGAACGCGGACCTCGTCACAGAGCTCTCGCGCCCCATCGTCGCGGCCGTCGCCCCCGCGGTCATTCAAGAGCTCAGAGAGGACGAGCGTCCGCTCGAACGTTTCTTGCCCCAAGACGCGCAAGCCAAGCTCCAGGAAGCGATCGCTCGACCTGGTCTGGTTCATCCCGATTGGGTTCGGGCCATGTTTCGCGGGGAGGCCGCCGAGGCCGTGCTCAACGACGCTCTGTATCGCGCGCTGAAGGACTTTTCCACCTTGCTGCCGCGCTTGATGGTGAAGGTTTCGCCGATGGGGCCCCTCGGAGTTCTGGGTAGTGCGGGCGCCTTTGCCGAGAAGCTGATCGAGGACTTGGAGCGGCGGATCGAACCCGAGATCAAGTCGTTTCTCGCCGACCGATCGGAGCAGATCCTGGAGCGCGCGGCCGAGTTCACCATCGCCAAGCTCGACGACCCCGCCTCGATCGAGTTCCGCGTCAACCTCGTAAACTTCGTGCTTTCGAAATCCCCCGCGTTTCTCGTGGGAGCCGCAGACGACGAGCTGTGCGGCGACATCGGACTTGTCGTGGAGCTCAGCGCGCGACACGTCGCGGACATGCCCAAAATGCGAGCAGACGTCCATGCATGGATCGATCGCGCGCTGGGATACTCCGCAGGCATGAATCTCGGTGAGGCCCTCGATCTCGATGGAATCGAGGTGCGCCCGCCGCTCGACGCCTTGGCCGAAGCGACCTGGCCGGCGTTCACGACGCTGCTCCGCAGCCCGCAGGCCGAGCATTGGACGGACACGCTCCTCAACGAGTTGCTCGACGAGTACGAGCGCTTGTGAACCGAGCGTATCGCTCACCGCGAGCGAAAGATCCAAACCTCTCCGGCCGTGAAGTTGATCACCGTTCCGACGGCGATGCCCACGAGGTTTGCGATTCGATAGTCGACGCCGAAGAGCTCGACGGCGCTCATCAAGATGATCACGTTGCCAGCAAACGCCGCCATGACGGCGGCTGCGTGGTACTGAACGACCCGGCGAATCAATCCACGCTCGCGCAGCGGCAGGCGCCAAGTCCAAGTATGGTTCAGTAGGAAGTTCGTGAGAATCGAAACCTCGATGGCGATGATGCTCGACAGCAGCAGCGGAGCCCCGAACGTGCCGTGCAGCAGCATCAAAAGGCCCTGGTTCACGAGGACGCCGCTGAGCCCGACCACGCCAAAGCGCAGCATGCGTCCGATGGAACCGGCTCGAAGTCGGGTCTGGGGGGGATCGGTCATTGGGCTCGGGCCGGGCGACCCTCAGCGAGGCTTCTCGTAGATGGTCACGCCACCCACGAGCGTTTGGTCGATCTCGATATCACGGAGATCTCCTTCGTCGAGAGGATTCTTCGATAGGATCACGAGGTCAGCGAGCTTGCCGGGTTCAATCGTACCGAGCTGTTCTTCGATCCGCAGTTGCCAGGCCGCGTCGGATGTCATCGCACGAAGGGCCTGTTCGACGGAGATGCGTTCGTCGGGGCCCAGGACCTCGCCGTTCGAGGTCTCACGCGCAACAGGTGTCCAAAGCTGCAGCATCGAGTCGATCGGGACGATCGGCGTATCGAGATGGGTCGTGAATGGTATCCCGAGGGCAGCCGCGCTTGCTGCCGGGCTGATTCGCGCGGCGCGTTCGGGCCCGAGGAAGATGTCGCGGTGCCGGTCACCCCAGTAGTAGACGTGCGCGCTGAAGAAGCTCGGGGTCGCGCCGAGTTTCTTCATCCGTTCGAGTTGGTCGGGGCGTGCCATCTGCGCGTGTACCAGAATTGGTCGAGCGTCTTGTGCGGGACAGGCTCCCAGCGCCGCTTCCCATGCATCGAGAAACCGATCGATCGCCGCATCCCCGTTGCCGTGCACCGCGACCTGCCGGCCCGAGCAATGAATCGCTTTGACTTGCGCGTTCAGCTCCTCGCCATCGATGTTCGGATAGCCGCGGTAGTCCGCTTGGTGCTCGCCAGGTCGGTAGTAGGGCTCGCTGAGGAAGCCGGTGTATCCCTGAATCGATCCGTCACCCACGAACTTCACGGCGCCGATGTACACGCGCTCGCTCGCGTACTGCCCGAGGTCCAGTGTCCCTTCCGCCACCTCCAGGCCGAGCTCGTCCTTCGGCCAAATCACCAATCGCTGCGGGATCAGACCGAGCTTTGAGCCGCTGCTCATTCCTTTGATTTGCACGAGGGTCGCGAGACCGTTCTGGACGGTCGTGAACCCTTGCGCGGCGTAGAGAGCCGAAGCCGAACGGACCACGGCGATCTGCTGGAGCGGCGGCATGTTGAGCGCCTCCAGCTGAAGGGGGCGTGAGGCGGTCTCGAGGAGCAGGCCGGTGGGCTTCCCGGTTTCTTGGTCTTTGCGGATTTCCCCGCCAGGCGGGTCCGGCGTTTCCGCGGTGATGCCGAAGCGTTCGAGGGCCAGGGAGTTCACGACGGCCATGTGCGCCGATATGTGCATGGCGAGGATCGGTCGGGTCGTAGACACGCCGTCGAGATCCTCGCGCGTGAAGTGCCGCTGCTCCTCGAGCATCGTGTCGTCATAGCCAAAACCGATGAGCCAACCGTCTCCTGGCTGGTCCGCGTTCGTCTCTTTGAGCGCATCGAGCGCCTCTGGGATCGTCCTTACGGTGCCGATGGGAGGACTGTTCAAGTCCGCCGCAACCGCGACGAGCCCGGCTCCTGGGAAATGGCCATGCGCTTCGATGAACCCAGGGACGACCGTGCGCCCGTCGAGATCGAGCACGACGTCCGCGTTTGGCAGCCAGCTCTGCACGTCACCATCGCTGCCGACCGCGACGATTCGGTCGTCTTCAATCACGAGCGCCGTCGACTGCGTGCCCTCGGCGTCCATCGTGAGGATTCGCCCGTTGGTCCAGACCTGAAGCCCAGGCGGTGACGGATGAAGCCGCAGCCATGCGAGGCCGCCGCCAACGACGACGAGAGCGACGAGCGCAACGAGGGCCCACGCAATTCTCCGGATGATCTTCTTCACGGCGGCCATGCTACGCCCGAGGAAGGAGCCGTCGCAATCTCCCTTTGCGAGATCGATGAGATTGGCGATCACGCTCCGGTCGCCACGAATGTCATTTTTCGAATGCAAAACTCGCCGTTTTGCGAGATCATCGGCCTTTCCCGTCGTCCACAAGGGGAAGAGCCACGGAGGGTTGGATGCGCTGGTTGATGGGTGTTCTGGTCTTGGCTACTGCGGCTCCTGCGCTGGCGTTCGAAGGTGAAATCGAAGCGAAGTCGATCGGCGATGCATCCGCTGGGTCCATTCAATTTCAAGTCTACGTCGCCAAGAATGGAGACGTGCGCATGGACACCTCGGCGAAGAGCGCCAAGGGGCAGGCAAATCGTGCATCGTATATCAAACCCGCCAAGGGCCAGTACGACTACGCGCTCGACCACGACCGAAAGCAGGCCACCAAGATTCCAAAGGACACGATCACGAAGGTCGCCCAGAGCCAATCGGAGAAGCAGAAGAGCAAGAAACCGAACGTCGAGGTCAAGAAGCTCGGGACGGACACGGTTGCTGGGCAGAGCACCCGTCACCTCCGCGTGATCGACAAGGACGAAGGGAGCACGGCCGACCTGTGGCTGAGCGATCGGTACCCGGCGAGGCTCTGGCAGACGATCTTTTCGTTTGGCGGCGATGGCGGGAAGAGCCCGTCGAGTGGATGGACCCAAATTGTGGAGAAGGAGTACGGCTTCAAGCCCGGGTTCGTCATGAAGATGCTGTCCAAGGACAAGGGAGGCCAGCAAAGCGGTTTGGAAGTGACCCGGATGCAAGAAAAGAAAGTCGCCGCCGGGAAGTTCGCGGTTCCGCCCGGCTACCAGGTGACCGAGGTGCCCGATATGCCGGGGGGCATGCCGAGCATGAAGATGCCAAGCACGAAAGAAGAAGCTGAGAAGATGCGCGAAGAGTGGATGAAGAAGATGCAGGAGCAGCAGCGCTGAGCCGCCGCGCGCATCCGCTCCTCCGGTGAGCGTCGGACGGTATCACGACCGTTGGGCTGGGTGGCTCAGAGCGGCCGTGAGACCCAGCCGTGCTTCCACATCCACAGCAAGAGCCGCTCTCGTATGACCATTAGGGTCGAGTGGCTTGGGGGATGAGCTCTGGGCATGGCCTGAGTGGTAAGCAAGACACGTGCCGTTCAATTTCGCGGTCGATCAGCGACCGACCGGGCTGCGTGTGTGACCGTGAGGCACGATCCCTGTGGCGCCGTTGGCACAGTCTGCTCAAACGGGCAGAGAGAACCCTCCTCGACATCCGCGGGACGCCGCTGTGATATCCTCGCCCGATGCCATTTCTCGTCGGTTGCTTGGCACTAGGCACGCCGCGTTTCGCCATCGTCTTGGTCGTCATCTTCAGCGACTACATCGGGACTGCATACGAGACGACTATCTGGCCGCTGCTCGGGTTCTTCTTCATGCCGCTGACGACGCTCTCCTATGCCTTTGCCATCAACAGCAACGGCTCGGTGGACGGCATGTATCTCGTCCTCGTCGTCGTCACCGTGCTGCTCGATCTCGGCCTGGTGGGGGCGGGCTCGAAGACCAAGTGGCGGGATTGAGCAGCGGGAGGGGGCTAGGGAGGCGACTTCGAAAGAAAGAGCCCGCTCTGTTAGGAGCGGGCTCGATCGTGGCGTCCCTACTCACTCCGAGTTGGAACCAAGTGGTGGGGTTCCTCACGGATTGGGAGGGGCTTCGGAGGATGGCTGCATAGGACGGTGCCCCTTCCGATCGCACCTTGCTGAACCAACGAGAGCCAAGCAGAACGAAGACCACAGCGTACGTGACCACGTAGCACCATTCACTTGGACCCAAGTGAATGTCACGGTCCTGCGTGGGCGTTGTGACCCTGCCGACCAGGGCTGCTGGCACATCTTCGTCTGACCGCGTTCGGCCGTTCATTGCCGGATCCCGATTGTCGCTGTCAATCCGATCGGTGTTCCGATATGGTGCGCGCTCGTACCGTCTGGACGTCGGGATGTTCCCGTTTCTTGTGGGGGGAGTTCCTCTGCTTCCACGAATGGAAGGCGGTACGGGTAGGAATACGCAGTGCCGATTGACGGCGAACTTGCGGTCCGGGAAAGAATACAGAGAAATGAAATTTGGAGTAGTCAGTGTTTGTATCGCGGCGTTCTTGATGGCCCCTTTGCTGGTCGGAGGCTGCGCCTCGACGAACCGCGTCATCCCCCTCGTTCCCGAAATGACCGAGGACAGCGACAAAATATGGATCTATCTCGAGAGCAGCAAAGGCCGGCGTGATGGAGTCTATCGATGCGTCGATGACGGCACCCCAGAGTGCATCCGCGCCAAAGACTCGAGGAAGGACGTGAGCAACTAGGTCGGCGCGGGCGGGTGACGACTTCACCCGGGTTGAGCGGAAAGCTGGATTGTCACGGAACGGAGTGCCCTGACTGACCGATAAGCGCGCCGAACTCCCGTCGTGACGCCCCGAAAAGAAAGAGCCCGCTCTTTAAGGCCCCGAGACCATTTCTGATCTCGGGGCCGGCGTCCCCACGGAGGTTTGAACTCCGGTTACCGGCGTGAAAGGCCGGGGTCCTGGGCCACTAGACGATGGGGACAATAAGCAAGAGAGGCTTGCGCCTCTAGGGTGGGCCGTCAGGGATTCGAACCCTGGACCGTCGGATTAAAAGTCCGCTGCTCTACCAACTGAGCTAACAGCCCGACGAAAGGCCCGGGGCTGTTTAACATGCGGATCGGTGGGGTCAAGGCAGCTAGTCAAAGCACGTGGGGGCCAACGCTATCTGCCGATTTCGCTTCCTCGAGCTGCAGACAGTGGCCTGTGTTCGGTCGGGCCGCCACGTGACATCCGGCGGTCCCGCAACCGCTAGGAGTCGGGAACGGTCGCCCGTCCATAGGTCATCTTGAATCGCAGCGCCGCCGGAAGCCGATCGGCGGTGATGACCGTGTGAATCGTCAGGCGTTTTTGGTCTTTGCTGAGGACGAACCGATTGCGCGAGACGCTGCGTTCGCCCTCGAAGCGCTGGTAGAGCACGCCCTCGTCGTCGATGCCGTGACTGACTTGGAACACGTCGCCATCGGTGGGGTGGCGCCAGGTGATGGGTCGGCCGTCTGCGGGTGCGGACACCTCCGGTTGGCCGGGCCGATCGATGCGAATCTGCCCCTTCTCGACGAACACGCTGACCTCCTTCGACGGGAGGTTGGGCGCGCGCAGGCGGCGACGTGCGATGCCCCGGATGAAGAAATTCATCTGGCCGACGACCTCGTCGATGGCTCGGTCCAGTGCTTTGATCTCCGCCTCGCCGCCCGCGTAGGTATACCTCCCAACGAACCGCTCGAGCACAGAATCGGAAGCCTGCGCCGCCGCAATCGAAGTACCGCAACAGGCTGCCAGGGCCGCGGCGGACAGCAGGCGCGATGCCGTGGACGGCGGTCGGCGCGCGCTCATGCGGGTTGATCCCGCAGTACCACGGCGCCTTCCCACGGACGCAAGACGTGCCGCCCGCTGGCTTCCACCGGGGTATCGTGCAGGTTCGAGTAGAGGAGGGCGTCGGCACCGCGAGCGAGATGTCGGAGGTCGATCGGCACCTCCGCCTTCGAGAAGTTGAGAAATATGTCGGCGCCTTCGTGCCGATCGGCGTCCTCGTAGACCCGCCGATACGCAAGCACCTTGTTTGGATCCGCAGGTGGATCGACGAGCGTGAGCTCGCCGGCCGAGAGTGCGAGGCTACTGCTGCGCAGCCGAAGCATCCGCCGATACGATGCCAAGACCGAGGCCGGGTCCTCTCGCTGCGCGGCCACATTCATGACAGCGCTTTGCGGATGCAAGGGCAGCCAGGGTTCGGCGGAGTCGGGTGGCGCGAATCCCGCATGCGGTCCGCCGTGCCAGGGCATCGGGCTTCGGCATTGGTCTCGATTGGTGAGGATCCCTCGTTTCCGCAAAGCCGGCAGCAGGACTTTCGGAATGAAACCAAAGCGTTTCGAAAGTGGGTCGCGGGCTTCGTCGCGCGGCATCGGGTGATGCGAAAGACCGAGCTCGTCGCCGTAGTAGACGAACGGCACGCCACGAACCGTCATCTGAAACGCCGCCAGCAAGCGGGCCCGATCCAAGTCGTTGCCGAGCCGCTCCATATGGCGTGGCCGATCGTGGTTGCCGAAGACGTAGGTGGGATGAAAGGGCTCGGGAAATGCCGATTCGAATTCGGCGACGAGGTCCCGAAACGCACGAGCCTGGAACGGGGTACGAAGGCTCTTGAACAAGAAAACGAGGTTCAGACCCTCTCCCGATGGACCGCAATACTCTCGCAGAAGATCGGCCGAGCCGAACACCTCGCCGACGATGAAGCGAGAGGGATGGTCGAACTCGTCGACCACGGCGCGCAGCTCGCGCGCAAACGCAAAGGTATCGGGGTGGTTCTGGGTGTGCAGCGCTCGCTGAAAAAAACCACCGGGATTGTCTTCAGACGGGATCGCGCGCAGCGATCGAGGGTTGTCCGAGAACGCGGCGTCTTTGTAAATCGCGTTGAAGATGTCGAGCCGCAGGCCGTCCGCGCCTTCACCCAGCCAGTGCCTGACCATATTTAGCATCGCGCGTTTCACCTTCGGATTTCGGTAGTTCAAGTCCGGCTGAAACGGCAGGAAGCTGGCCCAGTACCACTGATCCGTCTCGGCGTCGTAGTGCCAGCCCGAGCCCCCAAGCATGGAGCGCCAATTGTTGGGAGGTGCTGCACCATAGGGTTTGCGTCCGTCGCGCCAAAGGTAGAAGTCCCGATGCGGGTTGTCGCGTGAGCTTCTGGATTCGAGAAACCAGGGGTGCTGGTCCGAGGTGTGGTTCAAGACCATGTCGAGAACCACTTTCATCCCGCGAGCGTGAATCTCGTCGATCAAGCGACGGCAATCCTCCAGGGATCCATACTCGGGCGCGATGCCGAAGTGGTCGCTGATGTCGTAACCGAAGTCCGCCTGCGGGCTCGAAAAGAAGGGGGACAACCAGATCGTTTCCAGGCCGAGCCACTGTACATAGTCGAGCCGCTCGATGATTCCCGGCAGGTCGCCGATTCCATCACCCGTTTGGTCCGAGAAAGAGCGCGGGTAGATTTGATAGACGGTCGTGCGCTTCCACCATGGGAGCTCACGTTGAAGGACTTTGCTGCTGCTCATTACTTGATGATGGCGGCCACCGCGTGGTCGAAGGTCCAGTCCTCCATCGCATGCCACCGGCGCCTCCACTCGCTTGCCTTCTCGGGATGCGCGCCGAAGTACGCATTCCACCAGGCCTCCGACCCGCCCGTGAGGGCAGGTTTGGTGAGCCAGGGCTTTTGCACCGAGTAGTGGATGACTTTGGCTTCGCGCAGGAGTGTCTCCTTCAAGCTTGGGTGGCCATGGAGAAACTGAAAAATGAAGTTCTGCAGGTTGTAGCCGGCTGGCAGGCGATGCGCGACGTCCATCGCATACCAGTTCGAGTGGAACACGTTCAAAAACCCCTGGTCGCCCCCGTCGTAACTCGGGGTCTTCCAAAGGGCCTCTAGCATTCGCTCGAAGGTTTCGGACGATGGCTCGATGACCATCAGGCCGCTGTTGAATCGATCAGGGAGAAAGAAATCGGGTGCGGCGGCAATGGAAGGCCGCTCGAACAGCTCGTCGATGTTTTGGAGCGTAATCAGGTCGGCATCGAGCAGAACGACCTTGTCGAGATCGACGAGCTCCCAGGCCCGAAGTTTCGTGTACACGTTTCGAAAGCGTTCGAAGAGTTGCGCGCTGTCCGGTTGGGGGTTCTCGAGCGGCTCGACCTCACGAACCTGCCAGCCCTGTTCGGTTAGACGGTTGCGGGCATCGGCACCCACATCAGCCGTCACCAAAACGATGCGCGGGACCTTGGTGCCGTGGGCCTCGAGAGATTTCCCCAGTGCTTCGACGCCGGGCAGATATCCGTCGCCGTTGCAGAGTGTCGTGGTGTATGCGGTTTTCATTCGAAGTTGGGCGAACGTGCCTTTCGCGGCACACCGCCCTCGTGAGGTCGATCGAGGTCCATCTTGCATCCGAAGTCCAGGCCCGGCAAGCTCCCCGAATCGATCATGACCGCTGGCGAGCTTTGCAACCGAACCGTCTACATCATCCGCGCAGACGAGAACGTCTTGGAAGCGGCTCGTTTGATGAAGAGGTATCACGTGGGTTGCCTCGTGGTGGTGGAGGAGCGCGGCAGAGACAGGGTTCCAATCGCGTTGGTCACGGACCGGGACCTGGTCGTGAAAGGTTTGGCCGAGGCTTCTGGTGATCTCCAGACCATGCCGGTGAGTCAAGTCATGAGCGACGGCCTGACGACAGCACGCGACACCGAAGACGCGTTCGACGTGCGAAAGAAGATGCGCGCGCGAGGGGTGCGACGAATACCAGTGGTGGACGCCGAGAATCGTCTGCAGGGGATCATCGCGTTCGACGACATGGTAGAGTGGATGGCTCAGGAGCTCACCGACCTTGCTCAACTGGTCTCGCGCGAGCAGCAACGCGAGTCAGAATCTTAAGCCGCCGCTAACCCTTGATGCACACCATGGGCTCGAGACGTGCGACCTTGCGGGCAAGCCCGGCTCGATCCGCTGAGTCCACCACGGCGCGAACGTCCTTGTAGGCGCCCGGCGCTTCCTCTGCGACGCCGCGCATGCTGACTGAGCGAACGAGGATACCGCGGTGCTCGAGATTCTTGATCAGCTTGCTGCCACGCCATTGTTTTTTCGCGCGGTGCCGGCTCATCCGCCGCCCCGCGCCATGGCAGGCCGACCCAAAAGAGAGCGCCATGCCCTTTGACGTACCGACGAGGACCCATGACTCGGTCCCCATGCTGCCTCCGATCAGCACGGGTTGACCGATGCCGCGAAGCTGGTCTGGTAGCTCGGGGTGCCCGGGCCCGAATGCGCGCGTGGCTCCCTTTCGATGAATGAACAGTCGCCTCCGTACACCATCGACGACGTGCTCTTCCTCTTTGCAGGTGTTGTGGGAGACATCGTAGAGAAGGGGAAGCTCGGCCTCTGGCAATACGTCGCTGAAGACCGCGCGCGTGAGGTGCGTGATGATCTGGCGGTTGGCGAGCGCGCAGTTGATCCCCGCGCGCATGGCGCCGAGATATCGACGGCCCACCTCGGAACGCAGCGGCGCACAGGCGAGCTCGCGATCGGGAAGGTCGATGCCGTGATCCGCCGCGGCGATGGCCATCTCGCGAAGGTACTCGGTGCCGATCTGGTGACCGAGGCCTCTCGAGCCGCAATGAATGCTGACGACCACATCGTCCTCGGCAATGGATAGCTCGGAGGCCACGTCAGGGGCGAAGACCTCAGCTACGCGCTGCACTTCGAGATAGTGATTTCCCGAGCCGAGGGTGCCCATCTCATCTCGCTGTCTGCTGCGCGCCCTCGCAGAGACATGCTTCGGTTCAGCTCCCCGCATCGATCCGTGCTCTTCGATCCGCTCGAGGTCTTCCACTGAGCCCCAGCCACGATCGACCGCCCATC
>JAOTXX010000034.1 GCA_029862185.1 Myxococcales bacterium
CTGCGCTATCACGTCGCCGTTCAAGCAGACGGCTGGCTCGGCTTTGGAGTCGGTGTCGAAGGCGAAGGCGACGCGCCTTTCGCGATTGAGGTGACGGCCGACGGGCAGCCGACGATCGAAGTCCTGACCGGGACGGCTTCGGGTGCATGGACCGACCACAAGGTCGACTTGGGCCGCTTCGCAGGCGAGACGATGAGGATCGACCTTCGCGCCAAAGGCCGGGGATCGGGGCGTCTGGCTTGGAGCTCGCCGCGAATCGTGGTGCCCCAACGGCAGGAAAGAAGCCTGGCGCCTGCGAAGAACGTGATCGTGCTCGTCATCGACACTCTTCGCGCCGACAAGCTCCGGCCGTTCAACCCGCAGACGCGCGTGAAAACGCCAGCCATCGATGAGCTCGCCTCCGAAGGCGTGGTCTTCGAGCTCGCGCAGTCGCCCGAGAACTGGACCAAGCCGGCGGTGGCTTCGATCCTCACCGGGCTTCACCCACAAACCCATCAGCAGAAGACCGGTGATGCGGCGCTGCCGAGCTCGGCCGAGCTCTTGAGTGAGCACTTGCAGCGTGAAGGGTTTGCGACCGGAAGCTTCATCGCGAACGGCTATGTGTCTGACCGTTTTGGATTCGACCAAGGCTGGGATGACTACAGCAACTACATCCGCGAGGGGAAGAGCACCGAGGCCAAGGACGTCTTCGAGAAGGCTGGCAATTGGATCGACGAGCACAAGGACGGACGGTTCTTCGCATACATTCAGACGATCGATCCACACGTGCCCTACGACCCGCCCGGGGAGTATCTCCGGAAGTACGACCCGAGCGAGTATTCGGGGCAGGTCAAGCCGAGGATGACCGGTGACTTGCTCGAAAAGGCCAAGCGCAACCCACCGCAAGTCGTTTTCGACGCAAGCGACAAGCGGAGATTGAAGGCGCTTCACGACGGTGAGATCACCAAACACGATCACTTCTTCGGCGCATTCTTGGAGCGCTTGAACGAGCTGGGACTCAGTGAGGACACGCTGATCGTCGTGACTTCGGATCACGGCGAGGAGTTCGATGACCACGGCTCCTGGGGACACGGCCACTCGGTGTATCAAGAGCTCCTTCACGTGCCCCTGATGTTTCGCCTCCCGAATCGGCTCCCGGCTGGCACCAAAATCGGCGACGCGGTCAGCACGCTCGACATCTCCGCGACGGTGACCGAGCTTCTGGGCGTTTCGGAGATGGCCAGGAATGAAGGGCATGCACTCGTTGGCCTGATGCTCGGCGACGCGGCGACCCGACCGGCGGTGGCATTCAGCGACTTCCAAGACGACCGCCGCGTGATCACCAGCAGCCGATGGAAGCTGATCCTCCGCGGCAACCTGACTTCGACCATGTTCGACCTCGTGGCGGACCCCCTGGAGACGAATCAGCTCGACGCATCCGCATTTCCCATCGCGCGGCGCTATTCACGGATGTTACTCGGTCAGTTCCTCGGAGCGACCAACCGCGGGGACTGGTTGAGCGCCGAGCAGAAGGGCGGTACACAGCTGAAGCGAGAGAACGCCGAAATGGACGACACGATTCGCGATCAGCTACGCGCGCTCGGCTACGCGCACTGAGATCCCATGCCCCTCATCGAACAGACTCCGGAGCGGTACCTGCGAAGCCCGCGCTTGGAGGCAGTGGCCGATGGAGGCGCGCTCTTGCACGTCTTCGCCTGGGGAGGGAGCGACGAAGAATGCGTCCTGCGATTCGACTTGGCGGACGACGGCGCGGTACAAGGCGAGGCAGGCTCAACGGATCATAGCGCTGCAATCATGACTTGGGCCCCGGGTGTCTCGCATCCCATCAACGACCCATGCGCCGAGCTCGCGGCGGAACATCAGGGCTGGCGCGTCGAGGTGCGGCATGAAGGCCCGCGGTCGAGTGTCGTGGTCGCGCCTCCGTCGGGTGGCGAGTTCGTCGTCTGGACGGCATTCGGAATTGCGGCCGCACCCTGCATCAGCGCTGCACCCGGCGGCTCCTGGGTCGGATTTCACCACGACGTTCGGGAAGACACGGGGGTTCCCGACATCGCGAAGTGGATCGCCGTTCGCTTCGTCGACATGGAGGGCAGGGTCTTCGAGCCGGCGGGGCCGATGACCGATCGAGACCGGGACCTCGGGGGCGAAGAGCAGGGCTTCGAGTTCCCCGCCATCGTGGTCGGCGACGATGGCGCGATCGATCTCTTTGGGCGCGGCTCCCATACGATGTACCGCCAGCGGCTCAACGCGGATGGCTTCGCCGCCCGTGTTCGGATCGATGATGCCCAGTGGGGGTGTCGCGGAAGGCGGGTGACCGCGGCTCGCCTCGCGAGCGGAACGACGCTGGCTGCCTGGCGCAGTCGCAGGGGCATTCGAATCGAATCGTTCGCTGGACCTTCCGGCGGCGCGCCCGAGCTCGTCGACGCGAAAATTGAAGCTGGCGAATTTCAACCGGCGCCGGCACACGTGACGGCATGGTCGGGGCCACAGGTCTTGTTTGGTGACATCCAGCAGCACAGTGCCCATTCGGACGGCGTGGGGAGTGCGGACGAAGCCTATCTTCGCGCGCGCTACCGGTACGGCGACGACTTCGCGGCGCTCACCGATCACGAGTCGTTTCTCGGCAAACGAATCGGGCCCGGCGAGTGGGCATACCTGCAGGCCGTTACCGAACGGCACGATGAACCCGGCGAGTTTGCCACGATCGTTGCGTACGAATGGACAGGCAAGTCGTTTCCGGGGCCGGGACACAAGTGTATTTACCTTCCGGGCCCTGGATTTCCGATCATCTCTCGCGACGACGTTTCCGAGGGGCGGGACATCGTCCAGCAGATCAGCGCGCAGGGTGCGTTTACAGGGCCGCACCACATCGGTTGGACGGGCGCCGACGTTCCCGGACACGACCCCGAAGGGCAACCAGTTTGGGAGATCTGCTCGTGCCACGGCTGCTACGAGCACCCCGATCATCCGCTCGGGTACCGTGGCGAGCTCAACGACCAGTTCGCCAAACCGCTGCTCGACGCGGGCCTGCGCTTCGGTTTCATCGCAAACTCGGACAGCCACGGGCTCCTTTGGCATCACGGCGAATGCCGAAAGCGCGACCCGTTTCGAACAGGGCTGACAGCGGTCATCTGCGCAACCCGCACGCGGGAGGCGATTCTCGAAGCGATTCGCGATCGCCGATGTTACGCAACCAGCGGCGCCAAGATTCTGCTCGACGTGCACGTCGCCGGGTTCCCGATGGGGAGCGAGCTCGACATCGATGGGTCGGTCGAGGTCCATGCGCGAGCGCTTGGGACGACCGACATCGAACGCATCGAGCTGGTGACGCCCGATGGTGTGGTGGCGTCGGACGAGCCGAAGTCTCCATCCGCGTCGTTCGCTGGCGAGGTCGATGCCACGTACGTGTACTGTCGCGTGACCCAGGCCGACGGCGAGATGGCCTGGTCAAGCCCCATCTTCTTCAACCGCGCCTAGTGTGCGGATCTTTTCTCTCGCACACTAGTGTGACGGGGTCAGTCGGATAGCAGAGATTTGGCGCGGGCTGCGGCATCGGTGCGGGGTACCTGCTCCTGGGTCTTGTTCTTCAGATCCTTGAGCTGGACGACGCCTTCTTCGACCTCGGACTCTCCGAGGATCATCGCGATCCGAGCGTCGATCTTATCGGCTCGGCGCAGCTGGCTCTTGAGCGAGCCGCCGCGAAGGTCGCTCTCCACGCGAAGCCCGGCGTCTCGAAGCTCGCGCCCGAGCAAGGTTGCCTGGCCACGGACGCTGGCTTGTGCGGCCACGATGAAGACGTCGACGTGCGATTCGGTGTCCGCTTCGGGCATGGCCATCAGCAAGCGCTCGAGTCCCATCGCGAAGCCGATCGCCGGGGTGTCCGGCCCGTCGAAGCTCCTCACCATTTGATCGTATCGGCCCCCTCCGAGCAACGCGTTTTGAGCGCCTAGCCCTTCACCTTTGCCAAGCACTTCGAAGAGCGTCCGGCTGTAGTAGTCGAGCCCTCTCACGAGGGAGCCGTCTACGCGGTATGGTGTCCCGAGGATGGTCAAGGTCTCTTGAAGCCCATCGAAGTGGGCCCGGTCTTCGTCGGTAAGGTGCTTCAAGATCGACGGCGCTCCCGCTGCGATCTCAGAGCAGCGCGGCACCTTGCAGTCCAGCACTCGAAGCGGGTTCGCATCCATGCGACGCTGACAGTCCGGGCAGAGCTCGGCGCGATACGGCGTAAGATATCCGAGCAGCGCGTCGCGATAACTCTCGCGCGTCTCCGGTCCGCCGATCGAGTTGACCAGCACTTCGACGTCGCTGATGCCGAGGCTTGCGATGAAACCGACGACCATGTCGATCACTTCGGCATCGACGTAGGGGCCCGGATCGCCGAAGACTTCGATCCCGGCTTGGTAGAACTGCCGGAAACGCCCCTTGGCAGGCCGCTCGCGCCGATACATCGGGCCGATATAGTACCACTTGGTGACCGGCTCGCGGGCCTGCACGCTGTGCTGCACGTACGCGCGGACCGACGACGCCGTGCCCTCGGGGCGCAGCGTGAGCGATTTCTCACCCCGGTCGGTGAACGTGTACATCTCTTTTTCCACGATGTCGGTCGTTTCGCCGATCGAGCGTACGAACAGGGCGGTCGGTTCCAAGATGGGGAAGCGCACTTCCCGGAAACCATAGCCTTCGACTCGCGTGCGGAACGCGTTCTCGAGGCGGTGCCATTTCGAGATCTCGTCCGGCAGGATGTCTTTCATCCCCTTGACGGCGCGGAGGCTCATGGCGTCCGGTTACTCGATGCGACCCCTTCAAGCAAGGACGCAACCCCGCGGGCGATGCCAGGCATCGGCTTCACGTTGGGCCTTCGGCCCGTGGGCGACGCGAAGCGACGGTTTTACGGGCTGAACTTGACGAAGACGTAGTTGAACCCGTCTTTGCCCATCTTCTGAGTGATACTCGGGGTGACGTCTTCACGCATCTCGAAAATCATCACCAAGTCCTTCTTGCCTTTGCGCTGCACGGTCGCCCGAGTCACCGGCGTGTCGAAGAACTGAGTTTCGAGCGGCAGGAAGTTATTTTTGAGATGAACCTGCGTGTGGTGCAGGACCAACTCGAGGCGTCCGCCGGACTTCTTGGTACCGAACTTCACTGGTTTCGATGTTTGGATGAAGAACGACGAGCCGTCCTCCAACATCATGAAGCCGGGCCAGGTGAGCATGATCGCCCCTTCGGGAATCTCGTCCGCCTTGGGCGGCAAGTTCTCGGACGTCTCCGAGCCCGGGGTCACGCCGGCGTACGAGGACTCCTCCGCCGCGGCAATGCCGGCCGAGCTGGCGAACAAGACGATGAACGCGATGATGGATCTCTTCCCCACGCTCCCAGGGTACGCGACCCTGCGGCCGGGGCCCAAATTTCGCTCTGGGACCCGAAATTTCAAGCGCCTCAGTGGCCCTTGCCGCCCTTGAGCAAATGGCCGACGCCTTCGCCGAGCCCTTCCAGGGTGAGCGGGAACATGTCGAACGCCTGTCGGACGTACTCGATGGTGTTTCCGGTCCAGTAGCGCTGCGGCTCCGGGTTGAGCCATATGCTGCGGTGATAGTGCTGGCTCAGCATCATGAGCCACTGCAGGCCTTCGATGCCCCGGTCGTCGCCGAGGTCGAGTGAGCCGCCCGCCGCAAGAAGCTCGTAGGGCGCCATGAGCGCATCGCCGACCATGATGAGCTTGTAGTGCGGCCCCGTCTCGTGGAGCAGGTCACGAATCTTGATGGGTGTGTCGAAGCGCTCGGTTTCGTAGACGTGGCCGTAGACGCAGTTATGGAAATAATAGGTGCGCAGCTCTTTGAAGTGGGTCGACTTCTTGGCCGCCGAAAATAGCCGAGAGCACAGGTGGGCGAAGGGGTCCATCGAGCCGCCGACGTCCATCATCAAGATGATGCGGGTGTTGTGGCGCCGGGGAGGGCGGGTGACCACCTCCAGCTCTCCGGCGTTCTGTGCCGTTGCATCGATGGTGCCTTCGAGGTCCAGCTCTTCCTCGCCACCTTCGCGCGCAAAGAGACGGAGCTTACGGAGCGCGACCTGCATTTGGCGAACGTCGAGGGTGAGGTCCTGGCGGTACGGGCGATAGAGACGCGCATCGGCAACCTTCACCGCGCTTCGGCCTCCACCGGTGCCTCCAATTCGGAAGCCTTTGGGCGCGCGGCCGCTGTGACCAAAGGGTGAGGTGCCTCCGGTGCCGATCCACTTGTTCCCGCCGTCGTGCTGCTCGTCCTGCTCAGCGAGACGCTCTTCGAAGAGCTTGCGAAGCTCGTCGAGGTCGAGGTTTTCGACGAACTCGCGTTGCTCGTCGGTGAGCTCGGCCATGTTCTCTTTGGCCTGCTGCAGCCAGTCCCAAAGCTCGTCCTTGAGCTTCTTGGATTCGATCTCGATGCCCTTGAAAAACGAAAGAAAGGCTTCGTCGAATGAATCGAGGTGCGCCTCGCTGTGAATCATCACCGAGCGGGCAACATTGTAAAAACCGTCGAGCGAGCTGTCGTGAAGTCCAGCTTTCAGTGCTTGAGCGAGCGCGATGACCTCTTGCGTCCCAACCGGGACGCCGCGGCCGCGAAGCTCATACATGAAAGGGACTAGGATGTTAGCTTCTCCATTGTCGGCCGCCCGACAGCTGATCTGCGAAGGCGACGAGGTCTTGTTCTTTCTTGAGCAAGGCGCCCAAGAACGGAAGATTCTCTTCGAGCTTCACGCTCTCGATGCCGGCGCGCTGAAGAACCGCGATCCAGTCGACGAGCTCGCTGGTGCTCGGACGCTTGCGGAGCCGTCGCATGCTCCGGATTTCGTAGAAGGTTTTGAGCGCTTGCTCGGCGAGGCTTTCGTGGACTTTGGGGTGATGGACCTGGACGATCTCAGTCATCAGCTCCGGCGTTGGGAAATCGATGAAGTGAAATACGCAGCGTCGAAGGAACGCGTCGGGCAGCTCCTTCTCGGCGTTGCTGGTGATGATCACGATGGGACGCTGCGCGGCGACGATGTCCTGCTGTGTTTCGTCGACGTGGAACTGCATCCGATCGAGCTCGTTGAGAAGATCGTTCGGGAACTCCACGTCGGCCTTGTCGATTTCGTCGATCAGTAGAACCACGCGCTCTTTGGCGTCGAAAGACTCTCCCATCGGGCCGAGCTTGATGTACTGGCTGATGTCGTTGACGTCCTTGTCTCCAAACCGGGAGTCGTAGAGACGCTGCACCGTGTCGTACACGTAGAGGCCGTCTTGAGCGCGGGTCGTGCTCCGGATGTTCCAACGAATCAGGGGGAGGCCGAGTGATTGGGAGACCGCGTCGGCGAGAAGGGTCTTGCCGGTGCCCGGCTCGCCTCGAATCAGGAGCGGCCGCTCGAGCACGACAGCGCAGTTCACGGCAGATTCGAGTGCCTCGCTTGTGAGATAAGTAGAAGTGCCCGAAAAACGTCGAAAATCGTCAGCCATGGAGCCGAAATGTATCACGCTCCGGCAGATTGGCGACCGAGAGGGCGGCGGGCAGGCGGATGCTGCAGGGGTGCAGGGACAGTGTCAGCGCCAGTGTCAGCGCCAGCGCCACCCCGTAAAGTCGATGCTTCGCATCGCCCACGGGGCCAGGTGTCAGCGCCGGTGACCGTGGCCAGGACCGCGTCGGAAAGCAGGCACATTACGCCGAGTTAACTAGCCGCGCGGGTGGATTGCGACCCTCCTTGACAGTCCCCAGACCACAACGAATAGTAGCGCGTTATTGTGGCCTGGGAGGGTCGCTTGGTCGTCGCCTATCCCGCTGAATTCAATGTCTACCTTCGTCCTAAAGATCCAGGACCTCGACGAGGCCGGGAAGGATTGGAACTTTGCCATCGGCACGGATTGGTTGGCGTCCGCGCTTGCCGACACTGAGCTGAGCGCCGGGGCACAGGACGGCCGGCTGACCGTGCATGCGCAGCGAACGGGCATGGATGTGCTCGTTCAGGCGCACGTCGAGGCGGAGCTCGCCGCGACCTGTGCGCGTTGCCTGGCCGACGTTCCAATCACCGTCGACCTACCGCTCACCGGACTATTCAGTCCGGAGCACATGCGCCCGCACGGGAGCGATGAGATCGACGTTCAGTTGCACGAAGTCAATCGGGATTACTTCGGCGGAGCCGAGGTCGTGTTGGACCCGATGGTACGCGAGTATTTGCTGCTCGAAGCGCCCATGAAACCGCTCTGCTCCGATGCATGCGAGGGAATCGCAATTCCGGATCATCTTCGGCCGCCTGCCGAGGTCTTTGGGGATGCGGCGCCCGATTCGCGCTTCGCTCCCCTACTCAAACTCAAAGAAGCACTTACGAAGAACGAGGAATGATTCCGTGGCAGTACCGAAACGCAGAACCAGCCCGATGAAGCGCGACCAGCGGCGCGCCAATCACGACAAAGTCACCGCCCCGAACGTGAGCGCATGCCCCAACTGCGGTGATGTGATGCTTCCGCACCGGGCGTGCCCAGCCTGCGGCTTCTACAAGGGCCGGCAGGTGATCAAGGGCAAGAACGAAGAGCTCGAGTAGCTCGTGTTCGATCTGGCCGGGAAAATCGCCATCGTGACTGGGGGGTCACGAGGCATCGGCCGGGCGACCAGCATTGCACTCGCGCAGGCCGGCGCCCTCGTCCTCGTCAACTACCGCTCGAACGAAGAGGCTGCACGGGAGACCGTGCGGCTCATCGAAGAGGCCGACGGGCAAGCTGAGGCCGTCGCCTTCGATGTTGCTGACCCCGATTCAGTAGACCGAAGCATCAAAGAGGCCGTGAGGCGTCACGGGCGAATCGACATTCTCGTCAACAACGCTGGAATCTCGATCGACCAGTTGTTGTTGAGAGTGTCTGCGAAGGACCTCGAGATGACGTGGGCGACGAATGTGAATGGAGCGGTGTACTGCGCAAAGGCTTGCATCCTCCCGATGATGAAGAAGCGCTGGGGGCGCATCATCAACCTTTCGAGCGTGGTGGCGGAGTCCGGCAACGCCGGCCAGGCGGTCTATTCCTCGTCGAAGGCGGCTCTCTTGGGCCTCACGCGCTCGCTCGCTCGAGAATACGCCTCTCGGGGGATCACGGTGAACGCCGTGGCCCCGGGCTTCATCGAGACCGATATGACTGCAGATCTGCCGCCGGCAGCCAGGCAGGGTATCGTGGATCAGACGCCGTTGGGCCGAATTGGTCGTCCCGAAGAGGTCGCCGCTGCAGTTGTGTTTTTGGCAAGCGAGGAAGCGGGCTATATCACCGGGCAAGTCGTCCGGGTCAACGGAGGCATGCACGTCTAGGGCGCGCATGACGGAGGAAGCAGATGGACATCGCGGAGAAGGTCAAAGAAATTGTGTCGGACAAGCTCGACGTCGACGGGGCCGACATTCAAGAAGGGCAAGACTTCATCGAAGACCTGAAGGCCGACTCACTCGCGATCGTCGAAGTGGTGTTGGCCCTCGAGGAGCAGTTCGAGATCGAGATCCCGGACGAGGACACGGAGAAAATCAAAACCGTCCGCGACGCGATCGAATACATCAAGGCGCACAAGGGCTAGCAGTCCACTGCGCCCCCTTCACAGGGCGGGTTGATGCGGCGAGTAGTCATCACAGGCTTGGGCACCGTAAGCCCGTGCGGCGCGGATGTCGCGACCACTTGGAAAAGCGTTTCTGAGGGGCGGAGTGGCATCGCGCGCATCACCGGATTTGACCCGAGCGACTTCGCTTCGCGGATCGGGGGCGAGTGCACGGACTTCGATCCGCTCCAGTACATGCCCAAGCGCCGCCTCCGTGAAGCCGCGCGATTCATTCAACTCGCCATTGCGGCAAGCGCACAGGCGATTAAGAGCTCGGGCTTCAGTCCGAGCGATGAAGACAAGGAGCGGGTCGGCACGTTTATCGGCGTGGGCTTCTGCGGGCTCGAGGTCTTCGAGGACACCTGCAAGACTCTCTTCGACAAGGGGCCGCGCCGGGTATCGCCGTACTTCATCCCCTCGGTGATTTCCAATCTTGCGCCCGGCCAGGTCACCCTGGACTGGGGGTTCAAGGGGCCTAGCTACACGCACACGAGCGCCTGCGCGTCGGGCGCGCATGCGATCGGGGATGCGTTTCGCTGGATTCAGCGAGGCGAAATCGACGCTGCCATTGCGGGTGGCGCCGAGGCTGCGGTGACGCCAATCGGCGTGGCCGGGTTCACCTCGATGCGCGCGCTGTCGCGGCGCAACGACGAGCCCGAGCTTGCGAGCCGCCCCTTCGACGCCGATCGGGATGGCTTCGTGATCGCCGAGGGCGCCGGCGTGCTGCTCCTCGAAGAGCGCGAGGCTGCGATGGCGCGCGGCGCCGAGATCATTGCTGAGATCGTCGGCTACGGCGCGACGTCGGATGCGCACCACATGGTGCAACCCGCGCCGGAGGCCGAAGGCGCGCAGCGCGCGATGAAGCTCGCACTGGCCGACGCCAAGCTCAATCCGGCCGACATCGACTACATCAACGCGCACGGGACTTCGACACCGCAGGGCGACGTCGGGGAGCTTCAAGCGATACGCAAGGTCTTTGGTGCGCATGCCAGCGATGGGCTCGCCGTTTCGAGCACCAAGAGCATGAGCGGGCACTTGCTCGGTGCGGCAGGTGGGCTCGAGCCGGTTCTGTGCGCGCTCTCGATGCGCGATGGCCTCTTGCCGCCGACCATCAACCTGGTCAAGCCCGACCCGGAGGCAGACGGGATGAACTTGGTGCCCAACGAGGCGCAGGAGCGACCGATTCGCGCCCTGATGAACAACTCGTTCGGCTTCGGCGGTACCAATTGCGCCCTCGTGCTAAAGGCCCCTTAGCCATGGCCAAGACTCTCATCGTCGGTTCGGATCACGCAGGCTTGGAGCTCAAGCGCGAGCTGTCGGCCGTGGCCTCCGAGCTTGGTTACGAAGTCGTCGACCTCGGCACGAACAGCAGCGATTCCACGGACTACCCGGACTACGCGCACCGGGTCGCAAGCGCCGTGGCGCGCGGGGATGGGCTTGGGCTACTGGTTTGTGGCACGGGAATCGGGATGTCGATGGCGGCCAATCGTCACGCGGGGGTGCGAGCAGCGCTCTGCGGGGACGTCTTCAGCGCGTCGATGAGCCGGCAGCACAACGACGCCAACCTTCTTTGCGTCGGCGCGCGGGTCGTCGGACCGGGCCTTGCCGGGGCAATCCTCAAGGCCTTCTTGAGCCACGGCTTCGAAGGCGGCCGCCACGAGCGCCGCGTCAAAAAGATCGAACCTTCTTCATGAAGGTCGAGCAGGACGAACGCTTTCGAGAGCAACGAGAACGATTTCGGCTCAAATGGAACTGCGAGGATTGCGTCTTGTTCGATCCGGCGAGAGGCTGTGCGCACGGCTTTCCGACGCACCGGCATCGGAAGTCGCGCTACGATGATTCGAGTGCCGCGCTGCTGTTCTGCAAAGACTTCGAGCTGACTTAGCTGCGCCGGAGCCGATTGGAGAGCGGCTATGCGACCGATTGTTGGTGATCCGCAGAGCCTCGCCCTAGGCTTGCGTCATGGGTTGGTTTGACCTGCATGCTTGTTTGCGCCTCAGCGCTGTCTTGCTTTGCATGGCCGCATGCCAAGATGGGGGCACCTGTAACCGTGGCGGCACGGAGCAGCCGGGCGCAGCAGCAGAGCCAGAGGTCTTTGGCAACATGGGCGGCGGCATCTACGAGGTCATCCCCCGCGGTCCGTTTCACCTAGACGAAGCCTTGAAAAACCAGGCGCCGGAGCCTGCAACGGCGACACCCAAAGGGCCTACGGTGGTCTTGGCTGTGCTCGACACGGTTCGAGCGGATCACACCTCGCTCTGTGGATACCCGCGCAAGACCACGCCTTACCTCGAGTCGCTGAAGGAGCGCGGCGCGGTGCATAGCTGCCGCGCCTATACGCCTGGGGACTGGAGTCTGCCAACGCACGCTAGTTACTTCACGGGCGTCTCTGTCGCGCGGCACGGCGCCCACTACGCCCACGACGCCAAGGACGAGAGCGGAGAGCGCATACGTTCGCTCTATGTCTATCCGCTTCGCGAGGATGTGCGCACCTTGGCCGAAGACATGCGAGACCGCGGCTATCAGACCGTGCTCGTGAGCGACAACGGGCTCCTCGGCGAGGCCGGTTTGCAGCGCGGGTTTTCGGTGATCGCAACACGCCCGAGGAAACACGACCCACGGGCCGACTGGGTTCCGCCCACGCTCCAACGTGTCCTCGCACAGGACGTCGACCCTTCGAAGCCATTGTTTCTCGTCCTGAACTACCTTCAGGCACACGACCCCTGGGTCGCACCCGACCGAAAGTTGGGTTGGGACCTGCTCGAACCGCAAATGGTGCCTGCGGACTTCAAGACGGGTTTCAGTCTCTATTTGCGAAACAGCTTGGATCCAGGCGACGAGGGCCGACTGCGCCGTCAACTCACCGACCTCTACGACTATGGCGTCTATCGCGAGGATCAGGCTTTGCAGCGCTCGCTCTCGATGCTCGAACGCACGGGTTGGTTCCGAGCGGGTTATCGAATCGGCATTACGGCGGACCACGGCGAGATGCTCATGGAGCACGGCATGTGGCGGCACCTCTTCGTCTACGAGGGTAACGCCCGCGTTCCGTTCCTGTACTGGACCGACGGCGATTCGCCTGCGCTCCCCGAGCCGCTCCCGGCCATCGCCGTGCACTCCCTGTTGCGCAACGGCAGGCTTCCCGATCCCATGCCGGCGGTGGAGTTGGTTGCGATTCCAAACCCCGATGCAGGACGGCGGAAAGGACCCGGTTCGATGCCGGCGGCGGCCATGTGGTTTGGCGATGAGAAGCTCGTCTGGATTGGCGGGACATACATGCGGATCGATCTCGCCGCGGATCCCGACGAGCTTGCGCCGAAGCCCCTCGGCCATCACCCCAAACGCGCAGAGCTCGAGGCTCTGGTTGCGGCGATCGAGGCCGGAAAGAACCGGCGGGGAGAGGTAGACCCCGCCGTGGTCGAGCAACTCCGGGCGCTCGGCTACGTGGAGTGAACCCGCGACGACGGCTTCGCGGCCCTTGCTGGTTCCGCGCCCCGGGCCACGAGTCGCATTTGCAAGTCCTGCGCCGCGCGTAGCGTGACCGCGGGTTGGAGCTCGAGTGCCTGACCGGGAAGCAGCTCGAATCGGTATGCGCGGATCAGGGTCGCAAGAACCAGGACCGCTTCCATCATGGCGAAGTGGTTGCCGATGCAGATGCGTGGGCCTCCGCCGAAGGGGAAGTACGCGTACTTGTGCATCGACTTCGCACGTTCGGGAAGCCAACGGTCGGGGTCGAAGCGAAGTGGGTCGGGGAAACACTGCGCGCTTCGGTGCGTGACCCACTGGACGAAGAGCAGGGTGTCGCCCTTCGTAAGGGTGTAGCCACCAAGCTCGATGTCCTCGAGAAGCTGACGGCCGATCGTGTACACCGGGGGGTAGAGTCGCATCGACTCCTTGATGACTCGCTCGGTGTACCCGAGGCGGTCGTAGTCGTCGGAAGTCGCGCGACGGTCAGCAAGCAGGTTGGCCGCCTCTTCGTGCACCCGTGCTTCGATCTCGGGATGCTCCGAAAGGAGATAGAGCGTATTGGCAAGCGCGATTGAGGTGGTTTCATGCCCGGCAAGAAACAGCGTGATGCACTCGTCGCGGAGCTGCTGATCGCTCATGGCAGTGCCATCATCATCTTGCGCGTGGAGCAGCGCGCTCAAGAGATCGCCCCGGTCCTCGCCGCTCCGCCGACGATCGTCGATGATGCCCGACACGATGCGATCGACGTTTCGGACGGCTTTTCGAAAACGGAACATTCGAGGTGAGGGCCACCACTGTGGCGGTTGAAATGGGCTCTCGAGCACATCGGAGTAGAAGTCGCTGATGACCTTGAGCGCTGCGCCGACCTCCCGCGCCGTCCCCCGGACGTCGGCATCGAACAGCGTGCGCCCGACGATGTCGAGGGTCAGCTCCGCCATCGCTTTGTGAATCGGGATCACGCTCCCGTCGCTCCAGTCGTCGAGGGAACGATGCGCGGCCGCGACCATCGAATCGGCGTAGGTTCGAATCCGGCGCGGGATGAAAGCATGCGCGACCAGCTTCCGCTGGGTCCGCCAAAGCGCACCTTCGCTCGTCACCAACCCCTGCCCGAGCACACGTGCCAGCTCGTGCGTGAAGCGATCCTTTTGCATGACGCTGTGGCCCTGGGCCAAGCTCTGCTGAATGAGCTCCGGGTCGAGAACCAAGACGTAGGGTTGGAACAGAATCGGAAGATCGACGAGTGGGCCGTACTTTGCCGCCGCCGTCATGTACCGGAGCTGGTCGCGCATCATACCACGCAGGTTCCCGAGGCCGAGGCGGTTCGGGGGGCCTGGCGGACGCCGGTGCTTAGGCATGGAAGAAGCGCTTCATGACGTCGATCATCTGCGGAACGTCGGAGGCAGCGGCGACTTCTCGGCACGAGTGCATGGAGAGCATCGGGTTGCCGACGTCGACCGTGCGAATGCCAAGCTCGGCGGCCGTGATCGGGCCGATGGTACTGCCGCATGCGAGGTCGGAGCGCACGACAAAACGCTGCGTGGTCACATGGGCCTCTTTGGCCCAGCGTTCGAAGCTTGCCCAGCTTTCGCCGTCGGTGGCGTACGACTGATTGACGTTGATTTTCACGACTGGGCCGCCGCCAAGCACGGGTTGGTGCATGGGTTCGTGGAGGTCGGCGTAGTTCGGGTGAAGGGCGTGGGACATGTCGGCCGAGATCAAGAACGACTTGGCAACGGCGCGGTGGAAACTCTCGGTCGACTCGCCCGAGAGCCGCTGCAAACAGCTTCGCAAGAAGTCCGAGGCGGCTCCCTGCGCGCTTCGGCTTCCGACCTCTTCATGATCGTACAAGACGATCCCCCGGCTCATCGCGGCGTCGCGTTCCGCGGCTAGCAGGGCGCTTAGGCCTGCATGACAACTGGCGAGGTTGTCGATGCGACCCGCATGAATGAACTCCCGGCTCACGCCGCTTCGCTTGGCCGGCTGCACGTCGTACGCCATCAAGTCCCATCCGATCACGTCCTCGGTCTTGACGTCGCCGAGCTCTTCGGCGATCAACGCGCGGAGGTTGATTTCTCCCAGCTCGTTCAGGGCGAGGATCGGCGCCATGTGCGTCTGTGAGTTCAGCTTGAGTCCCTCGGTGTTCACCGTGCGGTTCAGATGAATCGCCAGCGATGGAACCCGCAGGAGCTCGCGCCGAAAGTCGACGAGCCTCGCGCCCCCGTCCGCGAGCGATACCCGCCCAGCGAGCGAGAGGTCGCGGTCGAGCCAGGTGTGCAACAAGACCCCGCCGTACGGCTCGACGCCAAGCTGCCCGTACCCTGCCTTCTTCAGCTCGGGGTTTGGTTTGACCCGGAGGTTGGGTGAATCGGTATGCGCGGCGACGAGGTGAAAGCCAGCGTCCCGCGGTGGAGCGCTTCCCATATGAAACGCCGCGACCGACCCGCCGCCGCGGACGACGTAGACCTTGTCTCCGCCGTCGACTTCCCAGGCCTCCGCTTCGTCGAGGCGGCGATAGCCTTGCGCTTCCAGGCGCGCGACCGTTTCAGCGACCGCGTGGAACGGCGTGGGGGAGCGGTTGACGAACTTGAGGAGATCCTGAACTGGCACGTGATTCCCTTACTTTGCAAGCGAGCGGACGCCGGCGCGGTGCACTTTGCCCGGCAGCTCGCGGCCGACGATGGCTTCGGCGACCTGGCCCGCTTGCCAGAGCTTCTCGAGGTCGATTCCGGTTTCGATTCCCATCCCCTCGAGGGTGTACACCAGATCCTCAGTCGCGAGGTTGCCGGCCGCGCCTGGCGCGTACGGGCAGCCACCAAGCCCGGCCACCGATGCGTCAAAGGTGGTGATGCCAGCCTGCAAGCCGACCAAAACGTTGGCGAGCGCGGTGCCTCGGGTGTCGTGCAGATGAAGGGCGATCTGCTCGAGCGGCAGCTCGGCCGCGAAGAGATCGAGGATTTTTTCGGTTTGAACTGGTGTGCCGACGCCGATCGTGTCGCCGAGCGAAACCTGATAACAGCCCGCACCGAGCAAGTGCTTGGCCAGCTCGAGGCCGCGCTTCGGGTCGATGTCTCCTTCGTAGGGGCAACCCCACATCGTGGAGACGTAGGCGCGGACGTTCAGCCCGGCTTCGACGGCCGGCCCGATGACCGGTTCGAACGCCTTGAGCGTTTGCTCGATCGTCTTGTTGACGTTCTTGCTGTTGTGAGTTTCGCTCGCGCTCACGAAGACCGCGATCTCATCGACCTTCGCCGCAAGCGCGCGATCGAGACCGCGCGCGTTGGGGCAAAGGCCAGCGTAGGTGACGCCCGGACGACGCTCGATCATGCGGCAGACCTCATCCGCATCGACCATTTGGGGGACCCACTTCGGTGCCACGAAGCTTCCGACCTCGATCCGGCTGATACCGGCATCGACGAGCGCTTCGATCAGCCTGACCTTCGCATGGGTTGCCACCTGGGCGCTCTCGTTCTGGAGGCCGTCTCTCGGGGATACCTCGTACACCGATACGCGGCTCGGGAGCTTTGAAGCGGGGGACATATCTTTCCTCTACAGCGCCTCGGGCCTGGTGAAAAGCCGTCGGCGACCCGTCAGAGACCTAGCCCTGGCGGCGGATTTGATAGATACTCCGGCCGCCATGGCCACCCTGACCGCCTTGATGCTCGCTACGCCCCTGTTTGGTCTGTCCTTGCACGTCGATGCCTCGATGCTCGAAGCCCCGTCCGCCGCGATCGAGCCCGGGGCGGTCCTGGCCATCGAGGTTTCTACGGACCTCGGAGAGCCGAACGAACCGACCACCGCCGATCTCGTTCGGAAGCGCAACAAGATCAAGAAGGTCCACAAATGGTTCGGGATCGCGACCTGGTCGCTGATGACATTGTCGGTCGTGTCGGGATTCATTCAATTCCACAACCAATACGGGTGGTGGCAGAGTCAGGCGACCAACCCCTGCGTCCAAGGGAACGCGATCTTCACCCAGGACGCGTGCAGTGGGGTGCCGACCGCCCATGTGACCCTGATCGCGCTCACGTCCGCCGCCTACTTCACGACCTTTGGACTCTCGTTCGCCATGCCGGACCCGCTCAAAGTCAGCGAAGGCAACAGCGATTTCGCGAGAAAGCTCCGGACACACAAGGTGCTCCGCTGGGTCACGTTTGCGGGGATGATCGCCCAGATCGGCCTTGGCGTCGTTTCGGCGAATTCCGGGCGCTTCGGCCTCGATCGGGCTAACGATTACAAAGCCGTACGCGGGATCGCGACCGCTCACCTGGCGGTCAGCCTCGTGACCTATGGCGCCCTGACCTGGGCCGGCGCGATCATGATCTTCTGAGAGCAGGCTCACCAAGCTCCGCTTTCCAACGAATTTCTCGGAAATCGGGGCTTGCCCATCCAATCGTCGCGCCGCTAACATTCAAGGCACCTGCGCTGTGGGGACCTTAGGTCGCAGGATCCTTTTGCTTTTGGGGGTTTAATGAGATCACCGAAGGGTGCGAAAATCCTTCCGAAACGGCTCGCTGGGGGGCAGATGTCTGAGCGGACTTTAGCGAAGTATCTGGGCCTCTTGCTGGAGGACCCGTACGACACGGAGCTCGTCGACGGCCTGCGCGAGCTCCTGAAGAGCCCGAACCCCGCCAACGACGACCAAGACCCACTTCGGTTGCTCGAGGCCGCCCGGGGTGGACACGAGCGCCGTGGCGAGTTTTTGGCCGCATCCTGGTTGATGGAGCTCGAGACCGAGTTGGTCGCCGATGATCCCGATTTTCAGAAAGTGCTGGTCAAAGAGCTCGGCCGCGTGCGCCGCGACGAGCTGATGGACGACCGGGGCGCGCTGGTTGCTTACCAGAAGCTCGGTGGTCTCGAGTCGGACGACCCCGAGGTCGCCCTTGCGGTCGATCAGATTCAACAGGTCGAAGAGAAGTGGGCCGAAGTCGCGCGCCGCTTCGTCGAGGAGGCGCGCGAAGCGGTCGACCCGCGCCTCAAGACGTCTCTTCTCACCCGCGCCGCGTCTCTGATGTGGCAGTACGGTGGTGAGTCGACCGTCGAGGAGGCCGACGCGATCTTCGACGAAGCCCTGGCCGCCGATCCGTCGCACATGTGCACCGCTCGGCAGTATGCACTGAGTCTTCGCGCGCGCGGCCGTTGGGAAGACGTGGTCTCGGTCTTCGTTCGCTCGGCCACTGCGGCTCGGACACGCGAAGAAAAGGCCAGCGCATGGTTGCAGGCTGCGCGCGTGTTGCGTCGTCCGCTCCAGGATTCGGAGCGCGCTGCCGACGCCTATCGCAAGGTTTTGAAGTTCTCACCCACGGACGCCGAGGCGCTCGGTGCGCTGGTCGAGCACCACACCGAGCTCGAGGCCTGGGACGAGCTCGCCGAGATGTACGAGAGTGCGCTTCGTTCGCGTCAGACGCTCGAGGCCGAGAAGGGCATGCTCCTGCAGCTGGCGATGGTCCATTGGCGATTTCGCGATGACCCTGAATCAGCAGAGCCATTTTTTGCGCGGCTCCGAAAAATCGATGCGGCGCACCCGGGCATGCTCGACTTCTACCGTGGGCGCATCGGGAACGACGATCCGAACGGCCGGTTCCTGACGATCCTGGGCGACGCGCTTCGTACGACGACGGACCCGAAACAACAGCTCGCCTTAGCACGAGAGCTTGGTCATCGCGCGCAGACGGCGGACCGCCCCGAGCGCGCGCTCGAAGCGTGGAAGCTGGTGGAACGGCTTGCGCCCGGCGACGTGGACGCGCGCGCTGCGCTTCAGCAGCTGTACCAGCACAGTGGCAAGTGGAACGCTCTGTCCGAGTCGATCCGCGGCGAGGTCGAAGCCCTCTCGCCCGATGCCAAGGAAGAGAAGCTGCGCCTGCTTCGCGATTTGATCCCGATCTACCGTGACGCGCTCCAGCTCGATTCGATGCTCATCCAGGTCTACGGGGAGATTCTCGCCGTCTCGCCCTACGATTCCGAGGCGCTGAGCTCGCTGTCGGAGCTCTACGAGGGCGCGGGCCGATGGAACGAGCTCATACTGATTCTCGATCGCCAAGCCGAGGTCGCCTCAGACACCGAGGTCAAAGTCGCGCTCTACGTACGCATCGCCGGCCTTTGGCTCGAACGCTTTGGGAACCTGAAGCAAGCGACGGAGCCGCTCGAGCGAGTTCTGCGGTTGCAGCCCACTCACCATGAGGCGATCGCGCAGCTCAAGGACATCTATTCGAAGAAGCGCAACTGGGAAGCCTTGCTCGCGATCCTCGGTCGCGAAGCTGATCTCGCTGACGATCCGGTCGTGCGTCTCGACAAGAAAATGGAAATGGCGCAGCTGTGCGCGGAGCGACTTCACAAAAACGCCGGCGCGATCACGCTTTGGAAAGAGATCCTCGACGAAACCCCCGACCCCGCTCAAGCGCTCGATGCGCTCGAGAAGCTTGCCGAGCGAGAGAAGGATTGGGACACGCTTGCCGAGGTCTTGCGGAGCCGCGCAGAGGCGGCCCCGACCGAGCCCGAACAGGTCGAGCAACTCCATCGGCTCGGAGTTCTCTACATGGAACGCCTGGACCGTCCGGCCGAGGCCGTCGCGGTTTGGGTGCGCTTGCTCGAGCTCGATCCGGACAACAGCCGTGTCCGGCGCATGCTCAAAGACGCGTATCTGAGGCTGAACGATTGGGAGTCCTTGGAGGCGCTCCACGCGGAGGCCGACGACTGGGCGGGCTTTGCCGAGCTGCTTGGGCATACGGCGGAGCAAGCCGAGGACCCGGAGTCGATCGTGCAATTGAGCCTGCGGGCAGCCGCGCTCTACGGCGAGCGCGTTGGAGATCTCCATCGCGCCGCGCGCTACTACGAACGCGCGCTCGCAACCGACGCTACCAACATCCAGGCCGCCAAAGGGCTATTGCCGATCTACGAAAAGGATCAAAAGTGGCCGGACTACGCCAGGAGCCTCGAGGTCGTCGTAGCGGGCTCTGACAAAGACGAGGACCTCGACGTTCGGATCGAACGACTGGTTGCCCTACGCAGCGTTCACTTGAATCGGCTCCGTGATCCAGAGGCCTCGCTCGGTTGGGCTACTCGAGCGTACCTTCTGTCCCCGGCCGATCCGGCGATCGTCGCCGGGCTCGAGGAATCGGCCGAGGCGTCTGGCGCCTACGCCGACCTCGTCGCCCTGTTTCGTGATCGGTTGGAAACCGCATCGGTTTCGGATGCCGAACGCCTGGACCTACAGCGACGCATCGCTTCGATCGCGGGCGAGCGGCTCGGCGAGTCGCTGGAGTCGATCCGGCAGCTCGAAGCCATTCTCGAGGTCGTCCCCAACGACGCCGAGGCGATCGCAGTCCTCGATCGCTTGTACCGCGGGGAGCGCCGATTTGCCGACCTGCGCACCCTCTATGAACGCCGCCTCGAAAACGTAGCCGACCCGGCCGAGGAGTGGGTGCTTCTGAATGAAGTCGCGCAGGTCGAGGAGGAGCAGCTCGGGGACCTTCCGGCGGCCGCCGAGCGCCATTGGAAGATCTTGGCGAAGAATCCGCACGACGTCGACGCACTACGGGCGGTCGAACGTCTTTCGCAGCAACTCAAGCAGTGGGACCGATTGGACTCCGCGCTTGCCCGGCGGCTGCAGTCGAAGGTTGCAGATGAGGACCGGCTTTCGGTCTATCTGCAACTAGCGGATCTGCGACGAATCTATCTCGAAGATTCGACCGGTGCGCTCGAGTGCTACCGTAACGCCCTGGCGTTGGACGGCCGAAACGAAGTCGCGATCGGCGGCCTCGAAGCGCTCTCGGCACAAGGAGGGCCCCTCGGCATCGAGGCGATCGATCTCCTGGAGCCGGCGTATGCGAAGCGAGGACATTTCGCCAAGCTTGCGGCGCTTCTGCGCGCACGGCTCGAAAAGACGGAAGACGCCGACGAGCAGCGCGCGCTGAAATTGCGCCTGGCCGATCTATCCTCCTCCGAGCTCGATGATGCGACGGGCGCCTACGAGGCGCTCGAATCGGTATTCCTCGACAACCCGCAGGATTTGGATCTGCTCGACCGTTTGACGGGAGTCGCGGAGTTATCGAACCAGCAAGATTCCCTCGCCAAGGCCCTGGTGCTCGTGTTGGATGGAGGCGACGTTGGAGGCGAGGTGGAGCTGACCCTCTGCCGGCGCACAGCGGAGCTCCACGACGTCGCCCTGGGCACTCCCGAAGAGGCCGCGCGCTTCCATCGGCGTGTCTTGGAGCTCGAGCCTGACGATGGAGCGGCATTCGCAGCCTTGAAGCAGGTCTACACCAAGCACGAGCACTGGGACGATCTCCGCGCGCTCTACCAAGGACGCATCGAGGCCACCACCGATGCAGGCGCCAAGCTCGATTTGCTTCTTCAGCTCTGCTTCCTGTTCGAGGAGATCCTCGACGAACCCAAGCATGCGATCTCGACTTACGAGCAGGCGCTCGAGCTCGACCCAACCCACACGCCGTCGCGAAGAGCGTTGCAAAGGCTTTACGGCCGACTCCAACGTTGGCCGGAGATGGCCGAGCTTCTTCGGAGAGACCTCGACGAGGCGAGTGGACAGGAAGCGATCGATCTCGCGTACGAGCTCGGCACGATCTACGAGACCCGACTCCACCGCGCGGTCGACGCCGTGGACCACTTCGAGCTCGTTCTGGAGTCGAGCCCAACCCATCTCCGCGCCCAGGAGGCGCTCGAGCGGCTGATGAGCAATCGCGATGAGCGGCAGCGCGTTGCCTCCATCCTTCAGCCCATCTTCGAATCACAGGGCGCCTGGGGCGAGCTCTCCAAGGTCTTGGAGGTGCAGCTGGAGGATCTCAGCGATCCGAGCTCCCGGGCGGCGCATCTCGTGCGGATTGGCGAGCTGAGCGAAACCAAGCTCCGAGACGACGAGCTGGCCTTCGATGCCTACGCGCGGGCTGTTCGCGAGGATGTTGCAGATGGCGTCGCACGCTCGGATCTAGCGCGGCTCGCCGCGAAGCTGGCACGTCATCGTCAGCGCGCCGAGCTGCTCGAAGGGGGCCTTGCCACGGTCGGTGACGACTTCGTCAAGACAGAGCTGCTCCTCGAGCTGGCCGAGCTCTGGGATGTTTCCGAGCCCGAGCCAGAGGAGGCGGAGCGAATCTATCAGCAGCTCATCCGATTGGAGCGGGACAACCCGGAGATCGTTCTCAAGGCCTCGCGCGCCCTCGAGCGCATTCACGTCGGGTCCGGGGATCACGCTGCGCTCGCGCGGGATCTTCGACGACAGCTCCAGTTCGAAGAAGATGGGGCACGTCGCGACGAGCTCTTTCCGAGGTTGGCGGAGCTGCTCGAGACGACCTTGCACGACGCAGACGCCGCGATCGAGGTTCACCAGGAGCGTCTCGAAAACGACCCCGCGCAGGCCGATGCGCTCTTGGCCCTCGAGCGCCTCTACGAATCGCAGGGGCGCTGGGAGTTGCTTGTCGAGGTGCTCGAGCGCCGCGCCGAGCTCAGCGACGAGGAGCAGGAGCAGCTGAGCCTGGCGAGGCGCGTCGCGGAGGTTCACGAACAGCGGCTCGGCAGTGTAGAGAACGCGATTTTGGCACATCGCGATCTGATTTTGCGCTTTGGCTCCGACGAACCAAGCCTGGCCGCGCTGACGCGGCTCTACCGACAGACCGAGCGTTGGCGAGAGCTCCTCGAAATCACCGAAATGCGGGCCGCGGCCGCGGACGACCCGGAACAACGGGTGGGCTTTCGATTCGATGCTGCCGAGCTCATGCGCACGCAGACCGGCGAGGGCGAGCGCGCATTCGAGCTCTATCGAGAGCTTCTCGATTCCGTGCCGGGGCATCCGCCCAGTGTGGCCGCGCTCGAGGAGTTGGCGGCGGGTTCGGATGCCCATCTGCGGGTGGCTGCGGCCAACCGGTTGCTCGACCAGTATGCGACCGATGGTCGACCTGGCGAGCAGGTTCGAATGCTCGAAATCATGGCGGCCGCGGACGACCCGAGCGAACGGGTTCGTGCCTTGCTGCGTGCTGCCGAGATCACCGAAGTCGACATCAACGATGTTGACGCCGCATTCGAGCTCACGGGACGCGCGCTCCGCGAAGGGGTCGACCTCGATGATTTCGAACGGGTTTTGGGAGACTACGAGCGCCATGCCGAGTCGACCGGGCGTTTCTCGCAGCTGATGGCCACGCTCGGAACAATCGCGCCCGAGTTACTCGACGCCGACTTGCGAACGCAGGTGCGCATGCGGGCCGCCAGCATTGCCCAGGAGCGGCTCTCCGACGCGGAATTCGCCCGCGCGCAGTACCAATGCGTCCTCGAAGAACAGCCGGACCACCGGGCGGCTCTCGATGCGCTCTTGACCCTGGTCGAGGATGCGGGCGCGACCCGCGAGCTGGTCGAGCTACTGCGGCGCAAGGGCGAGCTCTGCGAGGACCGGGAAGAGCGCGCGGCGCTCCTCGTGCGGCAGGCACACCTCTACCAGAGCGAGCTCGATGATCCGGAGTCGGCGATCGATGCGCTGGACCGGGCGCTCGGCGAGAGCGATCATCCTTTGGCCTACGAAGGCCTCGAGCGCCTCTATCGTCGAACCCAGCGATGGGAGGATTTGGCCACGCTCTACGAGCGAGAAATCGACCAGCGCATCGGTGATCCGGCCGCCGTCCGATACGAGCTCGGCGAGCTCTGCATGAAGCGCCTCGGGGAGCCCTTGCGCGCCTTGGACCAGTTCCGCGAGGCCCTGAGCCAGAACCCGGACCACGAGCCGACGGTCCGCGCACTCGAAGCGCTGGTCGAGCAGTCCGAGCACCGCGGACCGGCTGCCGAAATGCTCGAGCCTTTGTACCTGCGCAGGATGGACTGGGCCAAGGTCACCGAGATTCTCGAAGTCCGCCTCGATGCGGAAGTCGATCCAAGTCAGCGGCTCGAGCTCTTGCGACACCTCGGTGACGTACAAGAGTCACACCTCGAAGACCTCGATGGTGCGCTCGAGACCTATGGCCGGCTGTTTGCCGAAGACCCGCACGACCCGCACAGCCTCGAGACCCTCACTCGATTGGCGCGTTCGCTCGGCCGCTGGGATCGACTCGCTGCGATTCTCGATGCGACGCTTCGTGCCGTCGAGGTGGATGACGGCGACACTGCGGCGATCGCGCTGACGACCGCGAAGCTCTACGACCAGCGCCTCGAGGAGCTCACCCGGGCAGGCTATTTCTACCAGCGCGCACTCACCTATGATCCGAGCAACCAGGAAGCCGGCAAGGCGTTGGCTTCGGTCTACGCGCGGAGCGGGAGATGGGAACCGCTGCTCGACCTGGATCGCGAGCGCGAAAGCTTCGCAGAGAGCGACGACGACCGGGTCGCCATCCTGCACGAAATCGCGCGCACCGAGGTCGACGAGCTCGAGGCACCGCAGAACGGCATCCTCACGTACAGACGCATCCTCGAAATCGATCCAGCCAATGGCGAGGCGGTGACCCGGCTCGACGAGCTGCTCGAAGGCGCAGCCCAATGGGCAGAGCTCGCTGCCCACATCGAGTTCCAGATCGGAAATGCGACGGACGCTCGGCGCGGGCTCGAGCTTCGGCAGCGTCTGGGTGCGCTCACGGAGACCAAGCTCGACAACCCGGCGGGGGCGCTCGACATCTTCGAGGATGTCCTGGCCGACCGAGCCGACTATGCGCCGGCAATCGAGGCGGTGTCGCGCTTCGTCGAGGATGAGGAGCACGGGCCGAGGGCCGTTCAGATTCTCGAGCCGATCCATCGGCAGAGCGGCGACTGGCAGGCGCTGGTCAGCCTTCTCGAGGCGAAGGCACGGCAGGTGGAGGATCACTTCGAGCAGGCCGAAACCTGGCGGGAGGTCGGGCGCCTGCACGAGGGGCCAGGCCGCGATGCGGAGAAGGCGTTCGACGCCTGGGGCAAGGCACTGGTTGCCGAGCCTGCCGACGAGGCCACACGTGCGGAGGTCGACCGGTTGGCGGAGGCGCTCGACCGCTGGGAGGCCTACATCGAAACCTGCGAGCAGGCGGCGGTCGCTGCGGAAGAGCCCTCGCTTCGCGGTTCGTTTCTGAGAAGCGTCGCCGAGACCCAGGACCGGGAGCTGGGGGATCCTCGGGCTTCGATCATGACCTACCGGCGAATCCTCGAGGCCGATCCCGAGGCGGAGCAAACCCTCGACGACTTGGAAGGTCTTCAAGTGATGGTCGGAGATTGGGAAGGCCTTTCATGGGTTTACGAGCAGAAGCTCGAACGCTCTCACGAGCCGGACCCCCGCGCAGAGCTCCTTTGCCGACTCGGCGGGCTCTGGGAGGAGCAGCTGTCGAACACGGAGCGCGCCGTCGAATACTACCAACGCGCGGCGGATGAGAAGCCCGATGACGGAGCGGCGTACGAGGCGCTCGACCGGCTCTTTGCATCGGCCAACGACTCCGAGCGGCTGGCGGACGTGCTCGAGCGGCGCGTGCAGCTCGAAGATGAGCCCGAGGTCCAAGTCGAGGTGGGTATGCGACTCGCCGAGCTCTACGAGGCTCAACTCGGCCGTCCCGATGCGGCCTGTGATGCCCTGCGAACCGTTGCGGAGGCCGACCCCGAGCATCGCGGCGCCTTGCAGGGCTTGAGCCGGCTCTACGAGCGGCAAGGGCAGTGGCCAGAGCTGGTCGACGTGCTCCAGCGCCGGACCGATGCCGCCGTGCATGAATCCGAGCGGGTCGAGCTCACCCATCAGCTTGGCAACATCATGGAGCGCGAGCTCGACGACGAGCTCAGTGCCATCGCCGTGTACGGCCAGATTCTCCGAATCGACGCAGGGCATGAGCCCTCGGTTCAAGCTCTGCTTCGAATCACCAAGCTCGCCGACTACCGCGAAGACGCCGCTTCCATGCTCGAGCCCTACTTGCGAACGCAGGAACGCTGGAACGACCTGGCCATGCTGCTTCGGCTCCGTGCCGATGCCATGACCGACCCGCAGGACAAGGCCGAGCAGTTGGTTGCCCTGGCCGAGGTGCACGAGCATGGGCGCAAGGACCCGAGCTCGGCGCTCGACGCGCTGCTGCAGTCGATTGGAGAGCGCCCAGAGGATGAGGAGATTCTCGAACGGGCCGAGACCTTGGCTGCGGCGCTTCTGCGCTGGTCGGACCTGGTCGAAGTTCTGTTCGCGGAAGCCAGCGCGAGCCTCGATTCGGGGCGGGGCGCAGCCCTCTATGGGCGCGTGGCGCGGATTTGCGAAGACGAGCTCGAGGATCTGAGCAAGGCGATCGACGCGCACGAGCGAGCGCTTTCGTTGCTGGGCGACGATTCGTCAACCCTCGAGACGCTCGACCGGCTGCTTCAGCAGACGCAGCAATGGGACCGGGTGCACGAGGTCATCTCGCGCCGATTGGAATTGCAGGGCGCCGACCGGCCGACGCTCCTATTGCGGCAAGGGAGGCTTCGCGCTGATCACCTTGGCGACTACGAAGGAGCGCTCGGCGCGTACGAGAAAGCGATGGAGCAGGAGCCGGGGCGCGACGACACGCTCGCCGCGGTGCGGAACCTGGCCGCAAAACCACAGGTCGCTGCGAGCGCGCTCGACCTACTCGAAGCGTACTACCGGGGCGCCGGCAACCTCGAAGAGGTGGTTCGGCTCTACGAGCAGCGCGTCGAGCTCGCGGCCACCGATTCGGATCGCGTCGCGCTCCTCACCGAGGCCGCCGCGATTTGGGAAAACGACATCGGGCGCCCCGAGCAGGCCTTGAAGGCCCTTCGCGACGCGGTGCGAACGGACCCGCGCGACCTGACCCTCATCGATTCCCTCGAGCGCCTCGCCGAGGTATCGGAACATTGGTCGGAGCTCGATGGGCTGGTCGAAGAGATCGCCGCGCACGGCGACCTCGATCGACGCGAGATGTACGCGCTGCGTCTCCGATCGGCTGGCTGGTACCGCGACCGCTTGTCCGACCCGCGCTCTGCCGAGCGAGCGCTCACCGAAGCGCTCGAGCTCGACTCCGAGCCACTCGAAGCACACTCTCAACGCGTCGACTTGATTCGCTCCCAGGAACGAACCGGGGACTTGGTGAACGCGCTTCGCGCCTGGGCGGAAGTCGATCCAAGCAGCGATCGGCGCATCGGGCTCCTGCGCGAAGCGGCCGAGCTGGCGCGCGCGGAGCTTGCGGAGCCAGAGCTTGCAGCGGATTGCTACCAGGAGCTGATCGCCATCGAGCCGGACGACCTCGATGCGCTGCGGGCTCTGTCCGAGATTCGACGGGATCAATCGCGATGGAACGAGCTCGTTGGGCTGCTCGAGAGGCAAATGGAAATCGCGGCTGGCGAGGAACGTGCCCAGGTGGCGCGGGCAACCGGGCAAGTGTACCGGGATCAGCTCGACGACCCGCGGGCCGCCATTCGCGCCTACGAGGTCGCTCTTGATATCGACGAGAACGACGCGAGCACCATGGACGCGCTCGAAGTGCTCTACCGCGACAACGACCGGCTCGAAGCGCTTCGCACCTTACTCGAACGCCGGGCGAATTCCGCCAGCGGCGAAGACCGCATCGCCATGCAGCTTCGCCTCGCGCAGCTCTACGAGCGCTCGTTCCGCGACGAGGCCGCTACGATCGACATGTTTGGGCAGGTTCTGCTGGCCGATCCGAACAACGAAGTTGCCAACGCCAACCTCGACAGGCTCTACCAGGCGACGGGCGCATGGGATGACCTCATCGCGCTGCTTCTTTCCAGGGTCGCTCACGCGTCGGACGAGGCGCAGCGCGACTTGCTCGCGCGCATCGCGGACTTGCACCTCGACAAGCGCCATGACGAGGACGCCGCGATCGTGATCTACGAGCGCATCAACACCGAGCTCGGCGCGGACGAGGACTCCCTTCGCGCGCTGGCTGGGCTGTACGAACGCAAAGGGAGCTGGACCCGAGTCGCCGACGCCCTCGAACGGCTCGTCGGTCGCCTGGACGGGGACGCCGCCATCGAGCTTTCGCATCGCGTTGCGGACGTCTGGGAGCAGCAGGTCGGCGATGTTGCACAGGCGGGACGGGCGCTTCGCGGGACCTATGAACGCTTCCCCGAGGACCGGGCGACCCGTGAAAGGCTCAAGGCCTACTACGAGACTGGCGGTGACTATCCGGCGCTGGTCGAGGTCATGGACGCGGAGCTTCGAGCAGCGAGCTCCGACGCCGGCCGCCTGACGCTTCTGCGGGCGATTTCCGATGTCTACCGCGATAAGCTCGATTCTCCCGGCGAAGCGGCGAGCTATCTCGAGCGCGCGGTCGAGCTCGACGGCTCCGATCGGGGCGCATTGGTTCCGCTTTGCGATCTGTACATCGCTGCGGGCCGCCAACAGGACGCGGTGCCCGTCCTGCGCCAGATCATCGAGAGCTACGGCCGGCAGCGAAGCAAGGAGCTCGCCACACATCAGCACCGGCTCGGCCAAGCGCTGGCGGCGATGGGCGATGCAGAGGGTGCGCTCGCTGCGTACGATGCGGCCTTCAAGATCGATCTCACCAACGTCGCGATTCTCCGGGACCTCGGGAAGCTCACCCATTCGGCCGGCGACCTCGACCGTGCGCAGAAGAGCTTCCGCGCGCTGCTGCTCCAAAAGCTGGAACCGGACTCGGGCATCCAGAAAGCGGATGTCTATTTCTACCTGGGCGACATTGCCGCCAAGACCGACGACAAGCGCAAAGCGATCACGATGCTCGAGAGGGCCCTTGCCGAAGATGCCAGCCACGCGCAGGCTGCAGAGCTCCTCGCAGAGCTGAAGGGTTGAACCATGGCCATCGGAAAGGTTGCAATCGATGGCGAGGTCGTCGATAGCGACGAGGCACGCGTGTCGGTCTTCGACCGAGGTTTCCTCTATGGGGACAGCGTGTTCGAGGTGTATCGGACCTACGCTGGCATCGCCTTTGCCGAAACCGAGCATTTGGAACGGCTCGCTCGTTCGGCGGCCCGCCTCATGATTCCAATGCCGGTATCGATCGAGACGCTCTCGTCGGAGGTGCGCGCGACCCTGGACGCTGCAGGCGAGGGCGACTGGTATGTTCGCGTCATCGTGACGCGGGGGACCGGCCCGCTCACCTATGATCCGACCACCGCCAGGGCTCCGCTTCGCGTCATCATCGCAGCCCCCGTATCGGTGCCGCCCGCCGAGCACTACGAGCGCGGCATTGCGGTCGCGCTGCTCGAGGCGTCACGGCCGACGGATGACGCGCGGGCGTCGGGCGCCAAGGCGTCGAACTATCTGGCAAACCTGCTCGCGGTCCACGAGGCCAAGCAAAAGGGGGCGCAGGAGGCGCTCATGCTTGGACGCGACGGCCAGATACTCGAAGGCGCATCGAGCAACCTCTTCATCGTGAAGGACGGCACGGTGCGCACCCCCGAGCCGCAGCCGGGAATCCTGGTCGGCATCACTCGGGCGACGGTCATGGCCGCGGCCGCCGATGAAGGCATCGAGGTCATCGAGGGTGAAGTGCGCCCCGACGATCTCTACGGCGCCGACGAAGCCTTCCTCACGAGCAGCATCCGAGAGGTGATGCCAGTTGTCGCCGCCGAAGGGCGAACGATCGGGGCTGGGGTGCCAGGTCCGGTCACAAAACGCCTCCACGCGGGCTATTTACGAGCCGTGGCCCTTGCCACCGGGGCGGGGGTTTGACCGCCCGGCCGGGGCGCAGTACACGCAGCGGCCAGGACGAGTTGAATGTCGGATACAGGTAAGACAAAGGCAAAACGGCGCCGCAAGGTCGCCGCTCAGGGCAAGGACCGGAAAAAGAAGCTGGCCAAGCTCGGGACCACCCCGAAGTTCCCGCTCGATCCGGACAAGGCACCCGCCGCCAAGGCCTGAGAGCCGCCCGCCGGTTTTTCGGAGCTAGTGCAGGGTGTGCGATTCGCCGTCGTGCTCGACGATCGGGATGCCTGTATCCGCAGCCATGTCCGTTGGCGCGAGCGGAGCAGGGGGCGGCTCGGTCGTGAGGCGCAGCGCTTCGAGCTCTTCGCGATGGGCCATTTGTCGGAGCTTGGTGTGGTGGTAGTGGCGCCGACGTCGGTACGCGAACACGACGAGGATCGCGGCCGCGACCCAAATCGTGGAGCCGGCAAAAAGGGCAGGGAGGATTCGATACCTCGTCCGGAGGCTTTCCCGCCACTGGCGCTCGAGGCCGATTCGCGTCCAGCCGTAGGCGACCGCGAGCGCCGTATCGAACGTTTCGCCTTCGCGGAGAGACTGAATCAGTCGATGGAAGCGGCGCTGGTCGTTGTCGGTGCGGCGCAGGAAACCGACCACGTCCGCGCTCTGGGCATAGGCGACGTTCACTTCATGCGGGCGATTGGGAAAGCGATCGTCGATCTCGGAGAGTCGCAGCATGGAGCGCTGGGCGGCCGCCCGTAGCAGCGACTCCATGCGTGGGAGCAAGCGCACCTCGGATTGGTGAATCGCGACGCCTTCGTTGAACCAGCGCGGAACCGAATTGCCGAGAACCGCACGGTAGAGCGCGACGTGCGAGAGCTCGTGGACGAGGACCACCTCGAGATCCGGGGGCTGCCAGGTCTCCGGGGCAGACATCGTCAAGAGGATCACGCCCCACTGCGAGTAGGCGACACCGGTCGCGTAGTCGGGCGGCGGATAGCCAAAGGGCGCCATCGCCTTCATCTCGCGAGGGTTTCGCGCGACGCGGATGATCAGCTCGTCATCGATGGGGACGCCGAAGTTGTCGACCAACTCTTCCCAGTGCTCCTCGACGCCATTTATCAGCGCATCGACGCGAGCTCGCTCGGACTGGGGGAAGGTCCAGGTCACCGGTCCGATGCGCTCGGTTTCGTAGCCATCGAGCGGCGAGGGCAGCGAGAGCTTGGGCGCTTCTTGGGGCGCAAGCTGAGCCGCGGCGCCGACCGACACCGACGTGATGCCGATTGCGCAAAGGAGTGCCGCGAACGAAGCTAGAGGGGGTCTACTCTTCACCGGGTCTAAATCTTAGCAGCGGCGGTCCCGGCTCGTTAGTGCGACGTCGATCAATGATGAGGTAGGTTACACCTCCGGCGAGGAGCGCCCCGGCGACCAAATACGGCCAGGCCTTTTTGATCCTGCGTTTCGCCCTGGATTCGTCCGCAGGTTGCTTGGGCTCGTTCACTTTTACAGGAGCGCTTGCTGGAGGCGGCGGAGGCGGTTCGGACCAACGTAGCTGCGCCTGTGCTGCGCGGCTCTCGATGAACTTCAGCCGTTGCGCTGCGCTGCTGTCGTCGAACGCGAGCGTGCCTTCGTAGAACTGCGCCGCACTCACGTCGAAGACCTCCAACTTGATAGCGCCTTCGCGATGCACGACCAGCAGGGCATCGGCACCGGCAATGATCCCGATGCGCTTGTACGACGCGAGGTCTTTGCGCGGGTCGAAGCCGAGGCCGCGACGGAGGGCGCGAAGGCTTTCAAGCCCATCGTCGTTGGTCGCGGGCTCGCCGCGCATGGCGGCGCGGAGCGCGGGGTCGGTCGGGGCGCGCAGGCCCGAGAGGGTAGCTTCTCTTTCGATGAAGGCAGCGGTCTCCCGGAGCGTCTCGTCGGGATCACCAGCAACGACGGTAGCGATTTTGGGGGAGGGTTTGTCAGCGTCAGCGTCAGTGCCCGTGTCAGTGCCCGCGCCGGCCTCGGAATCGGCCTCGGCCTCGGCCTCGGAATCGGCCCCGGCCACCGCCGCCGACCCGCTCGCCAGCAACACCGCCACCATGATTACGCACCGCATCGGCGGAACGATAGGCAACGCGGCGCATCCGCGCTAGCGTGCGGCGCGTTTTTGTGATGGGTGACAAGCCTCAGTTCATGCACGGTGTTTGCGTCTGCCTCGGGTACGACGGGACGGGTTTTCACGGCTGGCAGGCCCAGCCGGGGCTTCGCACCGTCCAGGGGATGCTCGAGGAGGCCATCGACGAGATGGGGATCGAGCACGGCGCGGTGCGGGGCTGCAGCCGGACCGACGCGGGCGTCCATGCGCTCGGCCAGATCGCGAGCTTTGCTGCGGCCATCGAGGTTCCGCCGGACGGTTGGACCAGTGGGCTCAATGCGCGCTTGCCCGAGGACATCGTCGTTCACGACACGCAGGCCTGCTACCGCCGCTACAATCCGCGCTTCCACGCGGCCCACAAGCGCTACCGCTACCTCGTGCGGTGCGGCCAGCAGCGCGATCCGTTGATCCGGAAGCAGGCTTGGCAGCTCGGTCCCAAGGGAATGCGGAAGGACGTCGAGCGCCGGGGCGTGCGCATCGACGACTACCTCGACGTAGCGGCCATGAAGGCAGCCGCGGCGCATTTCCTCGGCACGCACGACTTCCACGCCTTCCGGCAGTCCGGGGACCAGCGCGAAATCGTCGTCCGCGAAATGTTCGAGGTCAATGTGCTCCCCGAGTGGAACGGTCGGCCAGACTTGATCGCGCTCGAGGTCGTCGGCAACTCCTTCATGAAGAACATGGTCCGGATCATGGCTGGCACACTGGTCGACGTCGGACGGGGCTGGCTCTCCCCGGACGATGTCCCCGCCATGTTGCAGCAGGACGCCGATCGATCTCAGGCAGGTCAAACCGCGCCGGCCCACGGCCTCACGCTCGTGGAGATCGAGCTCGCGCGTTTCGACGGCGCAGGCGATGCGTTCGATCGCCCCACGGCAGCGACGCCGCCACGCCGGCCCTAGAACGTCAAGCCAAGGCCACCGGTGAAGTAGAGCTTGTCGCCTACCGGCGCACGATTGTTCGCATCGGAGCCTGCGAGCTCGAAAAAGAAGAACGAGCTGTTGATGCCCCAGTCTTCGTCGAGCGCGTTCGCGCGCCGCGGATTGATGAAGTTGAGCTCGAGCGCGAGTTGCGCAGCCCAGCCAAAGCCATGGCTGCGGCCGGTGCCTTTCCCGGATCCAACGGTCTCTTTGAAAAAGACGGTGTTGTACCCAACTTTGCCGCTGAACACGAACGGCACGGGCGTCCGGCGAGCCAGTGCGTCGATCCGCAAGACGACCATTGCATTGATCGGAAACAGGCTGAACTTGGCACCATCGCTTGAGGGGACACAAGTCCCGGGCGGCGAGCTCGCGAGACAAGCCGTCCCCTTGTACCCCGCCCAGCCTCCGGCAATGCCGATCCCGAGCGGCCCCAAGAACGGGATTCGGTAAATAAAGAAGTCAAACTCGGGCAACAATAAAGGGCCGTTGCCGGAGTACACCACGTCGAACGCCGAGCTTCCCGGATCGGGGCGATAGGCGCCAATGCCAAGCGAGAGCAGGTACCCCTCGGGGCTCCAGCTCTCCTTCGACGCATAGCTTACGTCCTCGGCGCGAGCGAGATCGGGGCTGACCCCGATCACCGTCATGAGGACGAGTGCCGAGGCAAAGGTTTTCACCGACGAAGCCTCCAAATGCCGAGGGCCGCGAACAGCAATCCGAGCGTCCACGCCGCGGAGCTTTGGGCGCCGCTGATCATCGAAAGAGGGGAAACCGAGCAACCCGTGCACGCGCCACTGGCGTCACAGAATCCAGCGGTCTCTGCCGCCGTGACCATCCAACCCGCAGACTTGTCGCTCTCATTGCCATTACCCGGAACGGCCGAGGCCTTGTCGACCGCCGTGGCGTATAGATAGGTGCTTTCGTCTTGCTCCAGCCCTAGACCGGTTGCGCTGAAGTTTTGACTGGTCGCATTCAGATCCGCGGTTACCCCTTCGATCAGAGTGGCCGTATCCGGGTCGTCTTCGACGTCGTTCCGATAGAAACGATAGAGCTGGAGGTCATCGGTCGGCTGTGGCCAGGTCATCGTAAAGGATTCGCCGAGGCCTGGCGGTTCGGTGCTCACGTTGGGAGGATTCGGAGCGGTGACGTCGACTTTAAAAAGCGCAATGCCAAAATTTTCTGGGAGGACGTCTATTGCGCCCGGAGGAGACGAACGGAATGCGTACAGCTCGTACGGCTGTCCCTGGAGGGCGGTGTTGGCGCAGTCGACGAGGCCGGTCTCGGTCAGGTCCGCCAAGGTCAGGCCTAGTACCAGGTTGTTGATATCCAAGGTCTGGGCGGCTTCGCCTGCCACCGGCTGGCAACGGTTGGCGGTGATATCCGTGCGGTTCCTCTCGAGGTCGCATTGGCTGTTCTGGCCACCTACCCAAAGATAGACCTGGTCGACCGCGGTCCCGGAGGTCGTGTCGATTCTGTCCTCGAACGTGGTTCCCGCGGGGTCCGCACAGTTCGCCGCGTTGAAGAAGCGCTCCTGGGTATCCGACAGGAACCCTTCTCCGCCAATGGAGGTGATCAGGTCTGCCGCCTGGGCGAACGTCGTCGGGCCAAACGCCGTGAGCGCCGCGCCAAGCGAGAAAAGGAATAAGAATCGATTGCGCATGGCTTTGCTTCCGTGCAATCCCCGGGCCAACGGCGGGCGGCGGAAAACCGAGTATTTTCGGGAGCGCCGCGGACAAACTGACATGATCCGCCCCTCTTCTACGCCAAGCCCTGACATTTCGTCACTTTAATAGAACTTTTTCTGCGATTTGGACGGCGTTGAGGGCGGCGCCTTTCCGGAGGTTGTCCGAGACGACCCACATCTGAATGCCGCCGGGATTTCCGACATCCGCGCGGATGCGCCCGACGTAGACGGGGTCCTTGCCCGCGGCGTCGATGGGCTGGGGGTAGATTCCGTTGACGAAATCATCCACCACCACGACGCCTTCGGCTTGGCTCAGAAGCTCGCGTGCACGGGCCGCCGTGATGGGCTTGTGGGTCTCGACCGTGACGGCTTCGCTGTGCGCGGTGATGACCGGGACGCGGACCGCGGTGGGCGAGACAGCGATGTCAGGGTCCCCGAAGATCTTGCGCGTCTCCGATACCATCTTGAGCTCTTCTTCTTGGTAGCCGGTTTCGGCATCCACCGTCCAATGCATCAGAAGATTGCGGCTCAACTGACCGGAAAGCTTGGTCTTGTCGACTTCGCCGCCTCTGGCTGTTGCCCGCTCCTGGGCTTCAAAAGCGGCAACCGCCGTCGCGCCCGAACCGCTGATCGCCTGGTACGTGGCGACGACGACGCGCTTGAGGCGACCCTCGTCGTGGAGTGGCTTGAGGGCGACGACCATCTGGATGGTCGAGCAGTTGGGATTGGCGATGATGCCCTTCGGCCGGTTCGCGGCCGCGGCGGCGTTCACCTCGGGCACCACGAGAGGGCAATCGGGGTCCGAGCGGAAGGCCGAGGAGTTGTCGACGACCAGGGCGCCCTTGCTCGCAGCGATCGGCGACCACTCTCGGGAGGTTCCCCCGCCGGCCGAGAAGAGGGCCAGGTCGACGCCTTCGAAGACTTCGGGGACGATCTCGATGACGGTATGCGCGACTCCCTTGAAGGTGACGGTCTTGCCGGCGCTACGAGCCGATGCCACGGGCACCAGCTTGGCTACTGGAAAGTCGCGCTGCTCGAGCACACGCAACATCTCCGCGCCCACCATTCCGGTGGCTCCAACCACCGCAACTTTGAGTCCCTGAGCCATAGGCGACGGCTATAGATTAGCGTCGCAGGCGCGGCAAGCTGGCCCGAAGGCCGCTCGCGTATCATGCCTTCGGCAAGGAGCATTCATGGCTAGTCATCGGTTCTCAGTTTTCTTTGGCGTCGCGAGCGTCTTCCTCGGCCTCAAAACGGCCCCCGTCCATGCACAGGCACCGCCCGAGGTGGCGTCGGAGACAGCGAGGCAAATGCAGGGTTCTCCCTTGGCCGAGCAGAAGGACGACGCTGCGGCGGAGGCCCTTCGGTCGCTCTACGTCCCAGGCGGGCTGACCTCGACTCAAGCGGTTACTCAGATCGCGGCGACCTCGCCGGATCTCGATCGGGCCAAGACTCTGTTGCTCGATGCCAAGGGAGGGGCGATGCAAGCGATGTCCGCCCTGGTCCCACGCCTCGAGCTCCTCGGCCGCTATTCGCGACTCAGTCCGGTCGACAACAGCACGACCTTCGAGGGAGAGTTCGATATCCCGGGGTTGGGCGTTGGCACCTTCTCAATCCCGGTCGACTTCCCCGCTTTGACTCAGCAGATCGCAAGCGATGCGACGCTCATCTACTCGTTCACCAATTCACTAGCCGAAGCGTTGCCCGCTTATCGGGCCGCAAAGAAGAACAAGATCTCGGCGGCTTATCAAATTGAAGCGGAGCGGAACAATGTCGCCTTTGCGGCGAGGCAGGCCTACTACGAGTTCGCACGCGCTGAGGCAGGTCTCGGGGTAGCCAACTTCGCGCTCGAGGCGGCCGTCTCCCAGCGAAAGGAGACCGAGGCGCTCGTCGAAGCAGGGTCGGCTGCCCGCGTGGATTTGATGCGAGTTCAAGCGCAAGAAGAGGCGGCCAAAGTCGCGGTCGAACGCGCCAAGTTCGGTTTGCAGGTTGCCACCCGATCGCTGCAAGCCCTGATGCATACCGAAGAGCTTCCAACCCTGGGAGAGGACCTCTCCGAACCAGTGGGCGGCGTCCCGACGGAGCCGGAGAGTGCGCTAAAGGAGCGAGCATTCCGAGAGCGACCGGATCTGCGTGCGTTGCGCGCCTACGTCGAGGCGAGCAAGCATCAGCTTCGGTCAGCGATCGGGGGTAAGCTCCCTGACTTGCTCATTCGAGGGAGTGCCCAGTACTCGAATCCGAACCTCCGAGTCTTTCCGCAGCAAGAGCGATTCGCGGCGACTTGGGAAGCGGGTGCAGTCATCCGATGGGCGCCGAACGATACCGTCCGTGCGCAGGGGCGTTCCAAGCAACTCCAGGCAGAGCTGGAGCGAGCCCATGCGGATGTCGACCAGCTCGAGATCGCGATTCGGGTGGAGGTCGCTGAGGGCTATCATGGGATGCTCGCTGCTCGGTCGGCGATGGATTCCGCCAGGCTCGGCCTCAGCGCGGCGCGAGAAGGCTACCGTGTCACGCGCGAGCAGCTTCAGGCCGGCATCGTGAACACTACGACGCTCTTGCAGGCGCAGTCCGAGCTCATTCGCGCACAGGTCGATGTCGTCGAGTCCGCGATCGGGCTTCGGATTGCAAAAGCAACGCTGCTCCGCGCCATCGGGGAGACGCCCTGAGGTGGCGGGCGAAGGCGACGCTACGCATCGCTCGCGGAGCTTCGGGCCGATCGTCGTTGCGGCGGCCGTGGTCATTCGGGAGGGCCGGGTGCTTCTCACCCGTCGCGCCGAGGGGCAGCACCTTGCGGGGATGTGGGAGTTCCCCGGGGGAAAGCTCGAGGAGGGGGAGTCGCCCGAAGAAGCGCTCGTGCGCGAGTGCCGAGAGGAGTGCGGGATCGACGTCGACGTGGGGGCGATCCTCGACGTGACACACCACCGCTTCCCCCAAAAGAACGTGCTCCTACTCTTCTATCGCTGCCGGCTTCGCGGCGGCGAGGTTCGTCATCTCCAGGTCGCCGACCACGCATGGGTCGCACCCGCAGAGCTCGATCGCTATCCGCTCCCGCCGGCGGATGATCGTGTGGTCGCCCGAATTCAGGCGCTCGGGCTTGGCGCGTAATCTAGCGGCCGCGCGCGCGCCGGACGATGATGCGGCGGACCAAGCTGCTTTCTTCGGCTGGCGTCGACACCGGCTCCGCCAAGATGTGAATCCTGGCGCCGGTCGAGCCGGACGACTGCTCATAGAGCATGCCTTTGGCGACCTCGCTCGGCGTCCCAAAAGCTTCGGTCATTTGCCGCATGCTGGGCTTTGCTTCGATGAGGTCGAAGGTGACCTGTGTGACTTGATCGCCGGGCGTGACGAAAGTCACCCGATATCCTTCGTAGTGAATCAAGGCCTGGCTTTTGGTTCGCGCCTTGATCACGCCTTCCATTTCGGCGGCGACATAGTCCAAGTTCCGATCCGGCTGCGCCATGGCGCGCACCGCCGCGCGGACTCGATCTAGCGCTGCGTCGTTTCCGCCGGGGCCCGAGCGCTCGGATTGCTGCTCGGCGATGTCTTCGAGTGAGTCGCCGCGCGTGCATGCAGCCATGGCGCAGACGATCACGAGTAACGATGAGGCGAGGCGAGGGTACTTCAACACATCAGCTCCTGGCTGATGTTTGTACCGCGAAACGGCCCGGCGCCAAAAAGAACGCCGACGTCGGCGTCAGTGCTTGGCGAGGGCGTCCGCGACGGAGCCGCTCGCGCCGGTGCGGATTCGAACGGCAAACGGCTCGCGCTCGGTGCCGACTCGCTCGAGCGACGGCGCGGCGCCGAAAAACGCGGTCGATGTTTGCTCCAGCGCGGGTTTGTACGCCGCGTAGGTCGCGTCGCCGTTCGGGGCGTTGAGCCGGTCCTGAACTCGAAACAGCACTTCGTCCGTTGCAAACTCGAGGTCGAGGCTGCTCTCCGCTTCCAAGAGCTCGCATGCCCTGAGCGCACGCTGAAAGGCATCGTCGATGCCGGCCTGAAAGTCGCCGTCGAAACCACGTTTGCGGCTGTAGAGAAGGCCCGGCCGGTCATCGGCCACATCGAGGTAGTAGTCCGACTGATGACCGATCAGAACCACACCGGGCCCCTGGGGAACGTGTGCGTAGTCCGCGACGTCGATCAGGAGCTCGTCAGAGATCTTTTTGTTGCGAATCCACTCGTGAAAGACGGGGACGAGCTTTTCGAGCTCGATGCCGCCCGCTCTGGTGTAGAGCTTCACCTGAAACTTCGTTGCTTGCATGGCCCTTACTCCGCTGCGGCGGCTGCTGCCTGGGTGAGACGCTCGTAGCACGCGTGCGCTGCCTCGAGAAACAACTGGGCTTCGTCGAGCGCTCGGTGGGCGATTTCGTCGTTGGCGTTCTCGTAGGACTGCTCGCCGTGCATCTTCAAGAGGTACGCCGCGAACTTGCCCTTCGCGAAGGGGTCATGAAAGAGCGTGGTGTCGTGAAGGTGCGTCTTGAAGTTTGCGACCACGTCGTCCGCGTCGTCTTTGACCTGCACTTCGAGGTGGCGGACCAGGGCCTTGGCCGCCGTGACCATCGCCGTGAAGCCCCCGAGGGCGGCAGCCCCAGCCTGCCCGGCTTCGAGCGCGTCCTGCGCATCGTGGAGCTGCTGCTCGGCTTGTTGGAGGCCAAACTCGACGAAGGGGACGATCTCGCCAGCGCACTCGCCCACGCCAATGTCGCCGATGGTGTACTCCCGAGGATTGCCCCAGTCGCTGTAGTAGCTCGGGTCTTCTTCATAAGGGGGCGGCTTCTGAATTGGCGCCAAAACCTTCCGAAATTCCCTCTTGCCAACCCGCGCGATGAACGCCTGGAAGCTCTCCTCGCCCTCGCGGTTGGTGAGGTAGTGTTGGGTGATCAGATCGACGGCTTTCGGGATGTTCTTGGACGGAACCGCGCCCACCACCAGGCCGTAGCTCTTGGCGTTCTCGGTCCACTGTCCGCCGAGGACGATGTTGAAGTGCGGAACCTTTCGGCCGCCCACCTGCCGGCTCACGCCGGTGAACCCGATGTCGGCGGCGTGGTGTTGGCCACAGGAGTTGAAGCAGCCGCTCGCCTTCATGCGAAGCGCTCTGACCGCAGGGTCGAGCTCGCCTTCGACGAGGGTGAGCCGCTTGCGGAGCTCACCGGTCAGGCCCCGTGACGCGGAGATGCCGAGCTTGCAGGTGTCGGTGCCAGGGCAAGACGTCATGTCGGTGATCGTGCCTGCGCCGGCCGCAGCCATCTGCAGCGCGACGAGGCCATCGTAGAACGCCACGGCGTCTACGCCGCTGAGCCAGCGGAAGGTGAGGTTTTGCTCGACCGTGCAGCGAATCGAATCCCCGGTGTACTTCCGCGCGAGGTCGGCCAGCGCGCGGCCCTGGGTGGCGGTGAAGTCACCGAGCGGAAGCGTCACAATGGCGGAGTAGTAGCCCTCCTGTGCTTGCGGCTTGAGATTGTGCTCCGCCCAGGCGCGGAACCCAGCCGGAGCGTCGCTGGGAATCGCGCCTGGGTCGCGCACGGGCTTCTCGTCGGTGGCGTGAAGGTCATCGAGGAAGGCCGTCCAGCGCTCGTCCGGACGGAGCCCTTCGCGCTCCTCGGCGACGAGCTTTTTGAACTCGTCGATGCCTACTTTCTGAACTAGGAACTTGATGCGTGCGCGGGCGCGGCTCTGCTTCTCACCAAGGCGGGCAAAGACGCGGGAGACGGCTTGCGCAAGAGGAAGAAGCTCTTCTTCGGGGCAGAATTCGGCAAGAACCTTGGCCTGCACCGGCACGGCGCCGAGCCCTCCACCAACGACGACGCGGAAGCCGCGCTTGCCATCTCGGACATGGGCGACGGCACCAAGATCGTGAAACGTGACGAGCCCACAGGGATTGTCTTCACAACCAGAAAACGCGATCTTGAATTTGCGCCCGAAGTCTTGAACGTCGGGGTGACCCAAGAGGAACTTCGTAATCGCATTGGCGTAGGGGGTGACGTCGAACGCCTGCGTCTTGCAGACACCGGCGTACTCACAGGCCGTCACGTTGCGAACGCTGTTGCCGCAAGCTTCCCGGGTGGTGATCCCGACGCTGGCGAGACGGCGCATCATGTCGGGCGCCTCTTCGATATGAATGAAGTGAAGCTGGATGTCCTGCCGCGTCGTCACGTGCAGGATCGAATCGGAGTTCTCTTCGGCGAGCTCGCTCAGCACCTCGAGCTGCTTGGCGGTGAGCTTCCCGAACGGGATCTTGATCCGCATCATGCCCGGTGCGTCCCACACCGTGTCCGGCCCCTTGGTCAGGTCGCCGCAGGGGAATGCAAGCGTCTTTTGGCCGGTGCCGTCGTCGCGAAGGCCGTTGTCGTAACGCTGCCCGTAGACACCTCGACGAAGCCGGGTCTCGGCGAAGATCTTGTCGTCGAGCTTGCGCTGCTTCTTGAGCTCGATTTGGCCCTCGAACAGATCCACCTCGCCCGCGAGCTGCTCTGGAATCCGATCACCAAGCTGTTCTTTCCACGAAGTCATGATGCTCCTGTCCCCCGGCTGCCAATGACGCCACGAAGGGGAATTCTCACTATTCCTCAGTTTTACCCCGGGTCAAGTCAACAATCCAGAAAATGAAGAATTGCTGTCGATTTCATTGGCGAAAACACCAAAATATACATGAGTGAAATGATAAAGAACTTGCGGACCGAGCCATTGCTTGCTGAGCGAAGCCTTGCCGCTATAGTGCCGCCGCTCGACACCCCAACTAAGGTATCGGGACCATTCGGGGATCGTCTAACGGCAGGACTCCAGTTTCTGGTACTGGCTATCTAGGTTCGAATCCTAGTCCCCGAGCTAGTTAGCTGTTAAAGGAACGCAGCCGACGCGCAGATTAGCTTTCGGCCCCATCGTCTAGTGGTTAGGACATCGGCCTCTCACGCCGGTAACACGAGTTCGAATCTCGTTGGGGTCACCAACATCAGGCCGGGCTTCGCCCGGGCTTCTTCTATCGCCGAGCCCGGCCGGGCGATTCTATCTTTGCTTGCAGGGCTGTCGCAATTGCGAACACGGATCAAGGAAATGTCTACGGACGCAGCAGTGCAAAATGTCTACGGACGTACCAGGCGTGCGGGCACATGGCGGGGCCATAGGGCGTCGTCGCAACTACGAAGCCGACGGAGGTGCCGACTGCGGTTACGGCTTCAGTAAGACTTCGCGCCCGTATCGACTGGGGGTTATGGCGCGGACGCAGCGGGAGCACGCTTGCGCAAGCGCGGAAAGAAGGCGCCAGTGTTTCTGCGGTACGCGCGGTAGGCGTCGCCAAAATGCTCGAGCATCATCTTTTCCTCGGAGCGGCTGTAGATCACGTACGCCGGAATCACGTAACCGACCGTAATCAGCCCAG
>JAOTXX010000035.1 GCA_029862185.1 Myxococcales bacterium
CTCGAGCAGGGCGATCCATCGCGGGTCCGCCTCACTGAACGCCGGAGCCCCCATCCATTCCACGCGGCAGCTGTTGACAGCATCGAGCAGCACGTCGAGTTGGCCGTTTTTGAATGACGGTCGATTGGCTGCATCCCCGATAGGGTGGCCGGGGCGGCGAATCCCATCGGGCGCGGGCTCCTCGAGCGCATGGCAGCTCGCACAGGCGAACGTGTTTCCATCGCTGTGTGGCTGTAGGTAGAGGGCTTCGCCTGAAGCGACGGCGGTCGATTCCGAGTCGCTGCAACCCGAAAAACCAAGCACCGACAGGAACGCCATCGTCAAAGCAAGTCGTCTCATGAGGCTACCGTACCCACGATATCGCTTCACTCGCAAGGCTGCTGGCCTGGCTCCGCATAGGTTGACGAAGAGACGGGGATTCGGCACGCTGGCGTCACAATTCACAAGGGAGTTAGTCATGAAGCGTAGCTTAGTCATCGTCAGCGTATTTGCCCTCGCACTGGGCTGTGGAGAGAGCAGTACAGCAAGCCGGGAGCCGGAAGAAGTCATCGTCGACGCATTCAACGTGGCGCTGGCCGGGGCTTTCATTCCCTACGAGCAGCAACGGCGGGAACCCATTGCGGACGCGATTGCGGCCCACGACGCCGATGTTCTCTGCCTGCAAGAGGTGTGGATCCAGGCCGACAAGGAGCTCATCCGCGATAGGGCGGCCGCAGCGTTTCCGCACTCGGTGTTCTTTGAAAATGACCTCGACACGCCCGTGGACGACCCGACGGATCAGCAAGGACAGATTCCGCCAGCGCCGACCACGGTGCCTTGTCCGGACGAGATCTTCGGCGGCGATGAGCTGACCATCAAAGCGCAAATGGACATCGCGATCGACTGCGTGCGGGACAACTGCTCGACGATTCCGGACAGTGACATGGGTCGCACGACCAGCGCTGCGTGCGCCTCTTCCAACTGCTCGATCGCGGTCGCGCCGCTCTTGTTCGGAACCGACCCCCAACATCAGCGCTGCTATGCCTGTGTCATTCCTCAGCTTCCGACGGCGACGTTCGGTGAGATGCGTACGAGCTGTCCGACGGTGCCCAACCAAGACCTCGCCTTCGGCGGACAGAACGGCGTGATGATCCTTTCGCGTCATCCGCTCAAGAACACCGAGAACTGGGTCATCCCCGGCACCTGGAATCGTCGCAGCATCCTCAAGGCCACCGTCGAGCTGCCAAACGGGGCGGAGCTCGATACCTACTGCAATCACCTCACGCCGATCTTCAGCGTCCCGCCCAACAGCATCAACACCTTTCCTTACACCGGACAATACGGTGAAGGGCTGAAGGGGCCTGGAGGCTGGCAAGCGGAGCAAGAGCTCCAGGCACAAAAGCTCGTCAACTACGTCGCTTCGAGGAGCAACAACCGACCGGCGGTGATCCTGGGTGATTTCAACGCTGGCCTCGCATTTCCGGACGACGACATCGTTGGCGAGGGCGAGGAAACGTTCCAAATCCTCGAGGCGGCCTACACTCCTGCCTACACGGCGGACTACACGCCGCTTTGCACGTTTTGCAGCAGCAATCCGGTGACCGATACGGAGTCATCGGTTTGGATTGACCACATCTTTCTCTACAACTTGACCCAAAGCGCGGTCAGCTCGGCCGCGCGCATCTTCGACCAACCCGTCGTACCAGTGGAAGGCGACATGCTGGTGCCGCTTTCCGACCATTTCGGAATGCGCTCGGTGATCGTCGTCCCCTAGGGGCGCATCCTGAATCCACGCTGTGTGGCCTATCTCACATTTGGATACTCCCGGCCCCCGGGAACCCAGATGGGTGTATTTTCTCGTAATTTGTGAGCTAGAAATCTTGGCAGCCACGAAGCCTAGTGCGACATAGACAGCCTATGTTGTACCGAACATCATTCGTTTTGTTGGCCGGCATGGCCTTCCTCATCACCCAGGGATGCTCGAGCGGCGATACCGCTGGCGGGACGGCGCCAAACCTGACGGCGGAGTGCATCGAAGATGCGGCCGAGCTCGACGATCAGGACTGGCTTTGTCCGGATGATCTCACGGTTGAATGTGAGGACGGCGGTGCAGATCCGACGCTCATCTATCTCGAGCCCTCCGGTGACCTTCCCGAAAGCTGTGAAGAAATCGAGCTCGCGCTCAACGATGAAGGGCCGTTCGAAGTAGGCACGCACGAGATCGTGGTCACCGCTGCAGCTTCAGGCGGAGGGGAAGACTCGATTGAAGTCGCCTGCGAGACGACGCTGACGGTCGAAGACACCACGTCGCCCGTGGCGACCGACGAGGCACTCGAGCTTTGGCCTCCAAATCACAAGTTCCACACGATTTCGGGCGAAGATTGCGTCCGGGACGCCTGCGACGGAAACCTAGCGGTCACGTTCCTCTCGGCGTCGAGCGACGAGCCGGTCAACGCGAAGGGCGACGGCAACACCGAGCCCGACATCATTCTAGCGTGTGACCGCGTGCAACTTCGCTCGGAGCGGCAAGGCGGAAGCAACGGCCGCGTGTACAAGCTTGGCTGGAAGGCCACCGATGACAGCGGGAACGAAACCGAAGGCGAGTGCGTCGTGGTCGTACCGCACGACCAGAGCGGCAGGGAAACTGTCGATGACGGAGCGGCCTACCAGATGACACTCGACGCAGAGGAATGCGACGGTGGCGCGGGTGGCATGGGCGGCGCAGGTGGCATGGGCGGCGCAGGCGGCATGGGCGGCGCAGGCGGCATGGGCGGCGCAGGCGGCATGGGCGGCGCAGGCGGCATGGGCGGCGCAGGCGGCGCCGGTGGTGTTGGCGGCTACGGTGGCGACGATGGAGCCGCTGGCCAAGGCGGCGCAGGCGGGATCGTCGTCGACTGAAGCGCCTGCCAAAATCGACCTATCGAGCTCGACGCTTGCCGTGTCAGGTGAAGATGCGAAGCGCGACGGCGATCTGAGCGCCGAAGCCAACGAGGAATGCAACCGTTCGAATCCCAGGAAGGCCGAAGGCCACTGATGGGAAGTGAACGAGACGTGCCCAGAAATACACCTGCGTCGCAACCAAGATGCCAGGCTCATCGCCCTTTCCCATCGCGAAGGCCACGAGGACCAAGGTGGCAAAGACCACGAGATTCTCGACGCCGTTGTAGTGCCCACGCTTCGCGCGGCGCGCCCAGAGGGCTTGCTTGAGCTCGTCTTCGGGGTCGACCGGGCTCAAGGCGCCCATGATGCCCAAGGCCACCATTCGCTCCAGGATGTACGGAACCCAAAACAGGGCCGTCATCAGTGCCGAAGCTGCTAGCCATTCGAGTGCGCTCATCGGATCCTCCCGGTCAAAGTGCTCGATGCGTTCATGCCGCTACGCTCGGCCATGCGGTGAGTAATTTCAAGAGATATTCCCGGTGTCGGAGCCGCAGATGCGCCTGTGGTAGGGTTCGAGCTTGCCAGACATGTCCAAAACCGCATTCGTCACCGGCGGCACCGGGTTCATTGGGGTCAATCTCATCGAGCTTCTGGTCAACGAGGGCTGGTCGGTCACCGCGCTTCACCGCCCGACCTCGGACGTCAAGTTCCTAAGCCGATTTCCCATCTCGCTCGTGCAGGGATCGATCACCGATCGGGACTCCCTCGAGCGCGCGATTCCAGAAGGAACGGACGTAGTCTTCCACGTCGCCGGCGATACGAACTTCTGGTCGAAGAACAACGCGCAGCAGGACGCGAACAACATCGGTGGTACGCGCAACATGGTCGAAGTGGCCGCGAAAAAAGGGGTGGGAACCTTCATTCACACGTCGAGCAACGCGATTTGGGGTCGCGCGCAGGGGACCATCGACGAAGAGACGCCCGCCGAAGGCGAAAGCTCTTGGATAAACTACGAACGGAGCAAGTGCCTTGCGGAGCGTGAGGCGATGAAGGGCACGGAGCTCGGGATGAAGGTAGTGTCCGTGAATCCCAGTGAAGTCGTGGGTCCGTACGATACCAGAAGCTTCGGGCGACTCTTTTTCTTGCTTCGCGACGGCAAGCTTCCTGCCGTCTCACCCGGGACCATTCAAGTCGCGCACGTGCACGATGTCGTTCGCGCGCACCTGGACGCGGTGACGAAGGGGCGAAGCGGCCAGCGGTATCTGCTGACCGGAGACGTGATCGAGTTCCCAAACTTCGTGGGAGAGATCGCGCGGGTTTCAGGCGCCAAGACCCCTAGGACAGCCCCCGCTTGGATCTTCAAGGTTTTCGGGCGCGTGTCGGTGATGATTGCCGCGATCACTGGAAAAGAGCCAGATGTCACGCCAGAGATCGCGGCATCCATGAGCGACACCGGACGGACTTTCCTCTGCGAGAAGGCGATACGGGAGCTCGGCTACCGAACACGGGCACCCGAGCTGGCCATTCGGGACAACTACGCGTGGCTCGTGAAGGAAGGACTGCTCGCGGGCAGCCCAGCCGTCCGCGCACCCTAAAACGGATACGACTGCAGGGTGTCGAGCGCCATCGTCATGAGCATTTGCACTGCTTCGGGGCTATCCATGGGGATGCCTGCGGCGCCGCCTCCGTAGATCGCGGAGCTTTGCGGCTTGGCGTCGCGGTGCTCGTGGGCGTAGGCGACCGCCTCCGCGAGGTCCACTGCGAAGGCGTCGGCAATTCCAGTCCGTGTTTGGGGCCGGGTCACGCACATGTGGATTGCGGACGGGTGCTGCTGCCCGTTGAATCGCCAGCCACGGGTCTTCATGAAGTCGTTGACGTGGTAGATGTCGAATTCATCCGACCGAAACGAGAAGCAGAATGTCGGTGAGCCCATCAACGCAAGCTCGGAGAGGCTCTTGACTGAGCCCTGCATCTCGAACGAGGTTTCGAAGATCTGCTTCGCGTAGCGCAGATACCCTTCTTTGCCATAGCGCACCATGGCGGCCCAGGTCGCCGCGATGAGGCCGCCAGAGCGGCTGCCGGCCAGCCCATTGGACGCGTAGATACCGCCCTTCCAGCTCGGCTCGATGTAGTACTGATGCTTTCGGAACGTCGCGTCGCGGTAGACCACGACCGACGTGCCCTTGAGGCCGTAGCCGTACTTGTGGGTGTCGGCGGAGATCGAGGTCACGCCTGGCAAGCGGAAATCAAAGGCGGGGATGTCGTAGCCCAGCGCCTCGCCCCAGGGCAGGATGAAGCCCCCAAGACAGCCGTCGACGTGCAGGCCGATGCCGTGCTGCACGGCCAAGTCGGAGAGTGCATCGATGGGGTCGATGGTGCCGTACGGGTAATTGCCCGCCGAGCCGACGAGGGCGATGGTTCGGTCGTCGATCTGGTCGCGCACGAAGTCCACGTCGACCAGGGTAGTCGTTGGATCGGTTGGCGCTTGGACGACCTCGATCCCGAGCAGGTGCGCGCCTTTGCGAAAGGCAGGGTGGGCGGTGTCCGGGACGATGACCTTGGGACGATCGATGTCACGCTCCTCGCGGGCCTTGTCGCGGTAGATGAGCAAGGGGTTGATGATGCTCTCGGTGCCGCCGAAACCGACGGCGCCACAAGCCTCGTGAGCAGGGTTCGGCTTTTTGACCTCGTCGCCGTGCATCAGGTCGAGGGTCATCGCGATGATGTCCGACTCGAACCGCGTCATGCTCGGGCAAATGTCGCGCTGCAGCGAGTTCACGTAGGAAAAAAGAGCGCAGACCGCGTTCAAGAAGTCGTAGTGCTCGTGGTCGCCGCTGTACATCGTGCCCGAGCAGCGACCGTTCTCCCATGCTTCGTCCTCTTTGGCCGCGACCGCGCGGAGCTCTTCGAGGATCGCCTTGGTCGAACGCCCCTCCGAGGGAAAGTCGCGGATCACACCGTGACTTTCCGCGTAGGGGTAGAGGCCTCTCATCAAGGATTCGATCGTGTCGGTCATGACTCACTCCCAGCGTTCAGCGCGCGGAACACGGAACGGTTCTTTCTAAAGGCGCGGACGAACTGCGCAAACATCGTATCGTAACGCAAGGCGACCTCTGGCCGCGGCTCATAGGTCGCCGCAATGGGGACGCGCGCTTCCATCTCCTCTAAACTGAGCTCGCCAAGATGATGGTAGCCCAGTAGTGCCAATCCACGGCTCACCGCGTACTCCGGTTCGCGAAGTTGCTCGACCGGAAGTCGGAGGATATCAGCAAAGATCTGCGCCCAGGCCGACGAGAGTGCGCCGCCGCCATAGAACCGAATGCGCGAGATATCCCGCTTGGCAAAGCGAGCGACCCTTCCTTGGACCCATCGGAGGTTGAAGGCTACGCCTTCGAGCACGGCACGGCCGAGATGCTCGCGTGTCGTTTGAAGGGAAAGGTTCAAAAAGCCGCCTCGCACTTTGCCGTCTTCAGCGGGTGTCACCGAACCGGTCAGCCAGGGCAGAAAGAGGACGCCGTCACTGCCGGGGGCGATCGCCGCGACGGCGCGATCCAAAGCCGAGAACCGCTCGGCAAGGCTGTGGTCAGCGAAGCCGTCGTTGGCGAACACCAGCTGCTCGAGGAAGTAGTCTAAGGCGCCGCCTCCGATTCCCGCTTCCGCCATGACGAAGTAACCGCCGGCGATCGGGGACGGCATGCTCACCAGGGAATTCAGGACGTCGGTGCGCTTGAAGTCGACGTGCGTGACGCAGACACCTGTCGTGCCGATGGAGATGCCGGCGTGATTGCCGGCGAACGCCGCAGCGCCGACCCCGCCGGCCTGCGTGTCGTTGATCGGTGGAAAGACGATCGTGTCGCGTGAGAGCCCGAGGCTTTCGGCGACCTCGGAAAGCACCGGTCCCAGGGGCTCGTCGATTGGAACGAGCTTCGGTAGCTTCTCTGCGTCGAGGCCCGACCATTTCAGCAAGGTTGGGTGATAAGCAACGTCAGGGCGACGGTTGTCCGTGAGCAGCATGAGAAAGCTGGAACAGCGGTTACTCACGTGCCGGCCCGAAAGCCGCATCGCCAGGTAGTCCATCGGCTCGAGGAACGTCGCGGTCCGCTCATATGCGTCTGGGCGCGCGAGCTTGAGCCAGCGCATGTGCGCGAGGGAGTCTGCGCCCGAATCGAGCGGCGGGATCCCGTGAATCTGCACCCAGCGGCCCATTTGAAACAGGTTGGGCTTCATGCGGTGCCCACCGGGGAATGTCTTCAAGCGCGACGGCGCACCGCGCTGGTCCATCCAGACGACCATGTTGGCGGTGGGACAGCCCTGGCGGTCCACGGGGATGATCGAGGAGTACTGGCTCGCGCAAGCGATGCCGCGGACATCGTGTCTGTTCGGCAGAGAGGCAAGTGCTTGGTCGGCGGCGGCCAAGACCGTCTGCCAGACGCGCTCTGCATCTTGCTCGGCGCCGCCATCTGGGGTGTGAACGGTCTCGATGGAGCCGCGACCAGTGCCGAGCAGCGTACCATCGCGATCGACGACCGCAGCCTTGACGTTCGAGGTGCCAAGATCGATGGCTAGAATAGGCAAACGACGTCCCCGCTACTGCTCGATGCAATAGAGGCCCAACGGCGTGGAGCAGGCCGGGGTGATGTTCTCGGTCCAGGTCGCGGTCGTCGAGTTGCTCGCGCCGCACAAGGCGATGCCGCTGGAGCCATTCGTGAACGCTCCGCAGTCGCTAGTGGCATAGGAGGCGCCGGTGGCCAGGGTTCCAGTCCATATATCGCCGCGGCGGAATACGCCGTTCGCGTCCAGGTTGATCGGCGCGAGGATCGAGCCGTCGACTAGATCGTCCCAGTCGTCGGCGACCCTCGTTCCATCCACCAGGACGTACGGACCACTGGCTTGGGTCAGACGATTGGAAACCGGTGAGGCGATGGTCGACAGCCAGGCTTTGAACTCGCCTTCGAGTCCTGCTTCCAGGGCTTGGGCCGCGCAGATTGCATCGGCGCCCGCAATGCCGCCGAGGTTCGCGGTCTGGTTGGTGTCGGTTCGGAAGATCCGCCACTCGGTCATGCCGGCGTCAACGCCAGCGTCGGGGCCAGCGTCGGGGCCAGCGTCCGTGGAAGCGTCTGGGCCAGCGTCCGTGGAAGCGTCTGGGCCAGCGTCGGCGCCAGCGTCGGCGCCAGCGTCAGGGCCAGCGTCCGTGACAGCGTCGGAGCCTGTGCAGGCGGAAGAGACCGTCATGGCGAGGGCTAGGAGAAAGCTGTACCAGCTACATTTCATTCGGGTCTTCTCGCACGCTATTTGGTTCCGAACAACCACCGCCCTAGTCGAGCGGGTCCACCCTGATTCGCGTGAGCTTGAGTGTGCTGATGCGCCAGGCGCCTTTCTCCTTGCGGTACTCTTCGTGGTAGTGGCCGTAGCCGCGGATGCCGCGTGAAGGTTTGAACTCGACGTAGTCGTACATCGCCCAGATGCCTCGGGCTTCGGTCGGGCTGAGCAGCTCGATCTCGGGCATGTGACCGTGGTGCACGGTGGCTGCTTTGCCGACCGCCTTGCGAATGAAGTCGACGACGTCAGCGCGGCCCCGGATGGTATCTCCGGGCGTATGTTTGTCGTGCGAAACATCGACGACGACGTCGTCGGTGAATACCTGCGAAAATGGCAGCCACTGCTTGGTGTCCATCAGCCGAAAGTAGCGGGCCTTGAGCTGTTTGATAGCCTCGAGCTCCAGGAGTTGCTCGGCGGCTGAGGGGGTCTGGTCTTCTGGGTCGGACATGGAAGTAGATTACAGGAGACCGTCGTTCTTTGGGATCACGAGCCTCTGTTCCGTAGGCTTCGAACTCGCGGTTCGTGTATTTCGGAGCCGGCACGCCACCCTCGCCGGGCGAGGCACGTGATACGCTCCGGGCTCGGTGGCAATCTCATTGCGCACGCTCAAGAAAGACATCGCTCAGTGCGAGATTTGCATTGAGCACCTTCCGCTTGGGCCGCGGCCGGTGGTTCAGTTCTCGTCGAAGAGCCGAATTGTGATCGTCGGACAGGCCCCCGGGACCAAGGTGCACGAAACGGGAGTCCCTTGGGACGACCCGTCTGGCGACCACCTTCGAGAATGGTTGCGCGTCTCCCGCGAAGATTTCTACGACTCAGACTGGTTCGCTCTGGTCCCGATGGGCTTCTGCTATCCCGGGAAGGCAAAGAGCGGCGATGCGCCACCGCGGCCCGAGTGTGCGCCGCAGTGGCACCAACGCGTGCTGGACGCCATCGCGCCTGACCCACTCGTGCTCCTGTGCGGGCAATACGCACAAGAGCAGTATCTCGGCTCCTCTCGAAAGAAGACACTGACGGAAACCGTTCGCTCTTTCACCGAGTACGGCCCCCGAACGATTCCGCTCCCCCACCCGAGCTGGCGCTCCCGCATTTGGATGAAGAAGAACCCCTGGTTCGAAGCCAAGCTGCTCCCTGTGCTGCGGCGGAAGGTCAAGAAGCGGCTTCAGGGCTAGCTGTCATCTCCTCGAACGGGGGCTCGGTCTTTCTTCTTCTCGCTCTGACGGCGCTTGTCTCGGAGCCGGCGGCGCTTTTGAGACTTCGATGGCTTCGTTGCGACGCGACGCTTCGGAGCGACCAGCGATTTCAGAATCAATCGGCGCAGGCTTGCGCGCGCCCGTTCGAGATTCTGGCTCTGAGAGCGCTCGGCCTGGGCGCTGATCAGAATTCCGCCTTCGGCGTCCAGGCGGCGCCCTGCGAGCTTTCGCAAGCGTCGCTTCTGGGCCTGCGTCAACGTAGCCGTTCCGTCGAGGTCGAAGCGAAGGATGACCTTGGTCGCGACCTTGTTCACATTCTGGCCGCCCGGGCCGGACGAGCGGGCAGCACTCCATGAGAGGTCGCGGCTGGGAATGCTCAGCTGGTCATGGATCACGAGGCCCTTCATCTGTGCCCCGCTGTGTATGCCTCGCTGAGCTCAGGGTCGCCAGCTCAGGGCAATTTGGTTCGGCACCTGTGCAAGGGTGTTGTATGAGTCTCGGTAGAACTTCAAGTCACGAGCCGGCGAGGCGTGTGCATCGATCTGAAGGCCAAACCCAGGCGGGGTTGCACGTGAGCTAGCGCCGGGTGTCGCGACCCAAACGAGGGTGCCGCGCAAGTGGACGGTCGCCGTCGTGCCCGGGGGCCTGAGCTCGAGCCAGAGGGTCGTGTTCTTCGGGGGCGGGTCGAGCGTTCGCACGTAGATCCCAGTCTGGCTCATGTTGTAGGTGAGGCCGTACTCGGGAGAGAACTCACCCTCCGTTCGAAAGCTGCAAATCGTATCGAATAGGTATCGAGGCGACTGTCGTACCTGACGGCAACCGTCTCTCAGCAAGTCGTTGGCTACGAAGAGCAGGTGGTCGTGAGGCGCGCCTTCCGAGATGGTGGCGGCGTGCGGGAACTTGGCGTCCAGCATGATTCGAGTCGACGCCGCGGCGGAGACAACGACAAAACGAGTCTTGGGGGCGTTGGCGGCTCGCCTTGCGCGCTCAATGTTGGCGACTGGAAGGAGCTGGTTGGAAACGACGACCAGATCGGGCCCCGGCTCCGATGCCATCGCGGTGATGATTTCGTCCGCATCGACCGCGAAGTGCACATCGAAGCAGGCCTGGCGAAGCACGCGTCCCAGAAGCCGTCGATATTCGTCGACAGGATGACTGATCACAACACGACCCCTGGAGACCGGCGGGCGCGCAGTGGGGTCAAAATCCTGAAGGTTCGCAATGCGGCGGGTCACTCCCCCAAGATTCGAACGCAGAATCACATCGTCTGCTCCCTTTCGGTATGCTTGGACGAAGGAGGCATCACGAAGGTCCGAGACCATTGCGATCACGGGCGTCGCGAACAAGAAGGGATCCTCGCGAATCCAGGTCGTGGTCGTTGCAAGCTCTTCGGTCTCGCCGTCGACGAAAATACACTTTGGGCGCAGCTCGGCGAGATCGTCCTGCGAACCCAAGATGGTGCTCGACACATAGACGCCCGAGTCCGCTCGCTCGACGGCCCCTCGAAGCATCGCTCCCTGCGCGCGATCGAAAGGTCCGATCAAAGCAGGGCTTCCGAAGTCTCCCCCTTGCATACCCTCAGCCTAACGGAGTCGTCGCCTTCCCTCCAAACGAACGCCAAAGGGCAGCGGCCCGTAGTTCGGGGACGAGATCCGATCGACAACGCTTTGGTCGATTTTCTTGCCCGAAATCGACCAAAGGGCTGCGCAAGCCTGGAATTGACTTGCGGCGACCGCTCACTAGCATCGTGCATGCCAACCTCGAGGCCTTCATCTAAGCCCGTGGACTGGCCCGGCGACGCGGGGCGGGATCGCCTCATTGGGGACTGGCACATCTTTCAGCGTTGGGGTGGGCATCGGACGAGCACCGACGACCTGATCACCGCTTGGTACGCAATTCATCGAAATCCGGTGGCTCCGGCTCGATATCTGGACCTCGGATGCGGAGTGGGCTCGGTGCTCCTGATGGTCAGTCACAAGCTGCGCCCGAAGATCGCGGTGGGCGTCGAGGCACAGGCTCAATCAGTCGCCATGGCACGACGCGCGATTGCTGAGCTGCCAGAGCATGCATGCCAGATCGACGTCCGACACGCGGACTTCCGCGATCTGAGTTTTGGCGGCGAGCGCTACGAGCTCATCACCGGTTCGCCCCCCTATTTCCCGCTCGGTGCCGGTGTGCTGCCCGACGACGCACAGAGACGCGCATGTCGCTTTGAGGAACGCGGCGGGGTGGAGGCCTACGTGGAGACGGCCTCCCGAGCGCTTGGCGAACGAGCTCGACTTTACGTGGTATTTCAGACGCGTTGGAGCGAGCGGGTCATGGCCGCCGCGGTCGAGCACGATCTGCATCTGAGCGGCCGGGCAGACTTCTCGACGCGCGCGGACAAGCCAGGGCCGTTCCTTACGGTATTCGAGCTATCAAGACAGCCGACGGGGGCGCTTCATCGTGTTCACTGTTCCGTACGCGATGCCGGCGGACGCATCAGCAGGGAATACCAGCGAATTCGGCGAGAGCTTGGCGTTGCCGGCGCGGCGAGCCCGTCCCTTAGCCCGCGCCGTGATTCGTGACGAGCTCTTGAGCGATTCGTTCGGGGACGGCGTCGTAGTGGCTCAGCTCCATGGTGAAGCTGCCGCGGCCCTTGGTCATGCTCTTGAGGGTGGGCTCGTAGTCCATCATGTCGGCTAGAGGAACCGACGCCTTCACGACGGCCGCGCCGCTGCTCATCACGTCGGTTCCGAACACCCTGCCGCGGCGGCTCGAGAGATCGCCAGTGATCGCCCCGACGGTGTCGCCTGGTGTCGTCACCTCGATGTTGACGATTGGCTCGAGGATTTGCGGACTGGCTTTGAGGAATGCGTCCTTGAAGGCGAACTTACCCGCGGTCCGAAAGGCAATTTCCTTGCTGTCGACCGAATGGGTCTTGCCGTCGACTACTGTCACGCGCACATCTTCGATCGGATACCCGGCGACGACGCCCTGCCGCATGATGTCGCGAACGCCTTTCTCGATGGCCGGCATGAAGCCCTTGGGGATCACCCCGCCCACGATCTTGTCGACGAACTCGAAACCAGCGCCTCGCTCGAGCGGCTCGACGCGAAGCTTGACCTCGCCGAACTGGCCGGCACCGCCACTTTGCTTCTTGTGCCGATAGTGACCTTCTGCCTCGCCCATGATCGTTTCGTGGTACGCGATCTTCGGCGGCTTGGTTTCCACGTCGACGCCCTGGTTCTTGATGCGCTCGATCACCAGGCTCAAGTGCATTTCGCCTAAACCATGGATGACGAGCTCGTGCGTTTCGGATTCGAAATGCGCCTCGAAGGTGGGGTCTTCTTCGCGGATCCGGGCAAGGACCTCCGTAATTTTGTCTTCGTCGCCCCGGGTCTTGGGCACGACGGCAAGGCCGTGGAGCGGGGTGGGATACGGTAGCGCCTTGTGGTGAACGTGGTCGAAGGCGTGATCGTCGTGAAGGACATCGCTCAGATGTAGCTCCTCGATCTTGGCAATCGCTCCCAGGTCACCCGCAATGATTTCGGCTACGGGCTCACGCTGCTTGCCCTGCAGCTTGAAGAGGTGGCCCAGCCGAATGGGCTTCTTGCCGTCCCCGATGAAGAGCTGGTCACCCGCCTTCATGGTGCCCTGGTAAACCCGACACAGGCACAATTTGCCGAGGTAGGGGTCCGTGGTGACGTGGAAGACGCGGGCGAGGAGGGTCTTGCTGGCGTCATCGATGTAGACGAACGGCGTTTCGTCCTCTCCTTCCCCGATGAAGAAGGGGCGCGGGTTCCCTTCGGGGGGGCTCGGGAAATGTCGCACGATGATGTCGAGTAGCGACTCGACCCCTGCGCCGCTCAGGGCGTCGGTAAAACAGACGGGAACTACATGCGCCTGATCCATGGCTCGTTCGAACGGCTGGTGAAGGGCTTCATAGTTCGGCTCTTCGCCCTCGAGGTATCGCTCCATGAGCGCGTCGTCGATCTCGACGATCTGATCCAGCAGCTCCGTGTGAAAACCGGAAACTGGGCCGAGGTCGCTCTCGCCCTCGCCGTTCAACAGGCAATCGATGACGGTCGTGCCCTTGTCCGCGGGCAGGTTGATCGGAAGGCACCCGCGGCCGAACGCTTCTTTGAGCTCACTCAAGAATGGACCGAGACGTGCGATGCCTTCTCCAATGTGGCTCACCACGATGGCAACCGGCAGGTCGAGATTGCGGGCGAGCTTCAACAGACGCCGGGTCATGCTGTCGATCCCACGCTCTGGGTCCATCACCAAGACCATGGTCTCGGCAGCCGGAAGGCAGGCGATCGCCTGTCCTATGAAGTCCGGCGCACCCGGAAGGTCGAGAATGTTGATGCGCTTCCCTTGATGGCTGGCATGCAGGAGTGTCGAGTACACGGAGTAGCGGTGCGCTTGCTCTTCTTTCTCGAAGTCGCTCGTCGCGGTGCCGGCGTCGACGTTGCCCTGCCGACTGATTTCGCCGGCCCGAAACAGGAGGGCTTCGGCGAGGGTGGTTTTTCCGCTCGAGCGCGGGCCGGCGAGCAAAATGTTGTGGATGTCGGCGGTGTCGAAGTCGGGCATGGACCGATATGAAGCGCATGTTGGGCGAAGCTGCAAGCCGGCTCTAGCAAAGATCGCGAAATCAAATCTCGAGCAGTGCCGCAGGCACGCCAATGTGGCGTAGGGGGCCGGCGAAATCCTTCGGTACGACGCTTTCGAACGCGACGCGTTGGCCGCTCGCGGGGTGCATGAACGATAGCCGTTGCGCGTGAAGGGCAAGCCGGTAGAGGCCCAGCTCGGCGCGATAGCGACGGTTGTCCGGTCCGTTTCCGTACTTGACGTCGCCGGCGATCGGATGGTCGATGCGTCGAAGGTGGCGGCGGATCTGATGACGACGTCCCGTTTGCGGTCGCGCTTCGACGAGCGAGAGCCGCCGGTCGGAGACGAAGAGTGTTTCGTACTCGGTCAACGATTCGACGTCCGGGCCACCTTCACGTTTGGCCATCGGGCTGTCGATCACACCGTGCGGTGGAGGCGTGCCGCGAACCAATGCCAAGTAGGTCTTGTGTACGGTGCGCGTGCTGAATGACTCATGAAGGGCCCGGGCATGCTCCGAGGAGAGGGCAAACACGAGCACGCCACTCGTCGCGCGATCGAGGCGATGCACCGGGTAGACCCACTGACCGATGGCGTCACGAGTAAGATTGAGCGCGAAGGTCGAGCCCTGGTCGTCGCCACGATGAACCGACAGGCCGGAGGGTTTGTCGACGACGACCACGGCGTCATCACGATAGAGGATTTCGATAGACGTCGGGATGCGCGCTGCGCGCGGCGCTTCGTCTAGCCGGCGGCGCTCCCGCCCGACGTCGAAGGCCTTGTCGATGTTGGTGAGCTTCATGTTGCTGCTTCAGAGGGTGGCCAGATGAGCTCTTGACTCTGCCTTAGGGCAGAAGCCCGTTTCCGGTCGAGAAGCCGCCAGGGTAGCCGTAGGAATCAAAGGCTGCGTAACCGTAGACGTAGAGGCCTAGCGGATTCGGTGCGGAGAGCGTGTGAGAGCCGATCGAGATCGAAACCTGCGCAGTCGAGTAGTCGGTGCCTGCCAGAACCGTGAACGAACCCACGGGGACGGGCGCTCCGTCGAGCAGCACATTACCGGCGGACGCATCCGTCGTGAGGGCCACGATGTTCGCGTAGTTTTCGGGGAAGCCCGATCCCGGCGTCGCGAAGGTATACGTCCGGATGAACTGCTCGGCGGATGGAATCAGCATCATGAAGGGGTCGGATGTGACGCCATCCCACTGGGTGCCGTTCGAGAACTGTGAGACGAGGATCGGAGCGTTCGCGGCGATACGATAGCTGCCGGTGAGGTTCCGCTCCGCGAAGTCACCAGCATTCAGGTTGATCAGCTCGGGCGCTGCGCCGTCGAGCTGAACCTGAGTCCCGTTCTGGTCGGCCATGATCCGGAACGTGTCGCCGCTGGTGCGAGTGGCCAGAGGCACGGTGAGCGCTTCGGTACCCCAGATGGAGACGGGCGGGAGCTGCTCGACGACGTGATCGCAGAAACCGGTTTGCTGGTTGGGGATGTTTGCGCAGCGATTGCCGCCGAACACGGAGATTGGGCGATTTGATTCGATGAGGGAGCCCGTGAGATCAGCCTCGGACTGAAGCTGATAGGCGTCCAAGGGCCTGAGCACGACGGTGTAGGGGACCCCAGCCGGCCGAGCGCCAGCGGCGGCCGCGGGCGTGATCGTCACCGTGGTGGGCGTCGTCGTGTCGCCTTCGAAGGCGGGAATTGCCGCGACGGCGAGCTGCGAAGGGCCATTCACTCCGCCGGACCAAGCCGCAACGCGGTAGCGCTGGCCCAGAACCTCCGCCGGTAGAGCCGCGAACGCGTCGGTTGACAACAACAGACGATTGAGACCGTAGACGGTGATCTGCTCGTCCGAGACCACGCGCACTGCAGCGCCGGCCTCGACGACATCGCTCGAAACGATTTCCGAAAGAGGCGGCAAGTTCACCGTGGTGACCGACCCGGGAGTGATCGAAAACGGCTGACTGAATCCGAGCGCGGAAATGGAAACGACGCCGTTGGTGGCCTGTGGCCCCGACAAGCCCAACGAAAGCTGGGAGCGGAGGTAATTCGCTTCGAACACGATGACGAAGTCGGTGCCCAACAGCTCGTTCGTCCTGCACTCACCCACTGCGCAAATTCCGTTGCCATTGTCACAAACCGTGCCGTCTTGGACGCTGGTGTTGTTGCAGACCCCAGCGCCGGTGTTGCACACGCCCACGGTGCAGTCGTTGTTGTCGGCACAATCCTGGTCGACGCTGCACTCGATGTCGGGCACGCAGGCGTTGGCCACGCAAAGTTCCCCTGCATCGCAGTCGGCATCCACGTTGCACTCGATGTTGGGTACGCACTCATTGGCGACGCAAATCTCGCCCACGGGGCAGTCTTGATCGATGTTGCACTCGAGGTCGGGCACGCACTCGTTGGCGAAGCAAACCTCGCCCACGGGGCACTCTTGATCGAAATTGCACTCGACGTCCGGCACGCAAACGTTGCCCGTGCAAACCTCGCCCGCGGCGCAATCTTGATCGAAATTGCACTCGACGTCCGGCACGCAAACGTTGCCCGTGCAAACCTCGCCCGCGGCGCAATCTTGGTCGATATTGCACTCGACGTCCGGCACGCATTCATTGGCGATGCAGACCTCGCCCTCGATGCAGTCTTGGTCGACGTTGCATTCGACATCCGGCACGCACAAGTTGACGACGCAGACCTCGCCAGCGTCGCAGTCTTGATCGACGTTGCATTCAACATTTGGCACGCAGACGTTTTGTTCGCAAATGTCTCCGGCGTCGCAGTCTCCGTCGAGCTCACACTCCACGACCTCGCCATCGACGCAGGTAATCGCGACCGTCCAGTCGGAGATGCAGTAGTCGAAGTCGTCGTCGCTGACCTCGACGCGAACCGCGTGGGCACCCGTGTTTGTGCAGGTGTAGGTGGTGTCGGCGGCGCCTGCGTTGGCGATCGAGCCGTTCGTCGCGTCCCAACGGTAAAGGACTTCGTCACCCTCGAGGTCGACGGCCGATGCCGAAAGTGCGATGTCGTTTCCCACGGAGGTTTGAAGCGGGGCCACGGCCACGCGAACGAGGTCCGAGCAGACGTTGAACTTCCCGTTGACGCGAACACCACCGAGATTTTGGGGTGGCTTGCAGTTGAGCATCACCATGACGTTGGTCGAGACTCCGGGGCTGACGTCGAACTCCGCCCAGCCCTCGCACGAGGTGCCCCCGTCGACCGACGTGGCGGTCATCGTGATGAGGTAGTTGCTGCCAGCCGGGATCCCGAACACTTCCACAGAGGGTGTCGACCCCAGTGCGCTCGTGTTGATTGCTCCACTGATCGGCGTGATACCGTTTCCCCGAACCTCCCAGGCGACTTGGTTGATCGTGATGTCACCCTGCAGCGCGAGGTTCACGTTGAGTGAACCGGGTTCGCCGGTCGTCGACTCCGTGGCGCAACCGGCGACCACGAGTGAAGCGACAAAGAACAGAACTAACCACGAAGTCGGACGCGAGGCCGGCATGAGCTCCTCTCTAGGGGGGACGGGGAGCTGGACGTTACCATTGAGCGGCGGCGCCTTTCTACAGAGAAGGCCCTTAATCGATGAAAGATTTGGGGCCGCGGTCGAAATCCGACGATCGACAGCATTTGATCGGGTAGCCAAATGTGAGGAAGCTTACGAAGGTCCGACGAGATCCAAACGACGAGGGCGCGGGGCCGTGTGGTGGGACCTGTGGGAGTTGAGACGTTAAGGAAGACCTGCGCTTTGGCCGACACTCCGACGAGTCTGAACGCCGTCGCGCTTTCCGGAGCCCGTGTTGGTCCCCGCTGAGCATCGAGCGGAAGTGCTTCGGGTGAACCCGGAGGCGACTGCGGTGAGCGAAAAGATCGTTTGGCTATTCCTCGAAGAGCGGGACGCATCGTTTCGAGACCCGACCCGGTTTTTGGTAGGCGACACGGTCGCTCGCACCTTGTCAAGGGCGTCGGTGCGCTTCAGGATCGGCCCGCCATGATTGAATCCCCCCTCACGCTCCCATGCGGCCTCACGCTGAAGAATCGAGTGGCCAAGGCCGCCATGACCGAGAACATGGCCGACCCCATCGACGGCGACCCCAACGAACGGCACTTTCGTTTATACGAACGCTGGTCGAATGGCGGTGCCGGGCTTCTGATCACGGGCAACGTGATGATCGATCGGCGTTTTTTGGAGCAAGCGGGCAACGTGGTCTTGGACGCGAGGAGCAACTTCGGAGCGTTTCAAGAATTCGCTCGGCGGGCCAAGTCCGGCGGAGCCAAAGTGATCATGCAGGTGAGCCATCCGGGCCGTCAATCGAGCCTATTCGTCACACGCAAGCCGGTCGCCCCTTCGGCGAGCGCCGCTGTCAAGATGATCGCGTCGTTTGCAAAGCCGCGTGCGCTCGACGCCGACGAAATTGAAGCGCGGATCCGGGCATTTGGCATCATGGCCGCGCAGGCGGAGAAGGCTGGTTTCGATGGGGTGCAAATCCACTCGGCGCACGGGTACCTCGGGAGCCAGTTTCTCTCTCCGCTGACCAATCTCCGAGGCGACAAATGGGGCGGTTCGCTCGAAAATCGTGCTCGATTTCTGTTGGAGTGCATCCGGGCCGTGCGCCGGGAGACTTCACCCGGTTTTGCAGTTTCCGTGAAGCTCAACTCGTCCGACTTTCAGCGCGGAGGTTTCACGCACGAAGAGTCGATCGAGGTCGCGCGCTTGCTCGACGCCGAAAGCATCGACCTGCTCGAAATTTCGGGCGGCAATTACGAGAGCCCTGCGCTTCTACTCGGTGTCGACGACGAGAGGGCAGAAAGCACCAAGGCGCGCGAGGCTTATTTCTTCAAGTACGCTCAAGGAATTCGGCAGGCCTTCAAGCGGCCGCTCATGCTGACCGGAGGTTTGCGCTCCGCCTCGGTGATGAACGAGGTGCTGTCGAATGGCGCGGTCGATGTGATCGGTCTTGCTCGGCCACTCGCCATAGACCCAGATTTTCCGGCGGAGCTCATTGCGGGTGACCCGTCGATCGTATCCCCGGTGAAGCCGGTTCGATTCATCAACAAGCAGTTCAGCGCCATGGCCGAGGCGGGATACCATGGAGCCCAACTCGAGCGCATGGGCGACGGCAAGGAACCGGACGCGCATCTCTCGCCGTTTCGCGCGACGACGCACTATCTTGCCGCCCAACTGGCTGGGTTCGTTCGACTGATGCGGAGACCGGCGTTGTCGAAGCAACTCGTGGCAGAAACCAGCCGCAGCGATTCACGATCGATTCAAGACGCGGCGATGTAGGTTTTCGCGGTATGCTCCTCAAGCGCTTGAAATTAGAGCATCTGTGGTTGGGGAGCGTGTCCCCTAGGTTTCGGAGTCGGCTTCGTCTTCGCTTGGGGCTTGCTCTAGACGAAGGCGCCGGATTCGACGGCGACTGACGTCTAAGACGGTTGCCACGTAGGGCCCCACGAGCACCCGGTCGCCGGACTTTGCCATGCGTCCGAGGCGCGCGGTCACGTGCCCACCGATGGTGTCCTCATCTTCGGCTTCTTCATCACTCAGCTCGAAATCGAGCCTGTCGCAGGTTTCGGGGACGGACATGCGACCGGCGATTTCGTAGACACCCTCTTGCACTTCTTGAAACTCTCGGTCCACCTCATCGAACTCGTCGCCGAGCGGTCCCACGATTTCCTCGAGTGCGTCTTCTCGGAACGCCAATCCGATGACGGTCCCGCGCTCGTCCACAACGGCCGCGCAGTGTTGCTGGTTCGTTTGCAACTCGATGAGGAAGTTGGAAATCGACATGGTGTCCGGGACGAAAATCGCGTCTCGTGCCAGGGCGCGAAAATCAAACCCCTTCCCGTCGAGGACTTGTTGCATCACGTCTTTGGTGTGTACGAACCCGATGATCGTGTCCAAACCAACCTCGCAGAGCGGCAAGCGGCTGTGGCCACTGTCCCGGATGACCGCGACGTTATCCTCGTCGGGGAGGCCCATGGCTAGATATGCAACGTCGATGCGTGGCACCACGATATGCCGGACCTCGAGCTCCATGATTCGAAAGACGTTTCCGGTGACGTCGTGCTCGAGCTTCGAGAGGTGCCCCGCGGCCCACGAAAGCGCGAGCATCGACCGAATCTCATCCGACGTGTGTGTGCCCTCGTCGCCGTGATGCGCCGGCAAACCCGCCAGGCGCAGCAACCGGTTGGAGATGCTGTTGATGACGACGATGAACGGCCTAAAGACCCAGGTGAAAAGCTTGAGCGGCAGCGCGGTACGGAGAGCGGTCGATTCGGCCCGGCGAAGCGCCCACATCTTCGGTGCCTGTTCGCCCACCGTCATGTGCAAGACGGTAATCACGGCGAAGGCAATGGTGATCGAAACGATCGGGACCCAGGTCGCATCCGCGGCGACTTCGATACCGAGCCCACCGAGCGCTGCGATGAGCAACACCGACACGGCGGGCTCTCCCAAGGCGCCGAGGATCAGGCTCGCCAGAGTAATACCAAGCTGGCACGCCGAAAGGTAGCGATCCATGTGCTTGAGGATGTGCTGGACCACAACGGCGCTTCGGTTTCCTTCCTTCGCCAGGTTGTCGATGCGCGTCGCACGAACCTTCACAAGCGCAAACTCGGTGGCGACGAAGAAGCCATTGAGGAGCACGAAGAAAAGCGTTGCGCCCAAGCGCCAGGCAACCCCCACGGCATCGAGCTGTGTGTGCGGATCGCTCATGGCATGCGGCTCGCTTGCATCTTTGACGTTTTGGGCATCGTGCTCCTCTATACCAGCTTCTCGAGACTGCTCGCCGCGCTAAGAGGCCGCGAGCATGCCAGCAAGCAAGGTTGCAAGCCCGAGAAAGGTGAAAAAGCCCACGATGTCGGTCACGGTCGTGAGAATGATCGAAGAAGCGGTCGCTGGATCTCGGTTCAGCTTGACCAGTACGACGGGGATGATCGCGCCGGCGCCCGACGCCGCGATCATCGAGATGATCATCGCCAGAAACATGACGAAGGCGAGGCCGAGATTGCGGCTCCAAATGTAGACACCGATGGAGGTCACGATGGAAATCGCGATCCCGTTGATCAGGCCGACGATCAGCTCCTTCACGAGTACGCGGAAGCCTTGCGACACGCGGAACTCTCGCAGGGCAAGCCCGCGCATCGTGACGGCGAGGGCCTGGGCTCCCGTGTTGCCCGACTGGCCGGCGACCACCGGAAGAAGGACCGCGACGGCCGTGAAACGAGCGATCGTGCCTTCGAAAAGACCCACCACCGATGCCGCGAGGAAGGCGGTGACCAAATTGACGTTCAACCAAGGAAGGCGACTTCGTACGCCGACCCACGGGCGAGAGAGGGCGCGTTCTTCCCTCGAACCACCCACCATCTGCTGCAGATCCATGATGGCATCTGCTTGTGCAGCCTCGACGAGGCCGACCTGACGAATGATGCCGACGACATGGTTCTGAAGGTCGACCACGGGTAGGCTCGAGAGGTGATACTTGTTCAAGAGCTCGACCACCTCTTCACGGGAGGTCATCGGATGAACGGACACGACGCGCGGGCTCTTGAGCTCTGCCAACTGCTGGTCCGGTGCCGCGCCCACGACGTCTTGCAGGCGCACCACGCCGCTGAACGCTCCCTCGTCGTCGATGATGACGAGATCGGAGATCCTTCGATCGCGAAGCCTCTGAATTCGCTCGAGGGCGTCTCGCACGGAGGTTTCTCTGGTGAAGACGGCGACCCGCGTGTCCATGATCTGGCCCGCGGTGCCTGGGGGATAGGCCAGAATGTCTTTGATTTCTCGTGCCAGAGAGGTCGAAACCGCACCGAGCAGATCGGAACGTGTTTCTTCGGGTAGGCGTGCCAACAGGTTTGCCGCGTGGGCCGGGTCGAGCCCGGACACGAGGTGTTCCACCCCCTTCTCCCCTCCTGCAGCCAGGATTGTCGCGGCGTAGTCCCTTTGCATGTAACCAAGAACCCTCGCCGTCGTTTGCGGCGATTCCGCAGCGAGCACGGAAGCGACCTGTTCAGGGGCGGCACTCTCCATCTGCCGCGCCGCCTCGCCGGGATGCAAGCGCATGAACTGCCCCACGACAACATGGACTGCGGCGCTCATTTGCGCCCTCGAGCGGGTTCGCTCGATCCCATCAAGACCGCGGCGGCCGACTCGACCAGTCCTCGCAGCCCGAGGCTATAGAGCTCGCCGAGGGCCAATGCGGTTTGAGCCCCGTGATCCTGTACCCCGGTGTCGAGCAACCGCTCTTCGAGCTTTCGGATCGACGAATAGCGGAGGACGCCGACGAAACGTCCATCGGCCTCGACGACAGGCAATGCGTGGAATCGCCTCCATGCCGGGTGGGCCACAATCGCTTGCGAGCTTGCCCGCGCAGAAACGGATTGGACGGGACGAACGGCGATCAAACCGAGAAGCTGATCGCGCCTCGCCGCCATGAGCTCCGGTGAGTTGAGGACTCCCACGAGCCTCTGGTCCTCCGAGACCACGTACACATAGTGCAAGGCGTGCTTCGCGGCCCTCTGCAGTCGGTTCAGTGCGTCGCCGGCCGAGACGGATTCCGCGAGGGCAAGTGCTTCTGGATCCATGAGTGCGCCTGCTGTGTCCTGGGAGTACCGAAGGAGATTCTTCGTGGCTTTGCGCGCCGCGGGGCTCAGCGATTCGATGACCCGCGAACGCGGCTCCGGGCCCATCGCGCGAATGATCGTAGCGGCGACGTCATGGCGGGTCGCAGAGAGCGCGGCTGCAGCCTTGCTCACCTCGACTAGATCGAGGGCGCGCGCGGCCAACGTAGGGGCAAGCCATGGAAGAAGCTGGGCCAAGCGATCGAAGGGAAGGTCCCCCATCACCTCTGCGGCATCTGCAACGGGGAGCGATTCCAGGACCCGCGCGACCTCGGCAGGGTGCGCATCGGTGAATGCGTTGAGCAACCTCGATTCAAGCTCCACGGGGACCCTCCTCGCTCAAGAGCACGCACCGACTGTTCCCGAAATCCCGACCTGGAATCGAGATCTCGCCATCGGCAGTCTCCAACATGACCGCAGTCCGACTCGTCCTCACGATGCGACCTTCGTCTGGGCCAAGACGAACCAGCTGGCCGATTCGGTGAGACTTATTCACGTAGTGCATCGCAAGAATGTCCGCTACCAGCTCGCGCGCTCCGAGGCCAAACGCCAACGCTGCGGCCGCGAGTGCGGCGGCCAGCAGAATCATGAAGATCGCGCTTAGAAGAGAGACATCCAATCCGAGCCGCTCCGCTGCGACCAGGCCGGTGGCAATCACGATCGACAGCTGCGCGAACCGGGCCAAGCCTCGGGCTTGCGATACTGGCAATCGAATGGCCGTCTTCATGATCGCGTTTCGCGCGAGCCGGCCCGCAACGATGCCGACGAACAAGAGCGCAGCGGCAATGGCGATTCTCGGCAGGTAACTGGCAAAGGCGCCGACCCACCGGCTGAAGACGGCAATGTTGAGCGCATCGATGGCGAGCATCGAGGTCATCAACAAGACCAGCCAGTACACGCCGCCCGCTGCGACGTTGCCAACGTCGTTGTCTTCGACTGCCTCGGACCAAGCCGCACGGCCCGTCCCCGAAGGTATTTGCATCGCGAGCCTTCGGAAGACCCCGCGGACGACCCTTCGCAGGGTCCAAGCCAAGCCCCAACCGAGAATCAAGACGATGACCGCCGTCACGAGATTGGGCAGTGCGGCGATCAGGCTCAATTTCCATTGGGTGAGTGAAGACAGGATTTGGTTTGTCGTGTCGTCGAGCTTCATGGGATCTCTCCGGCTGAGTCATGGCGACCGGCTTCTCGAGCTGCCGGCGCCCAGGTGCTTGGTTCAGGAGGTGGTGGCGATTATTCCGCGCTCGCAGCGACGTTGCGATCTCGAGCCCAGCTGGCCTCGTCAGTGCCCGTCGCCATCTCTTCTCCGACGGAGGTGATCGAAACCCGGCTCGAATTCAAACCGAGGGCGCGCATGTAGTCCCGAACGGCGCTCGCACGTCGTTCGCCCAGTGCGATGTTGTATTCCTCGGTGCCCCGCGGATCGCATGCACCGGTCAACAGGAGCCCGCCTTCGAGCCCTTGGCCACGGAAGCATTCGACGGCCTCCTGGATCGTCGCAAGTGCAACGCTGTCGAGCTCTGCTGAATCGAAGGCGAAATACACCGTCTGCAGCTCGCAGCGGACTTCTTCGATCGGTACCGGTTCGGGCTCTGGAGGAGGCGCTTCCGCCCCCGTGGTGACCTCTGGCTCGGCCTCCTCTGCCTCCTTCTTGCAGCCGGCCATCGCCGCTGCACTCACGCAGGCGCAGATGGAAATCGTGAGAAGCCTATTCAGACGCATTTTCATGTTCGTTTGCGACATCGTCTCGTCTCCTTCGCGGGGCTTGGATCAGCCACTGATTAGGCCGCCCCGATTGGGCCACGCTACCAGCAGGAACCGTGCCAAAGACTGCCGCCCGCGGATTGTGCCTGGCGCCGAGGCCGCTGGAAAGAGGGTCTGCCGCATGAGAGCGCGCGAGTGCAGAATTTGCTCTCCCTCAGACTGGAGCGACGCAATCGCTGCACAGGGGCCTGGCGTCCTACCGACCCCTACTTGCCAGGCTTCGGCGCAGGGCGCAGCATCGCTCCGAGACCCATGGATGTCACCGCCTCGCGCGCTGCGCTGGATTGTCCGAATGCGGCTCTGGTTACGCCGGGCTCGTTCGAGCCGCGCAGCCACTTCTACGCGCGGGTGCTGAACGCGCAGATTCACCCGCTGGTTTCCTTCTTCCTGCGCATGTCGAATCGGCGGATCGTCAATCGCTACTGTCACCTTAACCCTCGCGTCGATCCGGATTTCTTGGAGGAAGTGCTCAGCTACACCCCGAAGCACTTCAGGTGGGCGGGCGCAGACCTGTTTTGCACCACGACCGCGGCGGGAAACAGGCGGCTGGTCGTGGTCGAAACCAATTCCTGTCCTTCCGGAAACAAGTCGATGCCGATCCTTTCGGACGACGATGAACAAGCTGGATACCGAAAGCTGATCGAAACGGCGTTTCTGCCCCTCATTTCGAAGCGCAAGGCGACCGCGGGGGACTTGGCCGTCGTTTTCGACAAAAACTACATGGAGGCTTCCGGGTACGCCGCCGTCATCGCGGATCTCACGGGCGAAAATGTCTACCTCACTCCATTTCCACATGGTGGCGAAAACCCACCGGCTCGATTCACCGATGGACTGCTCGAAGTGAGAGATGTCCATGGGCACTGGAAGTCCATTCGTGCAGCCTTCCGCTACGTAACTCAAAAACCTTGGAACCGGATCCCGATTCGATCACGCACTCGCATCTTGAATCCGGTGGCGACCTGCCTTTCAGGCGGAAGGAACAAGCTCGTCGCGATGAAGGCCTACGAGATCTACAACGCCGAGCTCGAAGCTTCCGGCCTGCAGATTCGAACGCCTCAAACCATCGGGGACGTGTCCAAGGACGAGGTGCCGCTCTGGGTCCAACGATTCGGTGGGCACGCCGTGGTGAAGATTCCTTACAGCAACGCGGGGCAAGGCGTCTTTACGATCGTTAGTCCACGCGAGCTCGACCGTTTCATGGAGATGGATCACCCGTACGAACGGTACGTCGTGCAGAGTCTCATCGGGAACTACACTTGGAGCTCCGTCGAGCGCGCAGGGCGCTACTATCACGTGGGGACGATCCCAGATCGGCATGGGCACATCTACGTGGCCGATCTTCGCATCATGGTTTGCGGTGGTGCGAATGGATTTCGTCCTCTTGCGATTTACGCGCGCCGCTCGAGAAAGCCGCTTCCCTCCGTCCTAGAGGACGGGGAGTCATCCTGGGATGTTCTCGGGACCAACCTGTCGGAGCGCCAGCCCGATGGCTCCTGGGCCGCATCGACGGAGCGGCTCCTGCTGATGGATCGGCGTGATTTCAATACGGTCGGCGTTGGAACCGACGATCTGATCGAGGCCTACATTCAGTCGGTACTGGCCACGATCGCGGTCGACAAGATGACCGCCAGGCTGCTCACGCAGAAAGGAAGCCTCCGCCGCGGCCTCTTCCGCTCGCTCGATGACGACCCGGCGCTTCTCGAAGAGATTCGTCAGGGCGCGAAAGGTGGCAAGATCATCGTCCCGGACGTACGGCCCTAGCGGCTGTCAGGCCCGTTCGAACGCCTCGACGGCCGCAGCGCTGAAATCTTTCCCGTAGAGGCGCTCACTCGGGTAGAGCCCTCCGGGACTAAAGACGTTGAGCTCCAGAATTCGCCCGCCTACGAAATCCACGCCCACATGCACCAGACCTTCGCTCTGGAGCTGAGGCGCGATGCGAGCGATCGCGTCGCGCATTGCAGCGGTGACCTCGACCGGTCGAGCGCTCCCACCCGCATGGAGATTGCTGCGAAAATCTTTGTGGCTGGGGACCCGGGCAACGGCAGCGGCGTGACCATCGAGTTCGAGGACCTTGCCGCCGATGACGGTCACCCGGACATCCCCCTGCTCTGCGCCCGGAACGAACTCCTGCACCATGGCGTAACCCTGGCGAAGAATGACATCGATGATTTGCCTCACGTTCGCCCTCGCGTGCTTGCGATCGAGCACGAACACATCCCGCCCCCGCGTGCCCTCTAACGGCTTGATCACGACGGGCGCGGGCTCCTGCTCGAGAAACGCCTCGATGGCGTCGGGATCCTGGGTCACCAAGGTTCGAGGGCGGAGATCGACGGGCAAGTCCATCAGTGAGAGCTTGGTGAGCGCGCGGGAGAGGCCTCTCGGGCTATTGATGACGCGAGCTCCCTGGTCGCTGACGCGCTCGAGGAGGCGAAGGGCCGCAAGGTGAAGGGCGCGGCGAGCTTCATCTCGACCCGGATTCGTGCGAACGATGCAGAGGGTCTGCTCGTCCAATACGCAACGCGAACCCTCTGAAGCAGAGAGCTCATCGACTAGCGCGGGGGGGTCGCTCGCGCGCGGAGCGCAAGCCTTGGCGACCACGGTCACGTCGTCACCCATGCCCAAGTCCCCGACCCCACACACCCAGACTTCGTGGTTTCGCCGAAGCGCGGCGCTGATGAGAAGCGTCGTCGTTTGCTCGACGGACGGTTCCCGCCGATCGTTGACGAGAAAGCAGACCCGCATCATTCGCTCACTTCCAAGGTCGCGCGCGTGAGTGAGCGGCGATGGAAGCCGTGTTCCGCCGGGGCGACGCTACCCAGATGCAGGATTCGTGCGCCGGTCTGCCCCACCGGGTTGACGCTCTTGCCGATGACGATTCCATCTTCTGGGGCGTTGTATTCGCGAATCACATCGCCGAAGGCGTTCCGAAGGACGGCAACCCGCTCGCCTCGGCTCACACGCTCCGTCGGCCGCGGGAGCACCTCGAGCAGACCACCGCGATCGGTGTACATCCAACGGGAGCGCTCACACAGGACCGGCTCTTGGCCTTCCGACACCGCGCGCCTGGGCAGCATGCCTGCGGCAGCAAGCACGGTTCGGAGGCCAATTCTCGAGGATCGAACATAGGTGGGCTGAAACTTCTGCGGGTCGCCGATTTCCAAGGTGATGGCGGGAATGCCGAAGTCCATCGCGGCGCCGCGAAGCGTGTGGTCGGATGCTGGGTTGTGGACGATGATCTGCGGGCGCTGCAGATAGGCCATCGTTGCCGTCGTCGCATGCGTCATGTCAGCTCGAACGTAGAGCGAATTGACTCGGCCAAAGCTCGCCGTGTGCAGGTCCACCAGGTAGTCGAATCGATTGACGATTCGATCGATGATTCGGTGTGCGTACACACGAGCGACGTTTCCTGTGGCTTGGCCGGGAAACAGGTGGTTCAAGTCGCTGCCATCGACGAACTCGCGCTGATGTCGGTGAAGACCCGGCACGTTCACCACGACCAGGGCGACGACCGTCCCGCAGAGTTGTTTCGTGTCAATGTGGTGGACGAGATCGTGAATCACACGGATACCGTTCAGCTCGTTCCCGTGCACCGCTGCCGTCAAGCCGAACACCGGTCCATCCCGTTTTCCGCGAGCAACGAGAAGCGGAAGCAGAATGTCTTGCGCTAGCCCGTTGGCGACCAGATCGATGTAGAGGCGTGACATCTCCCCGCGCGGGAATTCCTCGATCTGGAGGTCCCGCTGACGATAGATGGGGCCCGTCAGGCCGTTACGAAAGTCGCCTTCCATTGCGCTGCGCGAACACTGACACCCGGACGCGAGATACGCACGCGGGAACGTCTGAAGTGGACGAGCCAACACAGTCGGGCCATCCTCGAACCATGGCCCAGGAACAGACCGGTCGGATCCTGATCGTCGAGAGCGACCGGGCTCTTCAGTCCAAGCTAGAGGCGCAGCTCTCGGCGATTGGGCATATCGTGGAGACGGCACCCGACAGCGCCGCCGCCCTCGAGCACCTGGAGGGGTCGATGCCTGACGTGGTCTTGCTGGCGCTCGACCCGGAAAGGATGGGTGGCTTCGACTTCCTGCGAGAGGCCAGAGCCCTTCTTCCAGCAGCCTCGTTTATCGCAATGGCGGAAACCGGCTCCACGGACACTGCGGTCAAAGCACTGGCGTGCGGCGCAGACCGCCTTCTCACGCGGCCTGTTCGGCCGGACGCGCTGGCGCTCATCGTCGAGCGGTCCCTCGACAAACCCCTTCATGCGAGAGACGCCATGGAAGCCCGGGCCGGTGCGGCCGCAACCCTGCCCACGATCGCGCTCATGGACCGTGTCGTGGGCGTGCACCCTTCGATGCAACGCCTTTTCAACCGTTTGCTTCAAGCCGCCAAGAGCCGATCGACCGTGCTGATCCAAGGCGAAACGGGCACAGGCAAGGAGCTCATCGCCAAAGCGATTCACGAGCACTCCCTGAGGAGCGAGGGCCCCTTGGTTCGGCTGAACTGCGCGGCACTCGCGGAGAGCGTCTTGGAGTCTGAGCTTTTCGGGCACGAAAAGGGGGCGTTCACCGGCGCGGTCACGCGACGAAAGGGGCGGTTCGAGCAGGCGGACGGTGGAACGTTGTTCCTCGACGAGCTGAGCGAGATGCCGCTGTCGGTGCAAATCAAATTGCTCCGGTTTCTGCAGGAACGGGAGCTCGAGCGGGTGGGCGGAAACGAAACGGTGTCGGTGAACGTGCGGGTCGTCGCGGCCACGAACCGCGACCTAAAATCGCTGGTAGAAGACGGAAAGTTCCGCGAAGACCTCTACTTCCGCCTGAAGGTGGTCGTCCTCGAGGTGCCGCCACTGCGCGCGCGGCCCAGCGACATTCCGCTCTTGGCCGACCATTTTCTCCGGCTTTATGCCGATGAGAACGACAAGCAGGTACAAGGCTTCACCCATGACGCAAAGGAAGCTCTGGTCGCCTACCCCTGGCCCGGAAACGTTCGCGAGCTTCAGCATGCGATCGAGCAGGCGGTGGTGCTCTGCGAGAAGGAGCTCATCGACACCGAAGACTTGCCGATCGAGCCGCCCGACCGGGAGGCCGAACCCTTGAGCCTGCTGGTCCCTGGCGTGACGCTCGCCGAAGTCGAGCGATATACCATCATGAAGACCCTCGAAGCCGTCGGCGGCTCACCGACCAAAGCCGCAGCGATTCTCGGTATCAGCAAGCGGACCATTCACTATCGCCTCGAGGAGTGGGGGCTCGCGAAAACCAAGCCAGAAGACACCTGCTAGCGGTTGAATCGGTCGTCCGGCGTCAGCACATCGAGGACACCGTCCACGAGAAAAGCCTGCTTTCGTAGGACTTCGACGAGCTCGGCTGCGATGCAGATGGCTTCGGCCAGTCGACCGGTTTCGATGCTGGCTTCCATGGAGCGAGCCGCCCGGAGGAGCCGTTGATTGTCGGAACGGATTTTCTCGACCACTTCAGGCGTGACCAAATCTGATTGCGGATGGGTCATGACTGCCTCCGGGGCACTTCCAAGAAGCAAGTGCCGTGCCTAGTGACGGCGATTCAAGAATCACCATCCCCGTGCACTGACAGTTGCGGCGCACTCTTCGAACAGTGCAAGGTCTGCAGCGGCTCGGAGGGGTGCCAGTGCAGTTCCTGCACTCGCGCGCCGAGCGGACGCTGCGAGCCTCGGAAAAGATCCTTCTGCCCCATTTCTGCGCCGCTCGGGGCGCTTGGCACAGAACCTGCTTTGGCGACTCGCGAAACCTCAGTTGACCAAGGAGATAGAAATGAAGATCGGCATCCTATCTAGGAACCAAAAACTCTACTCGACCAATCGCCTCAAGGACGCAGCGGTCGCTAGAGGACACTCGGTTCGTGTCGTGGACTACACGCGATGTTACATGAATATCACGTCGCATCGTCCCGAGGTTCTGCTCGCTGGCAAGCCACTTCACTTCGATGCCGTGATTCCCCGCATTGGCGCATCTCATACCTTTTACGGGACGGCGGTCGTTCGGCAGTTTGAAATGCAACGGACCTATCCAGTCAACACGTCGCAGGCGATCTCACGATCACGCGACAAGCTTCGCGCGCTTCAGCTGCTCGCCCGTGAAGGCATTGGAATGCCGGTGACTGGCTTCGCGCGGTCTACGCACGACATCGAGGGCTTGCTGAAGCTCGTTGGCGGGGCTCCCCTGATCGTGAAGCTCCTCGAGGGCACCCAGGGGATCGGTGTGGTGCTAGCAGAAACCGACAAAGCAGCGGAATCGGTCGTGGCTGCGTTTATCCAGCTCGACGCGAACATCCTGGTGCAGGAGTTCATCAAAGAGGCCGGCGGAGCGGACATCCGCGCATTCGTCATCGGCGACAAGGTGGTTGCCTCGATGATGCGTCAGGGGCCGGAGGGGGAATTTCGGTCCAACCTGCACCAAGGTGGTTCAGGCTCGAAGGTCAAGCTCACGCCCGAAGAGCGGAGCACGGCGGTCCGCTCTGCAAAGACCCTCGGCCTTCGGGTCGCAGGCGTCGACATGCTGCGCTCCAATCACGGACCGGTCGTGATGGAGGTGAACTCGTCGCCAGGGCTCGAAGGAATCGAGGCGACGAGTGGGAAGGATGTCGCTGGCGCGATCATCGAGTATCTGGAGAAGAATGCAAAACAAGGCAAGACGAAAGACCGGATTGAAGGCTAGCCCGAGAGCCCCTTTCGAGATCAACGGCGTGACGGCCCCCGCGGGCAAGCTCACTCAGGTCGAGCTTCGCCTTGCGCGTCTGCCCACTGGAATGTGGATCTCGCTTCCCGTGGGCGTGCTGCACGGTCGACGCGAAGGGCCGGTCATTTGGGTGAGCGCGGCCATTCACGGCGACGAGCTCAACGGCGTCCCGATCATCCGCCATCTGCTCGATGCCATCGATCCGAGGCGCCTTTCGGGCACGGTTCTCGTAGTGCCGGTGGTCAACGTGCAAGGCCTGATTCAGCAGTCGCGATACCTTCCGGATCGCCGCGACCTCAACCGCTGCTTCCCCGGCTCGAAACGGGGGTCCTCCGCTGCTCAGCTGGCACACCTGTTCATGACGGAAATCGTCGCACGCTGCGAGCTCGGGCTAGACCTCCACACAGGCTCGGGCGGCCGAACGAACCTGCCACAGCTACGTTGCGACTTGGATGAGCCGGGGACGCTTCGTCTTGCGCGCGAATTCGGCGCGCCCGTCCTCTTGCATTCGCGCTTGCGTGATGGCTCCCTGCGAGCGGCCGCTCGCGAGATCGATAAGGTCGTTCTGGTCTACGAGGCGGGCGAGGCGAGCCGTTTCAACACCAAGGCCATTGAAATGGGGGTCGAGGGGACACTTCGGGTGATGAAGTCACTTGGAATGATCGAGGACTCGGTCCAGGGCCCGAAAGTGGCGCCCCGCATCTCTCGGGCGAGCTCTTGGGTGCGAGCCCGTCGGACGGGGTTTTGCGAAATGACGGTGCACCTCGGGACGGAGGTTGCCGAGGGCGACAGCGTCGCGGTCATCTTCGATGCGCTCGGTCAGGATCGGTCATCGGTGAAGGCAAAGCACCATGGGATCGTCATTGGACACGTTACGTCCCCGCTCGTCCATCGCGGTGACGCCATCGCGCACATCGCGGAGCTCCCGGAGACCGTGGGAAGTGAGGGTGAATGAAGAAGTCGAAGAGAAACATAGCGATTGCGGTCGTTGCGCTCTTGGGGGTGATCGTCGCCGGCGTCGCCCTCGTGCCGGTGCTGTTCCGAGATCAAATCGTCGAGCGGTTGCGAACCGAGCTCAACGATCGAGTTGACGCGACGGTGACTTTCTCCGATGTCGATGTCTCGTTGCTGTCGACGTTTCCGACGCTCACCGCGGAGGTCTCGGAGCTGACGGTCACCGGCAAAGGCGACTTCGCGGAGGTCACGCTCTTGACGGCCAAGTCGATCGGCGCAGGCATCGACCTGATCGGGCTCGTTCTGAGGCGTGAAATTACGATCGAGTCGATCGAGATGAACACGCCCAAGGTCTACCTCGTCGTCCGCCCCGATGAGAGGGCGAACTACGACATCGTTCCTGAGCAAGCAGACGGCGCAGAAGCACCCGACGGGACCCTCGCCTTCGAGATTAAACGAATCCGAATCGACGATGGGTCGCTGACCTATGTCACTCCAAGTGTTCGCGTCGTCGTCGCTGGACTCGAACACGACGGCCGCGCCAAGATTTCGGGCGCCGTTCAGGAGCTTTCCTTGAAGACCACAGTCGATGCCCTCACGGCGCGACTCGGAGGCATTTCGTACTTGAAGAAGGCGAAGGCGAGTGTCGATGTGAACGCCACCGTCGACACCGATAAAGAGCTTTTGACGCTTCACGCGCTCGATGTCGCCGTCCAGCAGCTTGCCCTCGAAGGGACTGGACAGATCGGCTGGGCTGGCGATGGAACGGCGCTCGACTTGCAGCTGGCTTCCAAGAAGGGGCTTCCGATTAAGGCGCTGATCTCCGCGATCCCAAATGCCTACGCTGCGGACTTCGAAGGGCTGACGGCCAGCGGCACGTTCTCGCTCGCGGCAATGATTCAGGGAGAGCTGGGGCCGGGCGATGATGATGTCCCCTCGTTCTCCGCCACGGCGAAGGTCCAGAACGGAGCTTTCAAGTATCCAGACCTGCCGCGTGGCGTCACCGACCTGGTACTCGATGCGTCGGTGAAGCACCCCGGAGGCAATCTGGACAGGATGCGAATCGACGTTCCGAAGTACGGGTTTGCGGCGGGGAAAAGCCAAGCCAAGGGGCGCGTCACCGTCACGCGGCCGATTTCGCAGCCACGGATCGACCTCAGCTTAGACGGCCGCTTCGACCTCGCCGAGATCTCCAAGGCGTATCCAATTCCCGACGTCGAAGGGGTGGAGGGCCTGGTCACGGCAACGGTCGAGCTCGAAGCAAAGGGCGAACGAATCGAGAAGCTCTCCGGAAACGTCGAGGTCTCGGACCTCAGCTACCGCCCGGCCAATGCTCCTCCCGTCCGCATCCGCACCGCGCGCATCGTACTGTCCCCGGAGAGCACGACGATCAAGGGGCTCGAGGCGCAGGTTGCAGAGAGTGACGTCAGCGTCAGCGGGGTCGTGTCCCCGCTGACCACGGTGCTCCTGGACGATCAGAAGGTCACCGCGAGTTTGTGGCTGAAGTCGAAGCGTCTTCGGGTCGAGGACTTTGGATCGAGTGAGGAATCCGATGCCACTGACGGAGAAGCGTTCCTGCTGCCCGACAACATCGACGCGAAGCTTCAGTTCGAGGTCGGAACGCTCACCTACAAAGACCTGGTGCTCCAAAACTTCAAGGGCGCCGGCAGGCTGCGGGATCGAAAGCTTCTTCTCGAAGGTGTCCGTGCAGATGCGATTGGCGGGTCGATGAAGGTCGACGGCACGGTGGAGACGCCCATCGATGCCCCTGCACGGTTCGACATTCACTACGCGGTGGACCAGGCGCGCTTCGTCGAAGCGTTCGAATCGCTTCCTTCGATGCGAGCCTTCGTGCCGGTTGCGCAATTCCTCGATGGACGGTTTTCGACGGACTTCGACGCAAGCGGAACCCTGGGCGAAGACCTGTCACCTCAGCTCAAAACGATCGCAGCAAGTGGAATTGCAGCCGCGGTCCAAAGCAAGCTCAACAGCGAATTCAAGCCGCTGGCCGCGCTCAACGAAGCGGTGCCTACGATTCCGAAGCCCCTGGACATCGATAGCTTTCGAGCGCGTTTCAAAATCGACGATGGCGCGGTGCGAGTGACCCCCTTCACCGTCAAGGCGCGGGGAGTGTCGATGGTGGTCGGCGGAACACACGGGCTGGACCAGGAGATGAATTATCAGGTGTCCACCGAAGTTCCGTTGGACAAGCTGACGTCGAAGCTTTCCAAAGAGATCCAAGTGCTGAACTTAGACCTTTCGAAAGCAAATGTGGTTGACGTCCGGGCGAATCTGACGGGCTCGATGACGGCGCCACGCGTTTCGGTGAACGTAGACACCAAGGGACTTCGTGGAGCGGTTGCCGATGCCGTTTCGGCGGAACTTGCCGCGCAGAAAGCGCGCGCGCTGAAAGAAGTGACGGAGCAAACGAAGCGACTGATCGCAGAAGCGGAGAAGCGCGCGGCGCAGATCCGCGCAGAGGCTGCCAAGGCCGCGGAGCTAGCGCGGAAAGAAGGGTATGCGCGGGCCGACCAGCTCGAGCACAAGAGCGCGCAAAACCCGATCGCTGCCATTGCAGCCAAAGAGAGCGCGAAGCGACTTCGGGCCGAGACCGACAAGCGCGCCAAGCAACTCGTGAGCGAGGCAGACAAACGCGCGAGCCAAGTGGTGGATGAAGCGCGCAAACGTGAGGCTCAAATGCTCTCCGAGGCAGAGAAGCGGGGCGACCAAACGACCGAGGCGATCGACGGGCAGACCGACAAGGTACGATGAGCGAGGGGTCAGGGCCTTCGCTTCTTCTTTTTCCGTTTTGGAACGAGCTCGCGGAATAGATACGAGCGACCCGAGTCGACGAGGAAGCGCTTCCGAATCGCTTCCCGCCCGAGTAGCATCCGAAAGCCCATCGCGTCGCGGGTCGTGAGCGTCAGGTCGATCGGCCAGCGCTCTCCACCAAGCTCGATGAGCGTGCGAATGATGGGACGGTACTCCCGGTGGCCGCTCGAGCTCTTGACGTGGCGATGCTCGTGAAGCGCTGCGACGCAGTGGATCGTCGTCTTGGTTTCGCGCTGAACCGGGTGGACGGTGAATCGGACGAGATCGCGGCCTCGGCGGGTGAAGACTTCGATATCATATGCGTGGAGCGATGAGCTGCGCGCGCCGGTATCGACCTTGGCTTTGATTCTAGCGAGGTCGAGGTCTGGCAAGGCCAGCCACTCGCGCCAGCCGATGATAGAGAGGTCCGACATGGGGGGAAGGTGCCCTTCGCGCGGTTCGGAAAGCAAAGGAAAAGAGTTCCGCTAGGTGCGGAAACGCAGGCTGGCGATGAGGCCGATGGCGGCGAAGGCGGAGAGAAATAGAAAGAAGTGCTGATGGCCGGGGATGCCGGGGGAACGGTCGAGCAGCCAGCCGCCGGCGAGCGCCACGAAGACGTCCGGGGTGTAGCCGATCACCGAGACCAGGCCGACGGCGGTTCCCGTAGTTTCGAGGGGGACCGAGCCTTCTTCGAGGAGCGCGAAGTAGACGCCACGTAAGCCAAACACGGCGGCGCAACTGACGAGGACGTTGGCGTAGAGGACCCACGGAGTGGAGGGCGCGGGGGCGGTCAGGCCGAACCACAGGTACGAAGCGACCATGGTTGCAAAGCAGAGGGCCGAAACTCGCGAAGAGGTGAATCGGTCCGCCAAGAAACCCGCGCCGACCGCTGCAACCGGTCTCACCCATGCGCTGATCGCAGTCAGTTGTGCGCCTTCGACCTCGTTCATGCCATAGACCTGCACCGCGAAGAGCGAATAGTTGTCGATGCCCTTGTAACCAACGTAGGCACAGACGACGATGAGCGCTTGGATCCAGACGGATCGAAGTCGCATCACCTTGCGAACGTTTCGAAGGACCGGCGGGCGTCCCGCAAGGCGTGATGGCCGCTCGGGCACGAAGAACCAACACAGGACACCGGCAAGGGCTGTCGCCGCGGTGTAGACGAAGATGACGTTGCTGAGTGCCTCGACGCGTTCGTTTGGGGTGACGGTCGTCGGGTCTTCGGGAAGCATGAGTTGGAAGACGAATACGGCGCCTGCCGCGAGGACTGCAGCGAAGAGGCCGCGACCCCCGTCGAGAAGGCCATAGGCACGGCCCTGCTCGTCGGGCCCACCCCACTCTCGGGTGGCTCGAATCAGCGCGCCCCAGAACAGCAGAATGGTGGTCAGACCCCAGAAGGAGAAGAGCCACCAGGTACCGTTGAACCCGGGAATCGTCGCGAAGTAGAGGCCGCCCGCGCTCGTGCATAGAAGGGATCCGGTGAGCAGTCGGCGCGTGGTGAATCGATCGGCCAGTAGCCCGCCCGGAAAGTACGCGAGCATGGCGACTACGCCGTAGACGGCTTGGACCGCGCCAAGCTCGGTATTCGTGAAGTCGAATACTTGCAGAACCGTGGGGCGAAAAAATCGCGCAACGTGGAACGGCAAGCTGAACACCGCCTCGCCGGCGACGATCAAGCATCCGATGAACATGACGCGATCGAGTGGGTGCTTCTCGGTCACGCCACGCCCGGCCTGTCTTTTACTTCACGGTAACCGTGACCCCGGGCTCCGTCTCGGCGAACGCGGGGGTGAGAAACCGATCGTAGCCGCGCTCATCGCGCAACTGCGACTTGAAGAACGACACGACGTAGAGGTTCTGCAGACGGTTGGCTTCTTCGATGGGGAGTACGTCGGGACTGCAGGTTGTCTCGTAGGGTTCGATGAGTGCCTCGGCGCCCAGCGTGGGCCAGATCTCGGGGCCCCAACCCCGGTCGATCAGCCAATTGGCGATGGCACAGATCGCCGCAAAGTGGTTGTGATTCGCGCCAATGATGTCGACTTTGAAGACCTGGGGCGCGTTCACCATCTGCTCGAACGCGATCGCGTTGTTGCCAATCGGGACGTTGATGTCCTCGGTGCCGCCCATCAGCATGACGGGCACAATGATGCTCTCGAGCTGCTCCCGGGTGAAACCAGCATTAGGGCTCGGCCGGTCGTCGCTCTGCAGCTCACCGTCGATGACGGCGGAGATCGGCGCGATGGCCATGACTCTGGGATCCGCCGGTGCGCCTGCCCAACCCGCCGCCATCCCGACGGCCGTCATCCCGCCAAACGAGTGGCCGACGACGCCGACCGCGCTCTCGTCGACGCGCTGGTAGAAGGCGTCCTGTGAGTCCTGATTTCGGCTGAACATCGTGTTGATGAGGAACGACACGTCGGGTACGCGATTGGCGGCGGCCTCGTCGAAGGTGTCGGTCGAAGAGGATTGGGAGTTGCCGGTGTGCTCGGGCGAGATGACGATGAAGCCGTGGCTGGCGAGGGCCTCCATCAAGCCGAACGACTGAATCTGGATTCCCCCATAGCCGTGAGAGAACACGACAAGGGTTTGCGCCGAGCGTGACGAGACGGGCAAGCCTTCGACCGCAACCTCGGAAGCAAGGCCGAGCGGACCCAGCAAGAGGTATTCGGCTACGGGTGAGTCGGCGGCGTCCTCGTCGTCGACCGGATACCAGACGTCGACGAGCAGCGAGCGATCCGCACGCGCGGGGTCGACGGCGGCGAAGGAAGAGTGGCCGACCGCGAGGGGGCCGAGGGCATCAGGCGCATCGACAGGCGCCATGCTCTCCGTCGACGTAGAACCGCTGCATGCGATCAGGAGGATGCCGAGAGGGGCGAGGAACAAAGATCGAAGTGTTGAAGGCATAATGTCGGGCCTTGTCGTGAGGCATGTTGCAGGTTTGTTCAAGTGAGCGGCTCGGACGGAGCCATGATCCGCTGCGTTTTGGAGGCTTCGGAATCCCAGGGCGGTTCTGCTTTCTCGCGCGTCAGACGGTGAGGACGAGCTTTCCTCTGGCGTGGCCTTCGTCGAGATAGCGGATGGCGTCGGCGGCTTCGCTCAACTCGTAAGTGCGGTCGATGACGGGCGTGACCTTGCCCGATTCGATGAGCTCCTTGAGAACGAGTAGGTCCTCTCCGCTTTCCTTTGCAACGAAGGTGCGGAGCCTCTGGCGGACGAACGGTGAGAGGAGGAGCGCACGGATTTGACGGTCGGTGCCTCCGAGCCACGGGCCGCCCTCCTCGCCGCCAATGATCACGAGCGTCCCCTCGGGCGTGAGGGCGCGCCTTAGCATGGACAGTGGGCGGTTCCCCGCCATGTCGAGGATCAGGTCATAGCGCTGCGTCATGTGGGTGAAGTCGTTGCGCACGTAGTCGATGACGCGGTCGGCGCCGAGGGATCGGACCATGTCCACCTTGCTCGTGCTGCACACCCCGGTCACCTCCGCGCCGAACGCCTTGCCGAGCTGCACGGCGAACGTCCCGATACCGCCCGACGCACCGATGATCAAAACGCGTTGACCGGGCTGAGCTTCTCCATGATCGCGAAGACCCTGAAGCGCGGTCAAGGCCGAGGTGGGCACGGCGGCCGCCTGCTCAAAGCTGAGGTTTGCCGGCTTGAGCGCAACCTTGCTCGCTTTGGCAGATACGTACTCTGCGAAGGTGCCATCCGAGGTGCCGTAGACTTCGTCGCCCACCTGAAACTGGGTCACGTCCTTGCCAATGGCCTCGACACGCCCGGCGAGGTCGTTGCCGCGAACCGGAAATTTGGGTGCACGGAACCCGTAGCCCGCGATGCGGATCAGGTACGGAAGGCCCGTCATTAAATGCCACACACCCGGATCAACGCCAGCCGCATGAACGCGTACGAGCACTTCGTCGTCTCCGACCTCGGGTCGCTCGATCTCCCGGAGCTCGAGAACATCGGCGGTGCCGTAGGTGTCTTGGACGATCGCTTTCATCGGGTTCTCCGTAGCGCGGGGGAAGTAGACGTCCGACCTTGAACCAGGAGCATCTGGCCAGTAATTGTTCGCTCGATCATCGGATTGGGTTTGCCCATTTTGGGATCACGCGTCTACGGCTCTCTTTGCTATAGTGCGGTGATGAAAGAGCGGCGATACGAAATCACGAAACGTCTGCGTGCGATGCGCGAGATGCTTGCAGCGGGAAGCACGTGATCCTCGTACTCCTCGCGAGCGTCGTTTTGCTCGCTGGCGTGCTCGTGGCCTTCGTGAACGGGCGGATCAAGCTTGGGGCGAGCGTCCTCGTTCTGGGCGCGCTGACGTTCTTCTTCATTCCGGGCTTTTTGAAGGTCGCGGGATTGGCGATACTAGCGCTGGTCATCGTGGTCGCGAATACGCTGGATTCCACGATTTAGACTTCCGACAGCGTGTCGTGTTGGAAGGGGCTGCGGTCCGCGTTGACGAAAACGGGCGGGATCCCCATGATTGCTATCTCACTCGAGAGGAGACCGCCATGGCGACACAGGATTGGACCTTTGGAGGTACTTGGCCGTATGAGCCGCGCTGGTTCGACCACCCGGACGGGAAGCTCCACTACGTGGACGAGGGCCCTCGCGGTGGAAAGCCGGTGGTGATGGTGCACGGCAATCCAACCTGGGGGTATCTCTATCGCAATTTCATACCTTCGCTGGTGGCCGCGGGGTATCGGTGCATCGTGCCCGACCATTTGGGCTTCGGGCGGTCGGACAAGCCCGACCGAGCGGAGCTCTACCAAGTGCCGCGACATGCCAAACGGCTCGAGGCGCTGCTGGAATCGCTCGACCTTCACGATGCCACGCTCGTGTCGCAGGATTGGGGAGGTCCGCTGGGGTTCTATTGGGCGACGCGACACCCCGAACGCATCGCCGCGCTGTGTGTGCTCAACACGTTCGCACATCGGCCCCCGGGCAAGGTCGAGTTGCCTGTCCCGCTGCGGCTCTTCCGCACGCCCGGGATCGGCGAGGTGATGGTCAAGGGTGGTCACATGTTCGTCCGAGGGTTTCTGTTCAAAGCGGGCATCATGCACCAGGACCGAATCACCCCCGAGATGCGCGCCGCCTATATGGCCCCCCACCCCACGTACTCCTCGCGCACCTCGATTCTGGTGTTTCCTCGTGAAATCCCGGCGGACTCCACGGGACGCGTCGCCGACTTCATGGGAGAGGTCGAGGTGGGGCTCGCGTCGCTGAAGGACAAGCCCACCATGATCGCCTGGGCCATGAAAGACTTGGCTTTCCTTCCTCGGTATCTCGATGAGCTGTGGCTTCCAGCGTTTCCGAAAGCCGACGTGCTGCGGCTCCCGGATGCCGGGCACTACTTGCAAGAAGACGCACACGAGCGCATCGTGCCGAAGCTGGTGGCACACCTGGGAAAGGTGTTCGAGTCCAGGTCGCGGGTCGACGGGTCGACGTCGGCTAGGTAAGCAAGGATCGCGCCGTCGCTGGCACAGAGCGAAAACGCCCTAGCGGCGGCAGTTGTCGCAGATGCCGCATATTGGCGGACGGGGTTCGCCAAAGTAGTGGCGAATGAACACGCTGCGACAGTCTTCGGTTTCGGCGTACGCTGCGATGGTCTGGAGGTGGCGAACGTCTTGGACTCGGCGGGTCTCCAAGCGTGCTGCCAGGTCGGTCGCTCCGGCACGGATTCGCCGCGTGGTGGCGCGACCGGTGTACTCCCCCCGCTTCACCATTTGTATGACGCCAAGCTCTTCGAGTTGCGCGCACACGGAGCGGGCGGCGGTGACCGGAACGCGCGCAGACACCGCAAGCTCCTTGGGCTTGACCGGCTTGCTTTCGTCCAACCACGCAACGAGGGCATCGACGACGCGGCGAGCTTGCGCTGTGTTCGACCGGCCCTTCTCCTGGAGGTGCTCTTGGATGCGAAGGTCGTTGGGATCGAAGAGCAGGACGCAGTCCGATCGCTTGCCGTCACGGCCCGCGCGGCCTGCCTCTTGTACGTATTGCTCGAGCGAGCCGGGGACCTGGTAGTGGACGATGTAGCGTATATTGGGTTTGTCGATGCCCATGCCGAAGGCGCTGGTGGCGACCATGACCAGACGTCGGGTGGGCTTCATGAACTTACGCTGCATCGAAGCGCGCTCGGCGGCTTTCATTTTGCCGTGGTAGCGCGCGCAGGGGATCCGCGCGCGGGCAAGCGCGTTCGCGACTTGATCGACGGCCTTCGTGGTCGAGCAGTACACGATGCCCGGGCGCTGCAATCGGCGAATCAATCGCGCAGCGCTGGTGATCTTGTCGTCACCCCAGACGATGTTCGCAGACAAGCGAAGGTTCTTCCGATGGGGCGGCGCGATGACCTCGACCGGGTTTCTCATCCTTAGACGGTCGGCGATGTCCTTTCGCACGCGCGGTGTGGCGGTTGCGGTCAGGGCGAGCACCACGGGATTGCCAAGCGGCTTTCGAAGCGCGCCGAGACGCAGGTAAGACGGGCGAAAAT
>JAOTXX010000036.1 GCA_029862185.1 Myxococcales bacterium
AGCGAGTCCGGCGCCGAGATCGTGATCGCACGCGGCGGACGCGGAGGCCGGGGGAACATCAAGTTCGCAACGCCCCATGACCGCGCCCCGCGACGCGCCAGCCCGGGCACCCCGGGGGAACGAAAGCAAGTCCGGCTGGTCCTGAAGCTCCTCGCGGATGTCGGCATCGTCGGGTTCCCCAACGTGGGCAAGAGCACACTCATCGCGACCGTTTCCCGCGCACGCCCCAAGGTCGCCGACTATCCGTTCACGACATTGGTGCCCAATCTCGGTGTCGTTTCACTCGGTGTCGACCGCACCTTCGTCATCGCGGACATCCCGGGCATCATCGAAGGGGCCTCCGAAGGCGCCGGCCTCGGGCTGCGCTTTCTCAAGCACGTCGAGCGAACCAAGGTGCTCCTGCACATGCTCAGCGTCGACCCCGACCCCGAGCGCGATCCCGTCGCCGATTTCGACGCCCTCATGTCGGAGCTCGGCCGCTTCGATGCGAGCTTGCTCGAACGCCCAATGGTCGTGGCTGTCAGCAAATGCGACCTGCCGGAGGCACGCGAAGCCTACCAATCGGTTCGCGAAGCGCTCGAGCCACGGGGATTCCAAGTTTTCGCGATCAGCTCGGCCACCCAAGAAGGGCTCACCCCTCTCCTCGAATCACTCGAAGCTATTTTGCGGCGGCCAAACGGCGCCTGAGCTCTGTCCCGCCCCAGTCCGCAGCCTCTCGGACGACCTCCGAGGGATGGTTTCGGGTCGCGTCATCGAGCACCGGAAGATGAGCCTCGTGGCCGCGATTTCCCAACACGAGCGCGGCGTTACGCGCCAAACCTTCGGGCTGGGCGCGCTTCACCGGCGAGCCTTCGGCCCAAGCGCGGAGCTGTTGGTCGCTCATTTGAAGAAACCTGGCGACCTCGAACCCATCCCAGCGCTCGGCTGGCTCAAACGCCTCGAGCGATCCCTCGGTTGCACCCGATGTCTGGTTGTAGGGACAGACGTCCTGGCAGACATCGCATCCGAAGACCCAAGGTCCGAGCGTCTGCCGCTGTGCCAAGGGAATCGGCCCTCGATGCTCGATCGTCAGATAGGAAATGCACTTTCGCGCATCGAGGCTGCGTGGACCGTTGAAGGCCTTGGTCGGACAAGCCTCGAGACAGAGGGTGCAGGTTCCGCAGCGACGTCCCATCGGGGCGTCGGCCTCGAGTCGCGCGGTCGTCACGACGCAGGCGAGGAAGGCGTGCGAGCCAAGCCCTGGGACGATGAGACAGCAGTTCTTGCCTATGAACCCGACTCCCGCGCGCTCCGCCCAGGCGCGCTCAAAAACGGGCTTCGAGTCGACCGCGACCCGCGCGGTGAAGCCCGCCTCTTGAAGCAAGCGCGCTATCTTCCGGCTCTTCTTCGTGAGCACATTGTGGTAGTCCCGCCCGAGCGCATACTTCGCGACGCGTGCCGGCGGCGGCCCTTGGTAGACGTTGCGCCGAAGGTACGGCGCCGCCATCACGACGACGCTCTTGGCATTCTCGAGCATCCGCGGGTCGCTCGGATCCTTTCGCACCGGCGCGGTCTCCGCCATCCACGTCATCTGCCCGTGATGCCCGGCGCCGAGCCAGGCATCGAGATGCTCGCCCTCCTCGTCTAATCGACCGGCGTCGGCCACGCCCGTACGCGCAAAGCCAAGCGCCTTGGCCTCGGCTTTGACGCGCGCGGTCAGCTCGGCGTCTCGTTCGGCTTGGCTCATCCCAGGCCGGCGCCGGGGGGTGGAGGCGGCGCGGCGGGCGCCTTCTCTTCCCGCTCCTTCGGCTGCGCTGGCGGCGATTTCTCCGGAGGCCGCTTCGGCTCATCCTTGTCCTGCGACTCCTCCTCGCGCGTGCGCCACGTCGGCTTTGCGTCTCCGGGGACGACGGTGTCCCAGTCGGGCGCATCGGTCAGGCCGTCCTTGCGCCCCGTCGAACCGCGTGGATTCGGCACGATGTAAGGCTCCGCGTTGAACGTGCCGCACTGGCGCCGATTTCGATGGAAGCCCCAGTGGAAGTACACACGCCCGTCGCCGCTGAGAATCGACGAGGGGGCCGGCGGATAAGGCTGCCCGCGGAGCACCGAGTTGAACGCGCCGAAGTCGAACGGCAAGAGCCCGCTCGATCGGACGACGCCAACCCGATGGACGGAACCGTCGCGGTTGAGCACGATTTCGAGCTTGGTCACGAGCGTCGGATCTTGATACGGGCTGCCGCCGATCGGCAGGCTCCGAAGAAAGCCGTCCGCAAACTCTTGGTGGATACGCCGGTGCACCGCTGCGATGTAGGTCGCAAAAGGCGATGCTGCCGCGTTCAACGCGGTAGTTGCGCCGCGCTTCACGCCAGGCACATAGTTCTCAATCGCCGCGCGAAATTCATTCCACGTCTTTTCGCGGGCGATCCCGCGCTGCGAAGACTTGCGCTCGGCAAGGTAGGCCCGTCGATCCTCATCGAGCTTTTTGGAGCCCACGGCGGCCTCGAACTCGGACCAAGCCATCTTGCCGCCTGGGCCTTTGCCCTGGGCCCGTTCGCCACCGCCCTGTGCGGAGTTGCTCGGCCGTCGAATGCTGAACGTCCCAGCGGGATCGGTAATCGTGAGCGTGTCTTCGGCAGCCTGTGCCGTACGGTCGCCGGCGTCGTTCGATCGCTGTCCGTTCGGCGCTTGGCGACTCACGCGTTCGGCCTGGATCGGGTCCGCCTTGATCGCTTTGTCGGGGCGCTTGCGCTGGGCTTCCTCTTCGGTGACCTTGCGCGCGTCGCTGCCGTCCTTGTTGCGGAGCTCGGCGATCTTCTCTTCACGGGAGTTGCCCTGCTCTTCCAGGGTGTCGGAGGGTTTTTGCTGCGACCCGGGGGACGGAAGCTCGTCGTCGCGAATCATGTTGCGAACCTGGGCGACGGTTTGCTCTTCGACCCGGTTGTTCTCCTCGGCGATGAACTGCGGGTTGTCGGGCTCGAGATCGGGGTTGGTGCTGTGCTGCTGTACGGCTTGTGGTGACGTGAGCTCGGGCGGCGGCGGTTGCTTCTGTTGCTGGGCCTGCGCGCGCGCCTCCGCCTCGATGGCCTTCGCTAGGCGCTCGCGCTTCGCCTTCTCGCGTTCTCGCGCCGCTTTCTTCTTGAGCCGCTGGGGCTCTGCGCTGCCAGGCACCTCGAAGTCCACCTCCGCCGGCTCGAAGGTGACGGCCTTCCGCGCCTCTTCCTCCTGGAGCCGGATGCGGTCGGCCAAATCGCCAAGAATCTCGTACACCGGAAGGTGCACTGACAGCGATGCGATCAACGCAAGCGCGAAGGCAATGGCGACTGGTTCTCTGTAACGTCGACGCACGGAAGCTCTAGGGGGTTGAATGCACTTCCCTCTATAGGGTTACATTGCCCCCGCTGCCTAGCAAAGAGTCGACGAGCGACGAGGGGTTAACGGCTGCGGGCCCGGCCAGAACCGCCCGCCGCTGACCTACCGTAGCCTCCGCCCGGACGCGACCAGCCCGAGGAGCTGGGACGCGACCACCCTGAGCTGGGTCGGCTGACGGCCCCAGCCCGTGACGAGTTCGGCCTGGAGCGCTGGACGCTGCTGGCGCGGCCCGAGCTCGGACGGCTGCTTGCGGGGCGGTTGACCTTCGCCCGTGAAGGCTTCGGTGCCGGTCGCCTTACAACACTGCTGGTGCGTGAGGGGCTCACGCGTGGCTGGCTCACCACGGCGGTGTTGGCCCTCGATCGGGGGACCGCGCTCGTGAGCGTGGATCCTCCGCCGGAGCGACCGACCGCCCTGGTTGCTGCGGCCGAGCCGGGAGGCCGATGGACAACCGTCGTTTTCGCGGGCGTCGTCCGGACGCGGTTGACCGAGTCGACGCGGCTCGTGCTCGGCCGCGTGCGGGTTACCGTTCCTGTCCGCGTGCTCGGCGCCTGCGTCACGGTTCGGGTCCGAGTGTTCGGCGCCCGGGTCACCGTTCCGGTCCGGGTACTCGTCGCCCGTGTCACGGTTTGGGTGCGCGTCGGAATCGTGCGCGCGCGGCCGACCGAGCCCGAAGGCCTCACGATCCCTCGGCTCGAACGCACGGCGGGTGGCCTCGCTCGGACGGTCGTGTGTCGGTAGGGTACGCCTCTGTTGACCGGTACTGGATGACGCGTGCGGTAGTACGGATAATGATAGGGCGGATACCAGTGCCAGGGTCGGTAGTAGCCGAAGCCCACATAGACACCCCACGGCCGATAGTAGCCGGGCACGAACCACCACACGTTCGAGTAATAATCCCAGCGCGGCTGGACGAAGACGTAGTTCACGCGCTCGACGACGCAGTGCCCGTCGACCCAAACGTAATCGCCGTTGCTATAGGCCCAGTAGCCGTCGACCCAGATCGCCCCCGGGCACTGCACCTCGGGTTGCACGACCACGACCGTCTGCGGAGCCGGTGGCGCCTGCTCCGTGGCCGCCAAAGGCTCGGGCTCCTGTACGACGATCACCGTCTCGCCGTCCACTACCTCGGTGCTGCCGTCCTCGGCTTCGATGACCACGTAGGTCGTCGCCTCGGGCGTTGCGCCCGTCTGGCCTTCTCGCTGGTAGCCATCGTGCGAAACATCGAACCCATAGCCGGTCGACCCGCGGTAGCCGTCTGCACTGTCGTGGTCGGCAGCCACAGGCGCGGTCCATGCGACCGCAGCGCCAAGCGCAAAAAGCGAAACAAACCGAGCGAGCGAATCCATGGTGGCTCCTTGATGTGTATGTCCGTCTGGGCCTTTCGTCATCCCCCTGGTACGGAGCAGGCTCGGCCCGCTCGACAGAGCATGTGGAAAGTGCTTGGATTTCGGCAATTCTGATGAACTCACGAGAAATAGACGCCGCGACCGCCCAACTTCTTCAACGCTACGGATTTGAGGATATCCCCTTCGAATCACTGAAACAGCGGATACTCCGGGACGAGCTCGGAGACGCACAGAACCGGATCACGGGCAGGGTGGAACCGCCCGAGGCAGGCGACCTCCACGCCCTGCCCCCGCTCGGGAGTGACCTGCGCCGGGCCCTGACCGAGCGCGGCCAGGAAGCAATGCGGCACGGTGAAGTCGCGGCCGTCATTCTCGCAGGGGGAATGGCCACTCGCTTCGGGGGCGTCGTCAAAGCCGGAGTCGAGGTCCTCGACGGGAAGTCGTTCCTCGAGCTCAAGCTCGAGGACATCGCAGCCGTGGCGGAGCGCGCCGACGCTACAATCCCGGTCTACCTGATGTCGAGCTTCGCCACCGACGAGGCGATTCGAACGATGGCCGAGCCGCTCAGCACGGACCGCGTTCCAATCGAGACCTTCTCGCAGTTGATCTCGCTTCGCGTCGCGCCCGATGGCGAGCTGTTTCGAGACGGCTCCGGCGCGCTCTCGCCACATGCCCCCGGGCACGGGGACCTGACGTTTGCGCTTCGGCGCTCCGGCATCCTGAAGGCGTTCCGTGACCGCGGCGGCCGCGTGCTCATGATGTCGAACGTCGACAATCTTACCGCAACGCTCGACCCGGCCATCATCGGCGCTCACCTGGAGTTCGGCGCGGCGCTGACAGCCGAAATGGCGCCGAAGGAGCCCGGGGACAAAGGCGGCGCTCCCGCAAGGGTCGACGGGCGGCCTCAAATCGTCGAGGCGTTTCGCTTCCCGCAAGGCTTCGACCAGGAGCGCATTCCCGTCTTCAATACCAACACCTTCGTGCTCGATGCGGCCGCCATCGACGCAGAGTTCCCCTTGACCTGGTTCGCCGTCAACAAGACGGTGGACGGCAAGCCCGCCGTGCAGTTCGAACGCCTCGTCGGCGAGCTGACCTCCTTTCTCGATTCGGCCTTCCTTCGTGTCGAACGGCACGGGCCGGATGCCCGCTTTCAGCCGATCAAAACCCCGGACGACATGGACAAAGAACGCCCCGACATCGTCAAAGCGCTCAAGGCGCGCGGCAGTCTTTAGTCCGAGTCGGCGGCGAGGGCACCGCGCCCGGTTCTTCGGGGTGAGCCGTGGAACGCGAGTTGCCCGCAGGCGGCGGCGACGTCATCTCCGCGTGTCTTGCGGATGAACACCGAAAGCCCACGCCGCGTCAGCTGCTCTTGAAATCGCGTGACGTGACTCGTGTCCGGTGCGCGAAGATCCGATGCGGAGATCGGGTTCATCGGAATCAAGTTGACCTTGATGGGAATGCCACGGAGCAGCTCGACCAAGCCGTTTGCATCGCGCACCGAGTCGTTTACGCCTTCGATCAGCGTGTACTCGATGGTGATCCGCTGTCGCTTCGAAAGTGGGTAACGTCGCAGGGCCTCGGTGAGCTCGCCGAGCCCGTGTTTGCGGTTCACCGGCATGATCTTGCTCCGCTCCTCGTCGCGCACCGCATGGAGCGAGATCGCGAGCTGCACCTGGCCGTCGAAGTCCCGGCCGAGCCGATCGATTTGCTTGACCAGACCGCTGGTGGATACGGTCACGCGGCGTTTGGAAAGATCGAGGCCATCCGGGTGCGTCAGCAATACGAGGGCACGTGCGACCGCATCGTAGTTGTGAAGCGGTTCGCCCATCCCCATGAAGACAACGTTGCGAATGCGCTGATCGGGCCCGAGCTCGCGCCGGCCGAGCAAGACCTGCGCGACGATTTCCGCGTCCGTCATTTGCCGTTTCAATCCGGCCACGCCCGACGCGCAGAACACGCATCCCATGGCGCAACCTACCTGGCTCGAAATGCACTGAGTCACGACACGCTCATCGCCGAGTTGAGGAATGAGCACCGTCTCGACCATTTCGCCGTCGGGCATTCCGACGAGGAACTTCTTGGTCCGATCCGCCGACTCGTGGGTCGAAACGATGTGGATGGGCCAGCCGAGCCCTTCCTCTTTCAAGCGCTCTCGGAGGCGCTTAGGAACATTGCTCATCTCGTCGGGGTCGAGAATCCCTTGGCGATGGATCCAATCGAAGATCTGCTTGCCGCGGTACCGAGGCTCTCCCCAGGCGACGACGCACTCCTCCCACTCGGCGGGCAATCGCGCGACGGGATGTGCGGTGGGGGCCAATGTATCCGCTGAAAGCTTCACGACCCTTAGCGGTGGCAGAGTTTGAGGCGGCGCGCAATCACGCTTCCCGAGGAGCAAGCCGCGGAGGGGCGTGAATTAACCCCTAAGTTGTCGACCTTGATGGAGCTGTTAGGTTGATCGAGGGGGTTACGTGATGAATCGAAGGCGTCGCGCGTTGGCGCTCGTCGCCATGTTTGCGCTTGGCTGTGAGTCGGCCGGACCAGGGGAAGGCACCATCCGACTCCAAGACCTGCCGAGCATCTGCGGGTACGCTGGCGCTCCGTCGGGCTGCGACGAGGCCTGCATGAGCGACTCCGGCTGTGGCGCGGGAACCTATTGTGACAACGGTCTGTGCATCGCGGTATGCACGCCCGAAGGCGAACAGTGCGGTAGCGCCGGCGAATGCACTTTGAACGGCCGCTGTGTACCCGTGTTCGGCGACGGCGGTGTCATCACCTCCGACGGGTCGGTGTGCGGCGAGCTCGAGCTGGCGACGGATCGAATCATCCCAAACATCATGGTCATCGTCGACCGCAGCGGAAGCATGCGTCGCGATTTCGAAGGCGACTGCCCGTTCACCGGAGACGGATGTCCGAGCTCCGGCACCCCCAATCCCGACTTCGGTGAGGCCCGATGGGAATCGGTCGAGGACGCCTTGGTGGGCACGGACGGTCTCGTCCGACGGCTCGATTCGATTGCGCGCTTCGGTCTGACCTTATACTGGAAGCCCGGCGAGGATCCGCCGTCGATGTCCGACGGCGCGATGTGCGCGAGCACCGATGGCGTCGCGTTCAGCCAGAGCCTGGACAACGCCAATCCCATCGCTGCATCGTTTGCCGACAACAGTCCCGGCGGCTTCACGCCGACCGCCGAGGCCATCGAGGCCGTGACAAGCTTCCTGGTCGACACGCCGCCACCAAAAGGACCAACCGTCTATCTGCTGGCAACCGACGGAGCGCCCAACGGCTGCGACGAAGACGGTGAGGCAGTCGACCGCAGCAACAGCGTCGCTGCGGTGGACCGCGCGTTCGACCTGGGAATCGAGACCTTCGTCCTAGGCGTGAATTTCGACGACAGCCACCTGCAGGATTTGGCGAACGCCGGACAGGGTGTTGGCTCGGGCGCCACCCTGTGGACCGCAGACAGCGTCTCGGAGCTGCAGGCCGACCTCGAGCAAATCGTCGTCCAGAACATCCCGTGCACGGTGAGCCTGACCGACGGAATCATCGACATTGCGAAGGCGTGCGAGGGCAGAGTTCGGCTGAACGGGGAGCTGCTCACCTGTAACGACGGCGGGCGCGGATGGCAGGGCGTCGACGGCAGCACCATTGAGCTCACCGGTTCGGCATGCCGGGACTGGCGCGGAGGAGACGCGGAGCTTGAAGCGGTCTTCCCCTGCGACGTCGTCGTGCAGTAGCCGAGGCGCGCTACTTCTTTAGGATCTCTTGGACTCGGTTGAGCAGAGACCGCGAGTACATCCGGCCGACGAGTGATTCACGTGCTGCGAATTGCACCTCTTCCCACTGGCGCTGGGCTCGGAACAGATTGATCACCTTGAGTCGCTTCGCGAGCGTCTGCGCCGCCTCATCGTCGAGCTTTCGGCCTTCCACGCGGAAGATCTCTTCGGTCTCGCCGGAGACCTCATCAAGGTAGTCTCGGGCCTCTTGGGGAAGCGTGGCCAAATGCTCGTTCCTGATGACGAAGGCCCCGGTGACGATCCCGCCCGCCTGCTTGGCCATGGTCTTGAGCTTCGTATGCCACTGGAAAGCCAGTACGCCGACGGAGGACGCGATGATCGTGTCGATGATGCCGGTCTGCAAGCCGGAGTAGACCTCGGGCAGGTTGAGCAACACGCCGTTGGCACCCGAGGCCTTGATGAACGCCCGCATCGTCGCGGAGTCGCGCCAGACCCAGGGCCGGACCTTCTGCAAGTCCGTGGGCCCGAAGATCTTCTGGGTTGAGAAGATTCGGGTCTTGCCGGCGTCGCCCCAGGCGACGAGCCTGTACCCCGCCTTATCGAACATCGCTTCAAACTGCGGTGCGAGATCCTCACGCACCGCGTCGAGCTCCGGATAGCTCCGGATGAGCCCGGGCGCTTCCATGACGAGCACTTGCCGAACGAGCGCGGAGAGCCCGGTGGACGTGATCAAAGCGCCATCGAGCTGGCCGACACGCATCTTGCGAACGACCGTGATCTCGTCGCCGGCGACGCCACCGTAGTACATCTTCATGTTCACGGCGCCGTTCGTGCGCTTCCTCATCTCGATTTTGAGATTGTGATAGACCTCGCCGAGGGAAGATTGGCGCGGGGCCAAAGTCGCAATCCTCAATTGGTGCGTTGCCTCCGCACGGGCTTCGGCGGTGAAGGAATCGCCACTGAATAGGAGGCCTACGGCCAAGAGTAGAAGGATGCTGCGCATCCGACTATCTAACCACGAATGGGTAATGGACTACAAGACGGGAATCGCGAGCCCCCGAGAGTCGCCTTATTCAAGGGTCCAGCGGCAAATCCGTGACGCTCAGCGACTCACAGAGGGGCAGCCGCTTGTCGTGTAGTACGAATGCCTCGCTCCAATTGGTCGCGCGATCGAGCAGGGGCTGATTACCCATCCTCATGATTTCCGTCCCCAGAACGGCGATTCGATCGCGTTGCTCTCGAAAGAGCGAGAGCCACAAGACCCACTGCTCGCGCGGAAAGACATCCGCAATCCGCTTGAATTTGCCACGACCGTTCTCGAGCCATTCGTCGAGGAATCGTATCCCAAAATCGGATGCTCGAATCATCATGAAGCCGCAATTGGGCGGGCGCAGAGTGCGTGCTGAGACCACGCCCCGCAGGCTGAGCGGCATCGGAACACCAAACCGTCGCGAGCAATCCTCCGAGATGAGAAAATCTTTCCCCGGATGTACGCGAACGAGGTCGGCGAGCTCCCTCTCTGGCTTGTTGACGACGGTGTCGGCGTCGACGACGACCAGCCAGTCAGCGGTCATTTGGCGCATGTGGCGCCGCATCCACTCGATTTTCGACCAGATGAGATGCATGTCCTCGAGCACGGTTTCTCGCCAGACGACGAACTCATAGCCGTGGCGATCGCAGTACGCCTGCCAATTGGCCTGCGTCGCCTTGGCGTAGTGGTCGATGTGAGGTGTCGCCAGCATGGCGACGTCGAAAGATAGGTCAGTGATACGCACCTCTTCGGCGCAGCGGCGAACCGCTCTCGCTCGAGCTACACGGAAACTCCAAAATCCCTTAGCGCCTCGTTCAGGGTCACCTTCTTGTCGGTGCTCGCCTTGCGCTTTCCAATGATCAAAGCGACGGGGATCTGGTACTCGCCGGCAGGGAACTTCTTGCTTTGCGTCCCCGGGATGACGACGGAGCGCGGCGGAACGTATCCGCGCATTTCGACCGGCTCCGGGCCGGTGACGTCGATGATCTTCGTGCTCGAGGTGATGACGACATTGGCGCCGAGCACCGCTTCTTCACCGATGCGTGAGCCTTCGACGACGATGGCGCGGGAGCCGACAAACGCACCGTCTTCGATGATCACCGGCGTTGCGCCGGGCGGCTCGAGGACCCCACCGAGGCCAACGCCGCCCGAAAGGTGAACGCCCTTCCCCACCTGCGCGCAGGAACCCACCGTCGCCCAGGTGTCGACCATCGAGCCGGCGCCGACATAGGCGCCGATGTTGACGTAGCCGGGCATGAGGATGGAGCCGGGTTCCATGTGCGCGCCATAACGAACGGTGCCGGGCGGCACGACCCGCACGCCCTGCCGGTCGAGGTTCTTCTTGAGCGGGATCTTGTCGTGGTACTCGTACGCACCGACTTCGACGCGCTCCATCCGACGAATGCCGAAGTAGAGAAGAATCGCCTGCTTGGTCCAGGCGTGGACCGTCCACTCACCGTCGTCACCACGAGTGGCGACCCGGATCTTGCCCTCATCGAGGAGCTCGATGGTCTCTTCGATGGCAGCGCGGTACTCCGCCGTTTCGAGCTTCGAGCGGTCTTCAAACGCCTGCTCGACCAGCGGTCGCAACTGGTTTTCGATCGAGTCGCTCATCGATTACTTCAGCACGTACTCGGGGAAGAAGTATGCGACTTCGATTCGGCCGTTCTCCACGCTGTCCGAGCCGTGGCAGGCGTTTTCGCCAATGTCGGTGCCGTAGGCCTTGCGGATCGTGCCTTGACCAGCCTCGGCCGGGTCGGTCGAACCCATCAGTGTTCGGTACCGGGCCACGGCGTCGTCGGCCTGAAGCGCGCTCACGACGACGGGGCCGCGTGTCATGAATTCGACGAGCTCGCCGAAGAACGGGCGATCTTTGTGAACCGCATAGAAGCCTTCAGCCTGTGCTCGACTCAGATGCAGCATTCGCATGCCGAGAATCTGGAGGCCTGCGCCCTGAATCATGGCGAGGATGCTCCCGATGTTGTTCTGCTCGACGGCGTCGGGCTTGATGATGCTAAGGGTGCGTTCGACAGCCATGTGGCTCCTCTTCAAGTGTGGTGTTTGCGGGGACCGAAGCCCCATGGCGCCAGGGGCGCTTTGCGGGGCGAGCCCCGTGGCGACGAAGTCGCTTTACGGGGTAGCGCGTTTTGATTGCTGGGCAATGTCCGCGGCGAAAGCCGCGATATGGGCCGAGATGACCGCGGGTTGCTCTTCCTGCAGGAAGTGTCGCGCGTCGACGCGGTGATCGGCGCGCAGCGGAAACACCTGCTTGATGTAATGGAGCTGGGACTTCGGAATTGCGATCTCCTGCTCTCCCCAGATGAGCTGCATTGGCTTGTCGATCGCGAGCAGGCCGTCGCGCAGCCAGTCCCGATGTTTCTCGCTGAGGTCGAAGCCGTCCATGATTTCGAGGAAACTGCGGTGCCCGCCGTTGTTCTTGAGCAGGTAGATGTAACTCGCGATGACCTCTTCATCGACGGCGTCCGCGTTCTTCACTCCGCTGTGCCGGAATAGGGGCAACATGGCTTTGGTGTTCATCGTGGAGAACACGAGATGCCGCATGACGGGGACGCGGAAGGTCCACATGGGGAATGGAGGAGTGAAGTGGGCGACATCCAGCAGGGTGTTTGTGACCGTGATCGAGCGCACCTTCACGGGATTCTTGATCGCCCATTCGGCGCCAATCGGCCCGGCGATGTCGTGCAGGACCAGATGCACAGGCGGCAGGGCCAGCGCGTCGACGACGTGGCCGACCCAGTCCGCCAGCGAGTGCCAGTCGTAGTCGATGTCTTTGGGCTTGTCGCTCAGGCCCACGCCTGGGAAATCGAAGCTAATTGCCCGGAGCCCCTGATCGGCGAGCTCGGGCAGCATCTTCCGAAAGAGGAAGGAGCTCGACGGCACGCCGTGAAGGAGCAGAACCGGTTCGCCCTCTCCCTCTTCGCGGACGAAGATATGATGGTCGTCGACGACGATGCGCTTGCCCGCCGCTTCGTGCTCCTCGACCAGCCTCGGCTTTCGCATCGCGGCACCGCCTCCCCGGTTGGAATGGGCTGAAGCCTAGACCAGATGCGCGACGGCAGCAGCCTCTTCTTGAAGCTCCACAGCCGTGGCGTCCATCTTGGCGCGGCTGAACTCGTTGATCTCCAGCCCCTGGACGATCGACCAGCTCCCACCGCGGCAGCTACACGGGAAGCCGTAGATAATCCCCTCCGCGATGCCGTAGCTACCGTCCGACGCAACCGCCATCGAGGCCCAGTCGCCATCTTCGGTGCCCAAATGCCAGTCGCGGACGTGGTCGATCGCAGCATTGGCCGCCGACGCCGCGCTCGAGAGGCCGCGCGCGTCGATGATCGCTTTCCCGCGCTGCTGAACCGTCGGGATGAAGTCGTTCTCGATCCAGGCCTGATCGTTGATCAGCGAAGCGACGCTCTGGCCGTCGATCTGGGCGTTGAAGAGGTCCGGGTACTGCGTTGCCGAATGGTTGCCCCAAATGGTGACCTTCTTGATGTCCGTCACGGGACACCCGGTCTTCGAAGCCACCTGCGAAATCGCGCGGTTCTGGTCGAGACGGACCATGGCGCTGAAGCATGAGGAATCCAGATCCGGCGCGTTCTTCATCGCGATGTAGCTGTTGGTGTTGGCTGGGTTCCCAACGACGAGCACCTTGACGTCACGGCTGGCCACGTCGCTCAGTGCTTTGCCTTGCCCGGTGAAGATCGCGCCATTGGCCTCGAGCAAGTCCTTGCGAAGCATGCCCTTGCCGCGTGGCCGCGCGCCCACGAGCAGCGCGACGTCGCTGTCTTTGAAGCCCACGGTGGGGTTGTCGGTCGCCTCCATGCCGGCGAGCAGCGGAAAGGCGCAGTCCTCGAGCTCCATCATGACGCCGCTCACGGCCTTCATGGCCGGGGGAATGTCGACCAGCTGCAGGATGACCGGTTGGTCGCCGCCAAGCATCTCACCGACAGCAATTCGGAAGAGAAGGCTGTAGCCAATCTGGCCTGCGGCGCCTGTTACCGCCACACGCATCGGTTTCTTCGACATGGTTTTCTCCCTTCAAATACTGACTGCTACAAAAGACTCTGCAGTGTGGTGCCCATGTCGGAGGGCGTCGGGGCAACCTTCACCCCGGCATCCTCGAGGGCCTCAATCTTGGCATCGGCAGTGCCCTTGCCTCCGCTGATGATGGCGCCCGCATGACCCATGCGCTTGCCTGGCGGCGCTGTGCGCCCCGCGATGAACCCGGCGACCGGCTTTTTGAAGTGTTCTTTGATCCAGGCCGCGGCTTGCTCCTCGGCGTTGCCGCCGATTTCGCCAATCAAGATCACCCCGTCGGTATTTGGGTCGTCGTTGAATTGCTTCAAGACATCGATGAAGTCGGTCCCGTTGATCGGGTCGCCGCCGATGCCGACTGCCGTGCTCTGACCGATGCCGAGCGCGGTGAGCTGGCCGACCGCCTCGTAGGTCAGGGTACCGCTCTTCGAGACGACGCCGACCCGCCCGGCCTTGTGGACATGGCCGGGCATGATGCCGATCTTGCACTGATCGGGGGTGATGACGCCCGGGCAGTTTGGCCCAACGAGACGCGTCTTATCCTGTGAATCTAGAACGCGTCGAGCTTTGATCATGTCCATCACGGGGATGCCCTCGGTGATGCAGACGACCAGCGGAACCTCGGCGTCGACGGCCTCCAAAATGGCGTCTGCGGCGAAAGGTGGCGGCACGAAGATGCAGGAGGCGTTCGCCCCGGTCTGCTTCACCACGTCCCGCATCGTGTCGTAGATCGGCACATCCATCAGTGACTGGCCGCCCTTACCCGGCGTGCAGCCGGCGACGACCTTGGTGCCGTAAGCGAGCATTTGTTCGGTGTGAAACTGCCCGACACTCCCCGTCATACCCTGAACGACGAGCCTGGTGTTCTTGTCTACGAGAATCGACATCGCGCTTATCCCTTTGCCAATTCGACGATCTTTTTGGCGCCCTCGGCCATCGTGGCCGCCGACGTGATGGCCAACCCCGAGCTGTCGAGGATCATTCGGCCCTCCTCGACCTTGGTGCCCTCGAGCCGCACGACGAGCGGAACCGTCAACCCGAGCTCCTTGGTGGCCGCGACCACGCCGTTGGCGATGGTGTCGCAGCGCATGATGCCGCCGAAGATGTTGACGAAGATGCCCTGAACGGCATCGGACTCGAGGATGATCCGAAAGGCTTGGGTGACAGCCTCTTGGCTTGCACCGCCGCCGACGTCGAGGAAGTTCGCCGGCTCGCCGCCGTAGTACTTGATGGTGTCCATGGTGCTCATGGCCAGGCCGGCACCGTTCACGAGGCAGCCGATGTTGCCGTCGAGCTGGATGAATGAGAGGCCCGCTTCCTTGGCCTCGGTTTCGGTCGGCGCCTCCTCGGACAGGTCACGCACCGAATCCCAAAACGCTCGGTGGCGGAACTCGGCATTCGAATCGAAGTTCACCTTTGCGTCGAGCGCGATGACCTGCTCGTCCTCCGTGAGAATGAGCGGATTGATCTCGGCGATGGAGCAGTCTTCCTTCTCGAAGAGCTTGGCGAGCCCTCCGAGCAGCTTGCTGAAGTTCTTTTGCTCCTGCTTGGAGAGCCCGAGGCCGAACGCCAGTTGCCGAACCTGGTAGCCTTGGAGGCCGACGGCAGGGTCGATCGCAATGGTGTGAATCTTCTCTGGGGTGCTCGCCGCTACCTCTTCGATGTCCATGCCGCCTTCGGTCGAGGCCATGATGGCGATTCGGCGGCTCTCGCGATCGACGACGAGGGCTAGATAGAGCTCGCTCTTAATCGCGAGCCCTTGCTCGACGAGGAGGCGCTGCACGACCTTGCCTTCCGGACCGGTCTGATGCGTGATCAGCGTCTTGCCGAAAATCTCGTTTGCAGCCGCCGTCGCGGCGTTCACACCTTTGACGACCTTCACGCCGCCGGCCTTGCCTCGGCCACCCGCATGAATCTGCGCCTTGACGACGACGACCTCGTTGCCCGTTTCATCGATGAGCTTCTTCGCCGCCACGGTTGCTTCTGCAGGCGACATGCATGCGATGCCCTTCGGCACGGGAATCCCGTACTTCCGGTAGAGTTCTTTCGCTTGATACTCGTGAATGTTCACGGTGCTTGCCTCCTCAAGGTCGCCTCCATTGCGTGCAGAGCGGCAGGGCTATAGCACGACTCTACCGAGGCGCCCGGATCCCGATTCAGTCTGCTTCGGTGGGCAATTCGGCGAGCGCGCGGCGCGTTCCGATCAGCGTCGAGGTGCGCACGATCCGCTCGACCTCAGCCGAGGTCACACCCCGGTAGACGACCGCGTCGCGGCGCACCAAGCTCTGCGCGTCGGCAACGACGGCTTCTTGCTTACCTGGGTCATCGGGCAGCGTCACCAAGAGGTAATGTGCAAATCGAAAGCCGAGCTTGTCGGAGTCGCAAACCTCGATGTCTGGGGCGCCCCCCGCGTAGAGCTTCTCGACAAAGGTCTCGACATAGTCGGGGCGGCGGACATATTGCCGAGTCGCGGACGAGCCTACGTACTCGCGCGCCTCGTGGAGCTCGCAGTCTTGCTCCCGTAGGGTGCGATCTATCCACCGCTCCGCCGCCCCGCGGTCTCCGTTACGTGCCGCTTCGAGACCTGCCGCGCCCGCGTTCTGACGCCAGGAGTTCAGACCCCATGCCAATGCGAGCGAAACGATGAACCAGATGATCTTTGGGAGGTTTGGTGTCACCTCAGCTAGCTCCTGAGACTGGTGAAGAGGTCGTATCCGCCCGCGCCGAGGAAGTAGATGCCCAGGCCGTCGAAGCCGATGCCCATCCAATCGGCTTCGCCCCGGAGCACCGAGCCCCCGAGGAGGTAGCCAATCGCCAGGATCGCGAGACCGATCCCGAGGGTGGCTGCGGCTCGTGTTACCTGTCTGCGTTGCTGTTCCGCGAGGGCAAGGGACAGTTGCGAGTCGCTCGGCTCCTCGGGCAGCTCCGCCTCGGACGCGGAGCCCAGGTCGGCTTCGTCCGCTGGAGGAACCGCCTCGTCGACGGAAATGCGAGGCACGCCCGGCTCGCCTGCGGTTGCGAACGGGTCAATTGCGGAAAGGCGGCCTGCAGGGAACAGATCCGCACCCGGTGGATGAAACACCGCAGCGCTATCGCGCCCGGTCGCTCCGGCGACCGGCTTGACCTCCCGTGCGGGGCGACACTCGACGACCGCGCCAATCGCCTCGAGAGCGATCCGCATCTCACCGGCGGCCTTTGCGGGCACGGCATGCTTGACGATCTTGGGAACGCTTTGCTCGAGTGATCGAGCGCTCGCAGAATCGATGCCGAATGCGGTTTCTAGGCGTTCCGCCGGAGAGGCGTCCCCCGGCTCGAATCGAAGGATCCAAACGTCGAACCTCGACATCGGCCCGAGGATACCCACTTGGCGACCGCAGGGCGACTACTTGGGGTCCCTGGGGCGAATCCCGCAGCCAGGGATGCCACCTACCCGCGAGGGTGATACCGCTCGTGCATCTTGTGCAGGTGGTCCCCGGTGACGTGGGTGTAGATCTGGGTGGTCGAAATGTCCGCGTGCCCGAGCATCGTCTGCACCGAGCGGAGGTCCGCGCCCCCGTCGAGCAGGTGGGTCGCAAAGGAGTGTCGGAGCTTGTGCGGCGAGATCGGCTTGGTGATGCCGGCCGCTGTCGCGTAGCGCTTGACCAGCCTCCAAAACCCTTGGCGCGTCATCGCCTTCCCGCGCGCTGTCACGAAGCAGGCACGGCTCGCGGGTCGAGCCCATTTCGGCCTCACCGTCGCCAGGTACTCGACCAGCGCCGCTCGTGCGTGTGCGCCGATGGGAACGATGCGTCGCTTGTTGCCTTTGCCCAGAGCCGAAATGAAGCCTTCCTCGAGATTCAAGTCGCCGAGATCGAGCTCGGTGAGCTCGGTCACGCGGAGGCCGGCGGCGTACATCGTGTGCAGCATCGCCCGATCGCGAATCCTGTTCGGCTTCGTCCCGCTCGGCGCATCCAAGAGCCGAACAACCTCGTCGCGATTGAGGAGGGCTGGTAGCTTGCGCAAGAGGCGCGGCCCTTCGAGGAGCTCCGTCGGGTCGAGCGGCTCGCGCCCTTCCTGAACGAGGAACCGAAAGAAGCCGCGAAGAGAGCTAAGCGCCCTGGCCTGCGTCCGTGCACTCAGGCCGGCCTGTGACAGTGTGACGAGGTGGGCAGCGACTCGTGCTTCGTCGACTTGCCCGAGCGCGCCTTCATCGTCGAGCCAAGCGACGAAGCGGGTCAGATCATGGGCGTAGGCATCCACCGTGTGCACCGAGAGTCCCCGTTCCACGCGCAAGTGCTGAATGTAGTCATCCAACGCACCGTCAAATGCGACGGACATACCACTCGCTACCATATTCCGATCTTCGAGCCCATTTTGTGTACGTCCAGACCCGACTTGTGGGCGCCCGTTTCATTGATGCAGATCGGGCCGCGTGGTACCAATTGAGATGGGGATTAGTTATGAAGCAGGACTCCACTTACTCTTCACTTGGGCGGTCGAACCATGAGTAGGCTCATCGGCTACGTCGCGAATCGAGCCGACCGAATGCGCGATGCCCTTTACCAAGAGCGGGCCGTTCTTCGCCACGAGACTGCAGCTGAAGACGCGAGCGGTTGGGGCATCGGCTTTTACCACGGAGACGAGGTGCTCCATAAGAAGCGCCCAACTCGTGCCGGAGAGCGAGTCGATTGGCAGAACATCGCAGGCGACGTTCGTTCGGACTGCGCTGTGTTGCATATGCGCCAACCAACGGTCGGAGACTTCCGCGCAGAGAACGCGCATCCGTTCCGCATGCGCAGCTGGCTGTTTGCACATCAGGGCACCATCGAGGGCTTTGATGCGATCCGAGACAACCTTTCCGAGATGATCCCTGACTTCCTTCGACGCAACATCCGTGGGCAGACCGACAGCGAGTTCCTCTTCCACACGGTGCTTACCATGCTTCACGACGCAGGCCAGCTCGACAACCCCGATGTCAACGAGGCGCAAACTCTTCCGGCGATCAGTGCCGCCGTCACTCTGATCGAACGGCTCGCCGCCGAAGTCGGAAGCACCGACAGCAGCCTCAGTTTCATTCTGACGAACGGCCGCTCGATGTACGCGCTAAGGCACGGCGCGGCGATGATCTACGTTGAACGCCAGGGCCTCCACGACCCGCCGCAGGATTACACGCCCCCGCCGGTGGGAAGCACGCAACTGCGGTACGTTATGGTGGTGGGCGGCGTCAATGAAGACCAGGTCGGCTACGAAACGATTCCTGAACGCTCCGTCGCGGTCATCGACCGCGGTTTGGACGTGAGGGTTCACGCCCTTTGAGCCCCCGCGATCCGTGAGCGCCGACGACGAGCTAGTTCTGGTGCTGTGTACGGTGCCCGACGAGGCGGCTGCGAGAAAGCTGGCCACAGGGCTCGTCGATGCGCGGCTGGCAGCCTGCGTGAACGCAATTCCCGGGCTGACGTCGGTCTATCGCTGGCAGGGCAATGTCGAGATCGACTCCGAGATTCAACTGCTGATCAAGACGCGCAGGGGCCGATTCGACGAGCTGGCGGCGTGGATCAAAGCGAATCATCCGTACGACGTGCCGGAGATCATTGCGGTGGCTGCAGAACGGGTGAGCGACGACTACCTAGCCTGGGTACTGAAGCAGACCAGCTAGACACTGGCACCCCGTAGAGACGCCGCTCCGCGCCGTCCACGGGGCTTCGCTGCCTCTGGCGCTGCCGCGGGTGTCGTGGGGGGTGGTTGCTTAACGTGGCGCCTGGTCTGGTTTAATTACACCGCCCGCCCACCCCCGTAGTTCCAGTTCTACTCTCACGCGAGTGAGCAGCGTGCCTGGCGCGGCATTCGCTTCGCTTTGCCTTGCCGGCGCTCTGCGCCGTGCTTCGCCCTACGGGCTCGCGCTGCCGCCTGCTGTCGTGTGGGGGTACTCCAGTGCCGCGCCTCGGTTCTTACGCGTTGCCGATGCTTCGCACGTTCGGCACGACGTCGAACACCCCGCGGCGCTTTGCCTTCGCGAGAATACGCAATGCGTCGCGGTAGCCTCGGCGGAGCATCTTTCTGGCGTGTATCCGCGAGGTGAATGGCAGGCGCCCTAGATCCGGGGACACGACCAAGACCTGGATTTGCGGATACATCTTGTGAATGAGGTCGATGCCGCGCTTCTCTTTTTCGTTGAGGATGATGTTCAACGACTGGCGGACGACCGCGAGCCCGCCTTGGTGGACCAATGAGGGGCTGCCAGCCCGACCGACGTGCGGACGGTAGACGTTGGATATGATGACGACGTCGGCGCCGGCCTCGACGGCCAAGTCGATGCTGAGTGTGCGAACCACCTCGCCGTCGATGTAGAAGCGATCGCCGATGCGATGCGGGCGGAACAGACCTGGCACGCAGGTCGAGGCCGCAACCGCCTTGCTGATCGGAACGTCGTCGCGGTATCCGCGACCGAAGACCACTCGACCGCGACCGTCGACGTCGGCTGCCGTCACCATGAGGTGCTTTTCGAGCTTTCGGAAGTCGTTCTTGGGCAACTGCTCGGCTACGAAGGCCTCGAAGCGGTCGATCGAGAAAAGGCCGCTGGTGAGGTAGCCCAAGCTCCGCCGCTGCTCCTGAGTCGGCAAGCCGAAGAAATACCGGGCCTTGAGCGGCGGGCTCTCGAGCCCTCGCTGCCAAAAGGGGCGAAACCAGTCGATTAGTTGATCGGGCGTGTAGCCCTCGGCATAAAACGCACCAGCGATCGCCCCGGCTGACGCGCCGACGCAGATGTCGGCCTCGATGCCCAACTCCTGCATCGCCCGGAGCACACCGATGTGAGCCACACCCTTCGCGGCGCCACCTGAACCTACGAATGCAACCCGCGGTCGTGCCATCAAACGTCAACGTGCCACAGGACGCCGGCTGCGTCGACACGCGGTAGCGTTGGGGCAGCTTCTCAGGGGCTGCTGACGGGCGCCGCGGTCGCTGCCTTCTTCCCGAGGTACGCCTCTCGTGTCACTTCGCGAAGCATTGGCCGCGCGTCGCGTGAAAGGGCGGACCGCGGCCATTTCTTGATCAGGAGCTTCAGCGCATCACGTGAGGTGTCGAGATCGCCGATGTCCCGGGCGCAACGTGCCACCAGCCACCAGCCATCCGCTTGAAGCGCCGCGTCCGTCGTTTGGTCTGCAACCTGTTGCGCATACACGAGCGCCTCCGCCGAGCGCTTCTCGCTCCGCAACGAGAGCGCGAGGCTCTGCTTGACCGCTGGAACGTGCGAGCCGTTTGGGTGCCGCTCGAGCGCCTCTTCGAATCGCTTAATCGCTTCAGCGTGCTTCTTCCCCTCAGCGAGTGCGAGTCCCTTCTGATACGCCTCGAGCGAGAGGTCTTGCCGGAACTGCTGCTCGAAGTCCCGGAACACGGCGGCCTCTGCTGGGGACAAGGCCTCATTGGACATCGCCGCGTAGTCACGAACGACTTCCGCACGTTTCCGGGCGCGAATCAGATCGTAGTACTTGGCTGCCTTTGCAGCCGCAGTTCCCCGGTCCGACGCGCGGCGAACCTCGTCTCCCAGGTCGTTACGGAGCTCCTCGGCGGCGGTTTCGGCGGCCAGCTTGTCCGATTGCATCGCTCCGGTTTGCGCGTCGAAGTAGAGCTTGAGCCCAACGAACGAAAGGACGCCGATCACCGCGATTGCGACGCCGCTATTCCAGTTGAGCCGCCTCTCGTATCCGGCTTGACGCTTCGCGATCGACTTGATGTCTGCGCCCAGGGCATTGACCAGATTGTTGGTCTTGATGATCAGACCACGGCTTTCGACGATCTCTTTTTTGATCTGACGCACCTCGTCGTCGACATCTCGCATGGAACCCGGAGTACCGCCGACCCGCGCGAGAGGCAAGGGCAGGCGCTTGACGGGGCCAGACGGGCCGCCTACAAGCCGAGCCGTGGAGGTTTCCGTGGGGCTTCGCCTTATCTCTTTGATCGCGGTATTGATGATCGCAAGTTGCAATGCACTGGCTGACTATGCGCTGGTTGGGAGTGCCTATGTACCCGCCGCACACGGCGAAATCGACATCGAGAAAATCGACAGGCAACAGATTCTGGTCACGGTGATTTTGGACCACCTCGTCCCACCAGAAGAAATCGAGCTCGGGCTGACCTACTACATGGTTTGGTTCAGCCCCCCAGGCGAGCTTCCCGTGCGTCAACAAGCACTCGAATATGATGCCAAGGCCCAGATCGGCCGTGCCTCGATTCCGACCACACTGCGCGAGTTCGAGCTTCAGATCACCGCCGAGAATGGCGACACCCCCAATCAACCGAGCGACCTCGTCGTCGCCTCCCAGCAGATCCGCGAGAAATAGACCGATGGCAGACACCTCCGACATCAAGAAAGGCTTCAAGATGCTCCTCGACGGCGTTCCGTTCGCGGTCGTGGATCACCAGTTTGTGAAGCCGGGCAAGGGACAGGCCTTCGTTCGCACCCGCATCAAGAACATGATGACCGGCGCGGTGATCGACCGAACGTTCAAGAGCGGCGAGAAGCTGGACAAGGCGGACACTGAAGAGCGGACGATGCAGTACCTCTACCCCGAGGGCGACACGCGGGTGTTCATGGACACTCGGAGCTACGAGCAACTGGCTCTGACGAACGAGCAGCTCGGCGAGAACGTGCACTACCTTCTCGATGGGACCGAAGTCGACGTCATGCTGTTCGAGGGTCGCCCGATCGGCGTCACGCCACCGACGTTCGTCGAGCTCCTGGTCACCGAGACGGAGCCTGGGTTCAAGGGCGACACGAGCAGCAACACCACGAAGCCCGCGACGCTCGAAACGGGTCTGCAGGTGAACGTGCCGTTGTTCGTAAACGCGGGCGATCGGCTGAAGGTCGACACGCGGACCGGCTCCTACGTGGAACGCGTCAAAGGCTGAGCGCCGAGTGCCGGAGCCCGCTGATGCCGCCATGGTTCAGGTACTGGAGCTCCGCGCCACCCTGCTTTCGGCGATCCGACGCTTCTTCGCAGACCGCGACTTCATCGAAGTAGAGACCCCGGCCATCGTGCCCTCCCCGGGGCTCGACGTGCATCTGTCGGCATTCGAGGTGCGAGACCCCAGAGGCAAGCGCGCCGGATGGCTCGCGACGAGCCCAGAATACCAGATGAAGCGACTCCTGAGCGCGGGCGCGAAGCGAATCTTTCAAGTCTGTCGAAGTTACCGCGGAGAGGAACGAGGCAGCCACCACGAACGCGAGTTCACGATGCTCGAGTGGTATCGCGCGGACGCTACGTCCGACGACCTGATCGGTGACACCGAAGAGCTGGTCGCATTCGTCGCCGGCTCGCTGGACCAACCCGCCCCCGAAGTTCAGCCACCTTGGCAGCGGATGACGGTTGACGAAGCGCTGCAGTTCCACGCGAACCTGACGCTGGCCTCGTTGCTCGACGACGAGGAGCGGTTCTTTCGCGTCTGGGCCGAAGAGGTGCAACCGCGTCTTGGCGCCGAGCGGCCGATCGTGGTGACGGATTGGCCGGCGTCGATGGCGTCGCTTGCGAAGCTCAAGCCCAATGGGATGGCGGACCGGTTCGAGGCGTTCTTCCAAGGTGTGGAGCTTTGCAATGGCTTTGGCGAGCTCACCGACGCCACCGAACAACGGCGACGATTCGAGCGAGATCAGGCAGAGCGCAAAGCGGACGGTCTGCCGGTCTATCCCATCGATGAACGCTTCTTGGCTGACCTCGAACGGGGCATGCCCGAAAGCGGTGGCAACGCGCTTGGCGTGGACCGATTGCTGATGCTGCTGCTGGGCGCATCCTCGATTCAGGCAGTCATGCCGTTTCCCGACGAGCAGCTCTAGCGACCGAACGCGACCGCACCGGCATCGGTGGCCTCAGGCGTTTCACGCTTTGCGCTCGACGGCCTTCGCACGCTCCCACATCTCGTCCAGCTCGGGCTCATCGTAGTCTCGAAGGGTCTTGCCATCCGTTTGCGCTGCGAGCTCACAGTGTCTGAATCGCGAAGAGAAGCGATTGAGCGAAGCGCGAATGGCGGCTTCCGGATCCAAACCCTGTTTGCGGCCGTAGGTCGCCAGCGCGAATAAGAGGTCGCCGAGCTCGTGCTCGAGGGCGGCCATGTCCTGCCTCTCGGCGGCTTCGTCGAGCTCCTCGAGCTCTTCGTCGATCTTGGCACGCGGACCGCCGGCGTCGGGCCAATCGTAGCCGACCGCGCTGGCCTTCTCGCCTATGCGGACGGCGCGCAGGAGCCCCGGCAAGGCCACGGGAACGCCGCTCAGGGCGCCACGGTCCTTTTTTTCCTTCGCCTTGATCGCTTCCCAGCCGTTGATGGCACCGCTTGCGTCGTCCACCTCTTCGTCTCCGAACACCCAGGGATGCCTGCGAACGAGCTTCTCGCAAATTGCATCGACCACGCCATCGATGTCGAACCAGCCTTTTTGATCGGTGAGTGCAGCCTGAAAAACGACTTGCAGCAGGAGGTCGCCGAGCTCTTCGCGGAGCAGCTCAGGAGTGCCCTGATCGATCGCGTCGACGACTTCATGAGCCTCTTCGATCACGTACTGGCGAAGGGTTTCGAGGGTCTGCTCGCGATCCCAGGGGCAGCCTTTGGGACCGAGAAGGGTGCGCATTAGCTCGACGAGGCGGGATAACGACTGACCTTGTTCACTCACCATGCGGCTCTAGCACAAGCGGTTGACTAGCCCCAGCAGCTGGCGTCATGGTCGCACGTCCATGGCGTACGCAAAGAGCGCAGTCAGCTCCCAGCAAATCATCGACGCGGCGATCCGCGTCCTTGCGCGCCAGGGCTACGCCAAAACCAGCCTGCTCGAAATCGCCAAAGAGGCCGGCATGAGCAAGGGCGCCCTGCACTATCACTACCCGACCAAAGAAGCACTGATTCATACCGTGCTCGAGACCGCATGCAATGCCGTGCAAGCACGCACGATGCAGGCCTGGTCACCTTCGGACAATCCCTTCGCGGCGCTTCGGAAGTCGCTCGAGGAGCTTTGGGCGACGCGCGCGGAGCGCAGCGACGAGGCCCTCGTGGTCGCCGATCTGCTCGCGCTTAGTCTGTCCGATGAAAGTCTTCGTCCGAAGCTGGCCGAGTTCTACGAGCTCGGCGCCGAGCAGATCCGCGCCTATCTCGAACAGAACTTGATCTCGCTCGGCCTCGAGCCTCGAATCTCTCTCGAGATCCTGCCCCGGATCGTGATCGGGCTCCTCGACGGCTTGGTGATGCAAGCATTCGTCGACCCCGACGCCCTGTCTCCGGATGAAGTCGTCGACGCCGTGCAAACGATCGCGATTTCGATCTTCACCGGGGGCTCCGGAAGATGAGCGCGCTCGATTCGGTAAGAGCGCAGGACGGCGCGGTGCTCGCGCTCACTCGCGCCCGTGAGCACGGCCGACTGGCTTCAGCCTACCTTTTCGACGGGCCGAGCGGCGTAGGCAAAGAGCTCACCGCCCTTGCACTGGCTACGGATATCGTCGCTTCGGGCGATCCCCACATCGTCGAGCGAATCGAGCTGGGGGCGCATCCCGACGTGCGCGTGTTTGGTCCACGCGACGAAGGCAGGCGCAACATCCAGGTCGAAGTTCTCCGCACGGAGATTCTCCCACTCGCCCAGTTCGCGCCCTTCGAGGCTGGGGCGACCTTCTTCATCTTTCCCGAGGCCGACGTCTCCTTTCCAGTGTTCCAGCCGGAGGCGGCCAATGCCTTGCTCAAGACGCTCGAAGAGCCTCGCCCTAACGTGCACTTCATTCTCACCTCGGAACGACCGGACTCACTGCTGCCCACGATTCGCTCGCGCTGCCAACGCGTTCGATTCGGGCGCCTCCCTCAGGCGATTCTGTGTGACATTCTCAGATCGCAGGGGGTCCCCGAAGATTGCATCGGCCCAGCCATCGCGCTGAGCGGAGGCCGGGCCGACGTCGCGTTGGCCCTGGCAAGCGATGGCGCGGTGGAGGCGCTGAGCGCGCTGGTGTTTTCGATCGACGATGCGATTCGGACCCCGGGCCCCGGCGTCCTGGTCGAGCTTGCAGAGCAATTGGCGCGGCGGGACGACCTCGAGCTGGCGTTACTCACACTCCAAAGCTTCTACCGGGATCTCGCGGCGACCTCGCTCGGCCTTCCTGTCGAAGGGTTGGGGTTCTCCGAACGCGGAGAGGAGTTGAACGAGCGAGCGGCGCCGATTTCGCCGACCGCTGCCGCTGCGCGCGTCTCCCTCATTCACGACTGCGTGCGATCCATGCAAAAGAACGCGAACAAGCAAGTTGCGCTCGACTCCTTGCTCTTTGGTCTTCGAAATCTCCGCTAGCTGGCGTCTCGGCCGATATTGGCTAGTCTCGGGCGCGAAATGGCTCGTCCCTTTTACGTCACCACGCCGATCTACTACGTCAACGATCGGCCCCACATCGGGCACGCGTACTCGACCGTCGCCGCGGACGTGGTGTCGAGGTACCAGCGCCTTCGCGGCAAGCCGGCATACTTCCTGACCGGCCTGGACGAGCACGGCCTGAAGATCGAGCGCCGCGCGAAGGAAGAGGGGCTCGCGCCCCGAGAATTCGTCGACCGGATGGCGGCGCCGTTCCGACTCGCCTGGGAAGAGCTCGGCTGCGCACACGACGGCTTCATCCGAACGACGTCCTCCCAGCACCGCGAGAACGTCCAAGCGCTCTGGAAGCTAATGGCCGCGCGGGGAGACATCTACCTCGACGACTACGAAGATTGGTACTGCGTTGGCTGCGAGTCCTTCAAGACCGAGAAGGAGCTCCTCGATGGCAATCTCTGCCCGATTCATCAGAAGCCCGTCGAGCGCATCAAGGAGCGCAGCTACTTCTTCCGCCTGAGCAAGTACACCCAGCCCCTGCTCGATTACTACGAAGCGCATCCGGGATTCGTGAGACCTGACGCGCGCTTCAACGAAGTGAAGTCCTTCGTCAAAGAGGGACTACGCGACTTGTCGATTTCGCGGACCAGCTTCCGCTGGGGCGTCCCGGTGCCCGATGACCCGGAGCACGTCGTCTATGTCTGGCTCGACGCCCTGATGAACTACGTGAGCGCATTGGGCGGTCCTGCCGAAGACGGCGAAGCGCCACTCTACGACGAATTTTGGAAGTCATCCGAAGCGATCATTCACATCGTCGGCAAGGACATCCTTCGCTTCCACACGATCTACTGGCCTGCGTTCTTGATGAGCGCGGGCATCCGCCTTCCGACCCAGATTTGGGCGCACGGCTGGCTCACGGTCAACGGCGAGAAGATGTCGAAGTCCCTCGGCAACTTTCTCCCGCCGGGCCCGCTGGTCGAAGCGGTGGGCGCAGATGTACTGCGTTACTACTTCATGCGCGAGGTCGGCTTTGGCCAGGACGGCGACTTCAGCCACCGAAATCTGCTCAATCGGTACAATGGCGAGCTCGCCAACGGCCTCGGCAATCTGATGAACCGAATCGTCGCGAGCATCCTCAAGAAAAACCTCGACGGTCGGGTGCCGAAGGTCGACCTCGAGCAACTCGATCCGACCGACCGGCAGCTGATCGACAGGGCGAAGGACGCGTCCGCGGAAGCGGCCAGGCACCTGGAGGCGCTCGCGTTTCACCGCGCGCTCGACACGATTTGGGAGCTCGTTTCGGCCGCAAACAAGTACGTCGACTCGACCGAGCCATGGAGGCTCGCCAAGCAGGACGACAAGACACGGCTGGCGCAGGTTTGTTACACGGTGCTCGAAACGCTCAGATGGCTTTCGATCATGCTGTTTCCGGTGATGCCCGAGAAGTGCAACGAGCTACGTGCGCAGCTCGGGATGCCCCCGCTGCTGCCGACAGAGCAGGTGGACCTGTGGCCAAGCGCGTGGGGCGGTCTGAGGCCTGGCACGCAGACACAAAGCGCCACACCACTCTTCCCCAGGTTCGACGAGGCCCAGGAGCGCTCGATGTTGGAGCGTCTCGGCGTCGAGGCTCCCAAGTCAGAACAAGAAAAGGCAGCGGCCATGACGGAGACCGAGAAACTCAAAGACGAATTCATCGAGTTCGACGATTTCATGAAGGTCGACCTTCGGGTGGCACTGGTGAAAGAAGCGGAGAAGGTCCAAAAGAGCAAAAAGCTGATCAGGCTCGTCGTCGACGCGGGCGAGGCAGAGCCGCGCCAGATCGTCGCCGGCATCGCCGAGCACTACAGTCCCCAGGACCTCATCGGCCGACGAGTCGTGATCGTCGCCAACCTCAAACCCCGTAAGCTCATGGGCCTGGAGTCGCAAGGGATGGTGCTCGCCGCCAGCGACGAGAGCGGTCTGTGCATGCTCGGCGTCGACAAAGACGTCGAACCCGGGTCGCGCGCGAAGTGATCCCTCCGCTGACGCCGACGTTCGACGCCGCACTTCGAGACGTGAAAGCTCAACAGCCGCGATTTCGAGGCGCGGCGGCTGCGCGGCTTGCACACGCTCCGACGGACCGAAGAGACGAAGCCGTGCAAGGCCTGCTCAGCCTGGCAAGGGACGAGGTTGGCGCAGTCCGTGAGGCCGCATTCGAGTCACTCGGCGCGCTCGGCGCGCGCGAAGGGTTGAGCACCCTGCTCGAGGCCTTCGAGGACGAGCACATCGGCGCCCGTCAAACGGCAGTACTCGCAGTCGGACGCGTGGCGCCCGACGCCGGAATCGATGCGATTGCCGCCTTGCTCGAGGATCCCCGCCCGGAGATGCGCTTTTCGGCGATATGGACCTTGTCGTACCTGGGTGCAGAGCAATCCGAACGGATTGCCGCGGCCCTGGGCGATCGAGACGACGAAGTGCGCGCGCTGGCGATACAATGCCTCGGCGAGCTCGGCGCCACCGGCAGCGTCGATGCGATCGCGCGCTGCTTGGACGACGCATCGGACTCGGTTCGTTTCGCCGCGGCAACCAGCCTCGCGACCTTGGGCGACGCGAGGGGCGCCGCAACGCTTCGGGCGTCCCTCGACCAGCCCGACCGTGCCTTTGCTGCGGCGGTCGGGCTTGGCGACCTCGCCGACCGGGATTCGTTGGCGGCGTTGACGCGGCTTGCGAAGCATCGTTGGCGGTCTCCCATTTTGCGTGCAGCCGCCGCACGCGCCCTCGTCCGTCTCGGCGACCCGGCCGGCGCCGAGGTGATTCGCAGGATCGTGCGAAGTTGGCGGATCGAAGCTCGCCAGTACGGCGTGGAGCTCGTAGGGGAGCTCGGCCTGACATCGCTGCTCCCCGACGTGACCCGTGCGTTGCGTAGGAGCCGAAGGGCCGAAAGGCCGGTGTACGAATCCACGCTCGAGCAGCTCGCACCGAAGAGTGAGAAGGCAAAGGCCTTGCTTGCGTCTCTGCGCCAGACGAACCACCTTCCGTAGTGAACCGGGCCATGCTCTTCGACACGCACTGCCACTTGGACGACCCACGTCTCTCCGGAGAGCTGGACGCGGTGCTCGAGCGCGCCGCGGAAGCGGGCGTACGGCGCATCACCAGCATCGGCTGCGCGAGCGACGTGGCTTCGGTGACCTCCGCGATCGAGATCGCCCGACGACATCCCGACCGAATTTCGGCGACCGTCGGCGTGCATCCGCACGACGCCAAGCATCTCAATGACGCGCTCTGCGATGCGATTCGCGACGCTGGCACCGACGCGTCAGTGGTGGCCATCGGCGAAACCGGGCTCGACTTCCACTACGACCACTCGCCCCATCCCGCCCAAGAAGAAGCGTTTCGAAGGCAGATCGCGATCGCCAAGGAGCTCAAGAAGCCGCTGGTCATTCACACGCGATCGGCGCCTGAGGACACCCTCCGAATCTTACGCGAAGAGCGCGCGAAGGACGTGGGCGGCATCATCCATTGCTTCAGCGAGGACGCCCCCTTCGCCAAAGCCGCGCTCGATCTGGGATTCGTATCCTCGTTCAGCGGGATCGTGACCTTCAACAAAGCGGTAGCGGTCCAAGACGCGGCCATCCAGCAGCCGGCCGACGCGCTTCTGATCGAGACGGACGCCCCCTACTTGGCCCCGATGCCGAAGCGTGGAAAACGCAATGAACCCGCCTATGTAGCCTATACGGCAGCCCGTATCGCAGAGCTCCGAGGCGAGGACCCGGAGGCTCTGGCACAGGCAAGCTACGAAAACGCCGTGCGAATCTTTGGAATTCACGAGTGATCAGGGCAAGGGGCGGTCGAACGCATCCGCCTTGACTCCCCCCCGCTCATCACTATCTTTGCGGCCCTTTTCCCGGGGAGAACACTTGTGAATACGAATCCCGGCCTCATCGGCACCAAGCTCGGCAACACCCAAATCTTCCTCGACGACGGGGAGGTCCGACGCGTCACTGCAATCAAGGCGGGGCCCTGCGTGGTCGTGGGCAAGCGCACCCCGGCGAAAGACGGCTACTCCGCGCTGCAGCTCGGCTTTGGCAACCGTCGCGAAGCGCGCGTGAGCAAGCCCGAGGCGGGCGCATTCAAGAAGGCCAGCGTCGACGCCCAGCGGGTCGTTCGCGAGTTTCGCATCGACGAGTCGCTCCTCGAGCGCTTCGAGGTCGGCCAGACCCTGGGCGCGGCCGACATCTTTCAGGATGGCCAGTTCGTCGATGTCTCTGCCACGAGCAAGGGCCGTGGCTTCACCGGCGTCATGAGGCGACACAACTTCGCTGGCGCCGGCACGGTGGGTCACGGCACGCACGAGGCCAAACGCGGTGGCGGTTCGATCGGTATGGCGACGACCCCGGGCCGTACCCCCCGCGGTCAGAAAATGGCGGGCCAGCACGGCAACAAGAAGGCAACCATCTTGAACCTTCGCGTCGTCAGGGTGCTCCCGGACGAGAACATCGTTCTGGTCGAAGGCGGTGTTCCCGGTCCCCGCAACGGTTTTCTCACCTTGAAGGGCGCCATCAAGAAGGCAGCGGTGCCGCTTCCCGAGCGCAAGGTCAAAGAAGAAGAGGCCTCCGCACAGGCGCCGGAAGCCACCGACGAGGGCTAACTGAGCCGCCGCCGCCAGCAGGATCACCACGGACGCCGGGCGCGGCGCGAAGGCTACCCAGCTCGTTCGGTTTACAAGCTCCAGGAAATCGACCGACGCCTTAATCTGTTCAAGAAAGGCCAGCGCGTTCTCGATCTTGGAGCAAGCCCTGGCTCCTGGACCCTCTACGCCGCGGAGAAGGTCGGCCCGGGCGGTCGCGTGATTGGGATCGACCTCAACGACCCGGACCTTGCACTACCGGCCCATGCCGAAATCCGAGTGCTGGACGCTTTCGAGGCCGATCCGCAGAGCTTGGGAGGACCGTTCGACCTGGTCATCAGCGACATGGCGCCGAAGACGAGCGGCCAGCGCCATGCCGATCAGTTCCGAAGCTACGAGCTCGTCATGCGCGCGCTCGAGCTCGGCAAGGCGGTGCTGCGGCCGGGCGGCTGCTTCGTCGCGAAGATCTTCCAGGGCGCCGAGTTCGAGGACGCACGCAGTGCGATGCGCGAAGTGTTCGGCAAAGTCCGGACCATTCGCCCTGAGGCAACACGTGACGAAAGCTACGAGCTGTTCTTGGTTGGCCTGGGATTTGAGCCACTCAGTTCTTGAGCGCCTCGAGCCGTGCGCGCGCGCGATCCGCATAGGGCCCATCCGGATCGAGATTCGCGGCGCGCCTCAGGTGGGCGCGAGCCTTCCCAAGCTGGCCCTGTTTTGCCAGGATGGAGCCGTAGGCATACTGAAGCGCTGGATCGCGCTCGTTCTGTCCGACAGCGCGACGCATCGTTGCTTCCGCCGCGTCGAGGTCCCCGGTTGCGTACTGCGCCAAGGCGAGCTCCGCGAGAAGCTCCGTAGGAGGCGGTTCGGGCGCCTGCCGGAGCGCCGTCTGCAGAACCGGCACCGCCTCGGCCGGTAAGCCGGCACGCCGCAAACCCTCCCCGACCGCGATCGACAGTAAGACGTCACCGAGGACCATCGGACGGACTGCGCGGAGCTGCGCCGCTGCGTCTTCGGGCCGCCCTGCATCGAGAAGCATCATGGCTAAATTGATTCGCGGGATCGGATCGTCAGGGAGTCGATCGATGGTCGCGAGGTATTCACGTTCGGCATCCACCAGCTCTCCGAGCTCTTCGTAGGAGAGCGCGAGGTTGAACCGGGCAGCAGCGAGCCCAGGGTCCAGAGCGACCGCGCGTTCGAGCATCGCCGTCGCCTCCGTGAGCTTGCCCGCTTCCCGCAAGAGCACGCCCAGATTGTTGAACGGTTCGGCGAAGTTCGGGTCGAGGGCGGTCGCACGCCGGTACGCCTTCTCGGCTAAGGCCCAATCACTCGTCTCTTCGTGCGAGAGCCCCAAATCGAGCCAGGCCCTGGCGTCGTTCGGATCATCGGCAAGTGCCTTCTCGAAAACACTTTTCGCCTCCGCAACCTTGCCTTCGGCGAGCAAGCGCTCTCCGCGAAGCACATCGGGGCGGGCCGAAGGATGACTGACGACGGAGCGCGATGGCAGTTCGGCCGGTGCGCCTGGACTGGAGCCACAGCCGGCACCGAGCGCTCCGAGGATCGCCCCGCAAAACAGCAGAGCACCCAGCGCTTTCAAAGGACCTCTGCACGTGCGTGAAGCGCAAAAATGCGATCGTAGAGCACCCGCTGGAGCCGCTTCAAGCGCTCGTGGTCGTGCACCTTATTCCCGTCGCCGTCGGAAACGTAAAACACGTCCGCGACGCTCTGACCTTCGGTGTTCACTTTCGCGAGGGCGATGGTCAAATCGAGCTGGTGCAGCGTGCGCGCGATCTCGTGCAAGAGGCCAATGCGGTCGCGCGTAAAGACGTCTACGACCGTGTATCGCAGGGACGCGTTGTTATCGACGCTGATGTGCGTAGGCACGTCAGGACCCCGGCGCACCGACCAGGGAGGCGGCGTGCTTTGCCGCGCGATCAGATCTTGGGCCGAGACGCGGTTCGTGACTCGGTGCGCGATGTCTTCTTGGAGCGCCTCGGCGAGCCTCGTGGGTGATGGCGTATTGTCTCCTACTCGGACCCAGAACACGTCAAACACCTCGTCTCCGCTCTCCCGTTGGCGGGTGTAAAGCTGTGCCGCGAGGATCGAGAGATCGTGCGCTGCAAACACCGCGGTGAGATCTGCAAGCAAGCCCGAGCGGTCCGCAGAGACCACCACCACCGATTCCACGTCTTCGCTCGGGCCCGGGCCGACGCGAACGGTCGCAAGGGCTTCGTCGCGGTCACGTGAGATGCGGGCATGGCGTCGAACGACGTCCACCGGGTTGGCGAGGAAGTAGCGGTCTGGCATTTCATCGATGAAGCTTTGAAGCTCATCCTGCCCGGCGTCGCCTGCAAATCCAACGACGGCCTGTAGCTTCACCTCCAGAACCCGGCTTTCCGTCTGTGCCGACGCACTGCCTGATTCGAGTTGCGCGAGTGTTGCGAGATAGAGGTCCTCGAGCGCGCGCGCCTTCCAGGAAGTCATCGCTTTGGGATTCACGGTCGATACGACCGAAACGGTGCACAGGAACAAGTCGCGAAGGCGCTCAGGTGTTTCCACCATCTTGACGACCTCGTTCAAACCTTGCGGGTCGTGGATGTCCCGCTGGGTCGCCCAGCGGTAGAGCGAGCTCTGCTCACGCACGAGCCAAGCAACGTGCTGAGCGTCGACAGGAGTGAGGCCCAATCGGAGTGCCACGTTTTCGGCGAGACGCGCGCCTGCTTGCTCTTGCTCCCGACCCCGCGTGCGACCGAGCGAATGCAGGAGCACGGCCAAAAAGAGTGGAAGCCGCCTCGGGGCCTCTGCGGCGAGGCGAGCCGAGAGCGCCCGCCGGCGGCTCTCACCTCGGGTCAGTGCCTGCAGGTGCTCGAGCGCTTTGACCGCATGAATGTCGGCAGTGTAGACGTGGAACACGTCGTGGTAGACGCGACCAACCAGGGGCTCGAACTCAGGAATCATCGCGGAAATGAGCCCAACCTCGTGGAGCTCGGCGACGGTGGAGCCGCTGCGGAATGCCGGCTCATCGATGCTATTGAGCAGGGCCAGGAAGAGCTGCGTAGCTTCTTCGGAGTCTTGGAGCCGGAGACGCCATCGCTTGTCCGGTGCAATGCGGGCGATCGCGTCCAAGGCGGAGTGGTCGGGCCGCTTGTGGTAGCGAAGAGCCTGTCGGTAGAAGCGAAACGCAAGCGCGGGATCGCCGTCGAGCCGTTGAGGCTTCTCGAGGCTGATGATCCCGTCGGCCAAAACGATCCCATGTGCGAGTTTCCGGAACGTCGCGGCTCGAGTCCGATTGCGCGGGCGAGCGCGGTCGAGCATTCGTTCCGCGGTGAGCGCGACGATGCGCGCGTGCCGATAGTAGGCCTGCATGAATTGCTCGACACCTAGGGCGACGCCATCAACGAAGCCGAGCTCCTGCGCAATGTCTTCTTGATCGCCGAAAGTGAGTCGGTCCTGCTGACGGCCTGCACGCAAATGCAATAGGTTACGCACGCGCCAGAGCATCTCTCGAGCGTCTTCGAGCTCTCGAACCTCGCGTGCGAGAAGTGCTCCCGTTCGGACGTAATCCTGTTCGTCTCGCGCGCCCCAACGTGCTCGTGCCGCCCATTCGGCGACGTCCATGTCCCTCAGGCCGCCGCGCCCCTGTTTCACGTCCGGCTCGAGAAGGTACAGGCTGCCGCCGAAACGGCGATGGCGTGTCTCGGTGTCCTGCTCGAGAGCGCCGAGGAACTCGACGAGGTGCGGCTCGAAGACCTGCTCGCGCGCTCCACGCTCCAGCGCATCGAGCAGCGAGCCGCTGCCAGCGACACGCCGAAAGTCGATCAGCGTCGTGGTGGTGCGAATGTCTTGGCGAGCGAGACTCAGTGTCTCAGCGACGCTTCGAACGGCGTGCCCGATGTCGACCCCGAGGTCCCAAAGTGGATAGAGCAGCCCCTCGGCCAGCGCCCCGACGAACGGGTCGTTCGAATCGTCGCACAGGAACACGACGTCGACGTCGCTGTTGAGACCGAGCGTCGAGCGGCCATAGCCACCCACCGCGACCAGAGCGACGCGCCCGCGCGGCTCGAGACCCAGCGCGCGCGTGGCCGCATCCGAGGCGCAGTACAGCGCGCTCAGCAGACCGTCGAGGGCGCGCGCATGAGAGAGAGCGGTGCCGACGCCCGGGTCTCCTCGGCGCACCGCGTCCTCGAACGCCCGGCGATAACCACCCAGGTATCCGCTACAGGTCTTGCCGAGCGCAGGTGCGAGCCCACCCAGATCGACGACCGGACTGGAACCATCCGACAAAGGTCAGCGAGTATGACCGTCGACCCTGCGGTCGGCAAGCCATCCCCCCTATCGAGTCAGGAGGTACGACGCAATGCCGGATGCGATGCCGTTGGCAAGGGCGCGGCGATATCGATGCTTGGCTAGCGCGCGCGCATCAGGCTCGTACGTCAGAAACGACGCTTCGAGAAGCACCGCCGGCATGCGGGCGCCCACCAAGACGTAGAACATCGCGCGCCGTACACCGCGATCGGCAAGGTTCGGGAGAACCGTGCGGCCCCGTTTCAGGGTGTGGCGCTGAATCTTACCCGCCAAGGTCAGGGAGCCCTCTGCTTGGTTCTTCCGATGGTGCTTCGCTAGGAGGCTCTGAATGCCGGTCACCTCGGCGACGCGCGTGCCGTTCTCGCGCGCTGCCAGACGAAGGGCCTGACGGTTGTTCGTCGTGTCCAGGACGAAGGTGGTTACGCCTCCTTTGCGAACCTGCTCCGAGCTGGCGTTTAGATGGATCGAGACGAACACGTCCGCCTCCATCGCATTGGCCAGAGCGCAGCGTTCTTCGAGCGAGAGATCGACGTCGCTCGACCGAGTGAGCATCACGCGCGAACGCGGCATGATCGCACGCAGCCTGGCTGCCGCCAGCTCGGCCAACTCGAGCGCCACCTGCGATTCGACGAGCCCGTATCGATCGTTTGCGGCACCAGGTTCTCGACCACCGTGCCCAGGGTCGAACACCACCAGCGGCCTTCTCTTCTTCCGTGACGGCCGCGCGGCGCTCACGTCGACGACGATACGGTACGGGTCGGTCAGGAAGAATACGCGGCCCGACGCCGTCGGATGGAGATCCAACACGACGCGAGGGTTGGGCGTGGCAAGCCGGACGCGCTGGAGGCCTCCTCGCTCGACCGCCTGAGAAACCGGGACGCTAGCGTCCCATTCGGCGTCCTCCAGCTCGATGGCGATGCGCGGCGGCAATATCCCCTCCGCGGGCAACTGCTTTTGTGTGAACAGCGGTGCTCCTTCGAAGAGAAGCACCACGCGTGCACCGGCCGCGTCCTTCGCGTCAGCGCCGTACACGTCGATGCGCAGCAGCCGGGCCTTTTCAACTCGAGGTTCGGCCGGCTCGGCCAGCTCCACCGACGGCGCGGAAAGCTCCTGTTGGCGCCGCGGAGACGAATCAGCCTGGCAGCCCGAGGCGGCCATCAGCAGCCCGAGGACGGAGAGCCTCCATCTGTCTACCCCTCTTGGAATGGACGCGTGTGTACGCGACGAGCGCGCGAGCGTCAACGGAGCGTCGCTCGTTGACCCGCTCGGGTCGATCGCCTAGCTTCCGCCGCATGGCGGGGCTGACCTATCGTGACGCCGGAGTCGACATCGAGGCCGGTGAACAGCTCGTCGAACGGATCAAACCGCTCGCGCATTCGACTCGTTCAGAACACGTGCTCGGTTCGCTCGGTGGATTTGCCGGGCTCTGCGCGATACCGAGCGACATCGAGGACCCGGTCCTGGTTTCCGGAACCGACGGAGTGGGAACCAAGCTGAAGCTGGCCTTCGAGCTCGAGCGGCACGACACGATCGGCATCGATCTCGTGGCGATGTGCGTCAACGACATCATCACCGTCGGCGCCAAGCCGCTGTTCTTCTTGGACTACTTCGCGACATCGAAGCTCGATGTGGACCAGGGCGAGGCGGTCGTGAAAGGCATCGCGGAAGGGTGTCGCCAGTCCGAGTGCGCTCTTCTCGGAGGCGAAACGGCTGAGCTCCCGGGGTTCTACGCCCCTGGGGAATACGACTTGGCGGGTTTCGCAGTGGGCGTCGTCAGTCGCAAGCGTATCATCGACGGCAAAGCCACGAGACCCGGCGACAAGCTGGTCGGCGTCGCCTCTTCGGGGCTGCACTCGAACGGGTTCTCATTGGCGCGGCGCGTGCTCATCGAAGGCGATTCGCCGCTCTCGCTGCAAAGCGCTTTTGGGCCGCGTGGGACGCTCGGTGACGCCCTGCTCCGGCCCACGCGAATCTACGTAAAGGCAGCGCGAATTGCGCTCGAGCACGGCGTGCGTGCCATGTGCCACATCACTGGCGGCGGGCTCCCCGAGAACCTGCCTCGTGCCACGCCCGAAGGCCTGGGGCTGGCGATCGATGCAGGCTCTTGGACCGTCGACCCCCTCTTCACTCTCATTCAGGACCGGGGCGCCGTGGCCGACGCGGAGATGCGGCGCACGTTCAACATGGGCGTCGGCTTCACGATGGTCGTATCGCCCGATCGTGCAACGCAACTGGTGAACGCGCTCAACGCCAGCGGCGAACGCGCCTTCGTCATGGGCGAGATCGTCGACCACGAGGGCGTTTCGTTCTCATCTTAGAGCCCGCTATGGATATCGTCGTTCTCGTTTCCGGTCGTGGTTCGAACTTGAAAGCGATTTGCAACGCGATCGATGCGGGAACCTGCGACGCAAACATCGTAGGAGTCGTTTCCGATCGAAAAAAGGCTGCGGCGCTCGGTTTCGCAGACGCTCGAGAAATCCCGACTCGGGTAGTTCCACTCAGCAAAGGCGATGACCGCGACCTCTGGAACGATTCGCTAGCCGAAACGGTGGCATCGCTCAACCCGGACTTGGTCGTCTTGGCCGGGTTCATGCGGGTTCTTGGTGCGCCCTTGCTCGAACGCTTTCCGGGTCGCATCATCAACGTACACCCTGCCCTGCTTCCCGCGTTTGCCGGGCACAACGGGCCGCAAGAGGCACTCGCAGGCGGCGTCCGCGTAAGCGGATGTACGGTCCACGTCGTCGATGCCGGTGTAGACACGGGTCCGATCATCGCACAGGCGGCCGTCCCGGTGCTCGGCGCCGACAGTGCGGAATCGCTCCATGCGCGAATCCAAGTTCAGGAGCATCGACTCTTGCCGGCTGTAATTCAACAGATCGCGATCGGGGCGATCACCCTCGACCCGCTCACCGTGAGCACACCCGTTGCCGACCCCTCTCGATCGCTGACCGTGCCGGACACATAGACCGGTGCCGACGAGCTTCTACGACGTCGTCGTCCTGGGCACCCGAATGGAGCCGCTTCTCTGTGCAGCCCTGTTGGCGCGCGAAGGCCTTCGAGTCCTCGTGCTCGGTCAGGGGGTGCCCGAGCCATTCTACTCCTTGGCGGGCGTCGCGATCGAGCCGTACGGATTGACGATGGCGGGGGCTCAAAGCCCGATCGTTCAGAGCACATTGGAGGAGCTCGCGCTGCGGCAAGACGTCCGGCAGCGCATGGCGGATCGGTCCAACGTGCTTCAGTTGCTGCTCCCTGAGCATCGCTTGGATGTTTATCCTGAAGCCGATAGATGGTTGGCCGAGCTCGGCCGGGAGTTCCCAGGTGTGCGGCGCCAGGCTACCGACATCACGCGCACTCTAGCCGAGGTGCGAAGCGAGCTCGACACGGTGGTGGCGCGAGGGCTCGTTTGGCCTCCGGAAACTTTTCTCGAACGCCAGCAATTTTCGTTGACCGCAACGGCGCAACGGTTCGACCGGCAAGGGCAAGGCTGGACATCGTGGAACCAACTTGCGGTGCGGCACCCATTGAGGACCGCGTTCGACGGGGTCCTTCCCCATCTGTCTGGTCTCGTCCCCTCGCAACATTCGGACTCGACTCGCGCGCGGCTACACGGGCACGTTTTGTCGGGAGTCAGCGACCTCAGTGGCGGTTGGTCCTGGTTCCAAGAAGCGCTGTTCGCACGCATTCGGTCTTGGGGCGGCGATATCAGGCCGCGCGACCGGGCCGATTCCATCCGCCACGAAGGCAGGCGGGGCCACAGCATTCACCTCGCACGGACCGACGAGGAGATCGGTTGCTCCCAGATTGCGCATGGCACCCCGATCGGCGAGCTCTCCCAATTGCTTCCCGAACGCGGCTCGATGGCCACGATGTTCGAGCGGGTGGGTGAACCGCGTGCCCGCGCATACCGTTGCTCAGTGCACTTCTTTACGGAGAAACGCGGCATTCCGGACGCACTTGGGCCTCTTGCCTTACGGTGTATGGGCGAAACCGACCCGAACCAAATCTTCATGCTTCGGCGTCGCGACGTGGAAACAAATCGTGTGCTGCTCTCCGCGACCCGCCTCGTTGAAGAGCATATGGTCGATACGGGATCCTCACCACTTCACTTCGTTCGCGAAGAGGCGCTAGATGCAATCCGCAGCGTCGTTCCATTCTTCGACGAGCACGCGATCTGGGTGGATAGCTCGCACGATGGCCTGCCTCCTCGCGCGTTCCGCGCCAACACGGAACTTCCGTGCAGCGACCCATGGGCCCGAGGTCCGTCGACGATGAGAGCCGTGTACGACTATCCGACGCGACGCGCGCTTGGCGTGTGTGCGCTGACTACACGTACCCCCGTTCGGGGGGTGTACCTGTGCAACGAACAGGTGGCACCCGGTCTCGGTTTGGAGGGGTCTTTTCTGACCGCCACCTCGGTTGCCAAGATCATCGGCTCACAGTACCGGCGGCGGGACTGGCTCCGACGCGGTCCGTGGGCCCACCGTAGCGTTTAGGGCAAAGCGCCTGCCGCTCTGATATGCTTTAGCCCATGGCGGCACCACAGGAGGCACCAAGGCTCACCCTTCGGCAGTTGCTTCGACTCATGGTCGAACGCGGCTCTTCGGATTTGCACATCACGACGGGATCGCCCCCGCAGCTCCGCATCGACGGCTCACTGATGCCGTTGCGGACGCCACCGCTGAAGCCGCGCGAAAGCAAGGCGCTCTGCTACGAGGTGATGACCGAAGATCAGCGCCTGCGCTTCGAAAAAGGGCACGAGATCGACTTCTCTTTTGGCGTGAAGTCGCTGTCGCGCTTCCGAGCCAACGTCTTCCTACAGCGCGGCGCAGTCTCCGGTGCGTTCCGAGCGATCCCGTTCGAGATCCGGCCGCTGGATCAGCTCGGGGTACCTCCCGTCGTTGCAGAGCTCTGCACGCGACCGCGTGGCTTGGTCTTGGTCACCGGGCCGACGGGTTCCGGCAAATCGACCACGCTCGCCTCGATGATCGACAAGATCAACAGCGAGCATCGTCATCACATCGTGACGGTCGAGGATCCGATCGAGTTCCTCCACTCGAACAAGCTATGCGTGGTGAACCAGCGAGAAGTCGGATCCGACACCGCCGGTTTCAAGGACGCGCTGAAGTACGTCCTACGCCAAGACCCTGACGTCGTGCTGGTGGGCGAGATGCGAGACCTCGAAACGATCGAAGCAGCGCTCACAATCTCCGAGACGGGCCATCTCGTGTTCGCAACGCTCCACACCAATACCGCGGTCCAGTCGATCAACCGTATCATCGACGTGTTTCCTTCGGGCCAACAGAGCCAGATCCGAGCCCAGCTCTCCTTCGTCCTTCAGGGGGTACTCAGCCAGATGCTGCTACCGCGGGCCGATGGGCCGGGCCGGGCGATGGCCTGCGAAGCGATGGTGCCAAACGTAGCGATTCGAAACCTGATTCGTGAAGACAAGGTCCATCAGATGTACGGCATCATGCAGACCGGCCAGGGCACCTCAGGCATGCAGACGATGAACCAGTCGCTCTTGCATCTGGTCGCCCATGGAGCGCTGGACCGCGATGTGGCCACGATTCGATCGCCGGAGCCCGATGAATTCCGTCTAATGCTCGATCAATTGGACAAAAAGGGCTACCACCAGGCCATTCGCACCGGTGGCTGATTCGGCTTCCCCCAAGATTTTTACTATCGTTAACGGTGGGATCTTGGTGATGGGACGCACGACCATAGGCCGCGGGTGGATCGCACCTGCCGTTCTGACGTTTGGCCTGCTGTTTGCGTCCGCGGCCGCAGCGGAGACGCAAGCTTCGAGCCCTCCGCGCGCATCGGTCGAAGACCGAGCGGAGGCCGCAGAGGCGTACGACCAGGCCACGTCCGCGTATCTTTCTGGCCGCTATGAGCTCGCCGCACATTGGTTCGAGCGAGCCTATCGCCTGGTTCCAACTTCCGCCGCATTGCTCCAGGCCGTGCGCGCGCACGACAAGGCGGGCAACTCGGTTCGCGCTGCAAACCTCGCGCTGCAATTGCGCGACAAGTACCCGTCGGACGAGCGCGCCAAGAAGGCCGCCAACGCGGTGATCGCAGCGGTGCGACCCTTGAATGTTCTCGTAAAGGCCGAGTGTGAGAAGGAATGTGCGCTCGATCTCGATGGTGCCCTGCTGCAACACCCGACCTTCTTGGCGACGCCTGACGTTGAGCATTCGCTCCATGCAACGTTCGATGACGGTGAAAGCTCGACGTATGTGCAAGGGTCAGCAGGTGAGACCAAGAAAGCGACCCTAGCCGCACCCGCCCCCCCGTCTCCACCGCCGATTCCACGCTGGGGCTTCTTCTCGTCGCTTGGCGCGACGATTGCATTGGGCGCG